>DOID01000077.1:6192-6658 GCA_003511465.1 Bacillota bacterium | reverse complement strand
AACTCTTGATAATGTTCGCTTTCCCGTGCGGCAATCAGCCCGTCCCCATTCAATCTACCAAGCTCCTGATCAAAGGGAATCCGATCTAAAATCGGAATGCCCTGATCTATACAAAATTCTTCCGCCGGGTTTGCCTTGTCCAGGCACTTATTGAGGATCGCGCCAAAGGGTTTATTAAACAGCTTCACCAGCTCATAAACCATCTTCAGATTGTGCACACCAAAAAGGGTCGGTTCGGCCACCAAAAGGCAATAATCAGCTTCCTTAATACTCTCCATCACCGGGCAAGCACTCCCCGGCGGACAATCAATAAAGGTCAGGTATCCTGCTTCCGCTGGACATGCTGTCAACAACTGCTTGATGATGGGAATCCCCGAGGCTTCCCCCGGGTTTAAAATCCCGGTCTTGACCGTGACCCGTCCGGATCGACCCATTTGCACCTCCCCAATGACCTTTTCCTTTTCCG
>DOID01000077.1:3237-5920 GCA_003511465.1 Bacillota bacterium | reverse complement strand
GTTTTCTGTACATTCTCCGGCTTAAAAAAGAGGTGTCCATTGGGTTCTTCCACATCACAATCGATATACAAAGCATGCGTAGGCGCAACCGCTGCTAAGTTTACAGCTACTAAGGTTTTTCCAGTGCCGCCTTTCCCGCTCAGCACAGCCACACGCATGCTACTTTCCCCCTTGGTGATGGAGGCCGGGATGAATCTCGGTCAAAGACGAGAGTTTTCCTTCGCTCCAGGCCTTAATATTGTCAGCGATTGATTCATCCATTGTTTTGTACATCTTAACCCCGGCCGCCTGCAAAACTCCGGCGGCATTCTCACCGCAACGAGGGGTTAATAAGACATCCGCCTTATTGTCAACGATCATCTGGGCGGCTTTGATCCCCGCTCCGCCTGCACTGTCCGCCGCACTGTTATCCACAAAACTCGCTTCCTTAGTATCCTGGTCATAAATAAGGAAATAAGGGGCCCGCCCAAAGGATGGACACACCTTACCTGTCATTGTCTTTTCCTCGACTGGTATTGCTACTTTCATCAGTTTCCTCCGTTCTTTTTACTATTACTAAATTTCCCCCGAATCCATAGAGCCCCGTCTACACCGGCGACGGTGGCAACCCCGGCCGCCACAGGATGGGCCGAAACCATCGCAAAGCCGATATTCGCCGCCTTCAATCAAGAGTACTTTACCATTAACTAAAGAGGTCGCCACTTTTTTACGTGCTTCGATGTAAATACCCTGTACGGTAGTGCGGGCGACATTCATGCGGCGGGCACACTCTTCCTGGGTCATTCCTTCTAAGTCGATTAACCGGATCGTTTCGTATTCATCAACCGTCATTTGGACAAAATTAGCCGGATCGGCCTTCGCATCAAGCGGGCCGAAGCGGTTGTTTTCCGGTAATCCACATACTTTTCGCCACTTTCTTGGCCTCGGCAAATTTCTTCACCTCAATTACAGTGGGAGCTGACCGGGGCGTCCCCCGGTCACTCCACCTTAGTCCTATTCGATGTTTTCTATTTGTTGGTCAATGGCTTGTAACCGATTCTGGAGGAACTCCTTTTCTTTCTCGAGAAGTTCCTTTTGATTCTGCACCGAAACTTGAACAGGAACTGGACCCCTGCCCCAAAAGCCACGTCTACAGGCAAAACCCGTACTGGGACCGGAACCAAAGGCACCTGCCCCCGTGCACCAGCCAAAACCGCCTCTGGACAATGGGCCAGCGCCCAGTGGACCAGTTCCGTCTCCTTTTGGCATTTGCATTTCACCCCTTTACGGTTATTGACATATGTCATTTATAATTCGATTATACCTTATTATTGACATATGTCAATAACTATTATGTACTTGATAAAAAAATACCGCCCTTACGGCGGTTAGCTAGTCCTTTGCTTTAAAGTCAATTTTTATAAGGGTTAAATCTCTTCAAACCCAGGGAGTTCGTGACGACCGACACCGAGCTGAAGGCCATAGCGGCGCCGGCGATCATCGGGTTCAAAAGACCAAAGGCGGCAAAGGGGATCCCGACGGTATTGTAAATAAAGGCCCAGAATAAATTCTGCTTGATTTTTCGCATCGTCTGCCGGGAAAGACGGATGGCGGCGGGAATCGTTTTTAGATCGCCCCGCATCAAAGTAATATCGGCGGCTTCCATGGCCACATCCGTCCCGGTTCCGATCGCCATTCCGATGTCGGCAGTAGCCAGCGCCGGGGCATCATTGATCCCATCGCCGACCATGGCCACGATTTTCCCTTGTTTTTTCAGTTTCTCTACTTCTTCCGCCTTATGTTCCGGAAGCACCTCGGCCAGCACATTGGTGATCCCAACCTGTTTGGCAATGGCAGCGGCGGTTCTTCGGTTGTCACCGGTGATCATATAGACTTCCACCCCCATCTGCTGGAGTTCGGCAATGGCTGCCCCGGAGTTTTCCTTCACAGTATCCGCCACTGCGATGATCGCTTCTACTTTTTGATCAATCGCCATCAACATGGCGGTCTTCCCAGCATCCTCCAGCTCGGCAATGGTGGTTTCGGTCATCCCAAGATCAATCTCTTGGTCCAGCATCAACTTGCGGGTCCCAAGGTAGATCGCTTTTCCCTCTACCATCGCCATAACGCCTCGACCCGGAATCGCCGTAAACTCATCCGCATCGGGAAGCTGACCGTACTCTTTTTTTCCCTTTTCATAAATGGCTACCCCTAACGGATGTTCCGATCTTTTCTCCGCAATCGCGGCCCACCGCAAAATCTGATCAGGTGCCAACTCACCCAAGGTCAAGCTGTCCGTCACTTCGGGTTCACCTTTGGTAATCGTCCCGGTTTTATCCAACACCACCGTGTTTAATTTGTAGGCCATTTCCAGATATTCGCCGCCCTTAATCAAAATCCCGTTTTCTGCGCCTTTCCCAGTCCCCACCATAATCGCCGTTGGCGTGGCCAGACCAAGAGCGCACGGACAGGCAATGACCAACACAGAGACGGCACTGACGATCGCTGACGTTAAATCACCGGCCACTAGGTACCAAAGAACAAAGGTCAGCAGGGCGATTCCAATCACCACCGGGACGAAAACTCCGGAAACCTGGTCCGCGATCTTCTGGATTGGGGCTTTGGAACCTTGCGCCTCCTCCACCATCTTGATGATCTGGGCTAAGACCGTATCCTTACCAACCTTCGTGGCTTCAAACTTAAA
>DOID01000077.1:2821-2990 GCA_003511465.1 Bacillota bacterium | reverse complement strand
CCGCTCCGGGTTCCACCTCCGCAATAGGAATATCCACTTCTTCACCATTCCTAATTACCCGCGCTGTTTTCGCCTGTAAACCCATGAGTTTCTTGATGGCTTCCGAAGTTTTACCCTTGGCCACTGCTTCTAGGTATTTCCCCAACAGAATCAGGGTAATAATCACCAC
>DOID01000077.1:1825-2603 GCA_003511465.1 Bacillota bacterium | reverse complement strand
AATAGGCGTTTTTATAGAAGCGGGAACCAATAATAAACTGAATCGGGGTGGCGATGATCAGCTGGAAATAGGCATTATGTAAAAACGGCACATCGATCCCGAACATACTAAGGAACATCGCCAACATCAGCGGCGAACTTACTACTGCGGAAATGATAAATTCTCTCCTTAACCGCCTAGTCTCCTTTTCCCGTGCTTCCTTTTCCCGGTCCCGACTAATCTCCTCCGCCCGAACCGCCTGATAGCCCAAGGCCTCCACGGCTTTGAGCAGATCAGCTACTTTGACCTTCGAACCGTCGTATTCGACTGTTGCGATCTCAGTAGCCAGATTAACCCCAGCCTTTTCCACCCCCGGGAGCTGATTGAGCTTCTTTTCAACCCTGGCCGAACAGGCTGCACAAGTCATCCCTTTTACGTTGAGCTTCACCGTTTCAGTATTTTGATCATCAATTATATCGTATCCAAGCCTTTTGATTGTTGTAGTAATCGTTTCCGGTTTTACCGCCTGATCATCATACTCGACCGTTGCCTGCTCAAGGGCTAAATTGACGGATGCCTGCCGTACGCCTTCTAATCTATTAAGACTCTTTTCGATCCCGGCCGCACAAGAGGCACAGGACATCCCGGTTATTTTTAACTTTTTTTGCCTAACCACTTTATCCACCCTTTCTATCAATCATTCGTGGCAATCGTCTAACTCAATTGTAGCCAATCTTTACCTTCTTTTATATTACATATTAATTAAGTTCAACTTACATTTAAGTGCAAACACGTCTAT
>DOID01000077.1:0-1601 GCA_003511465.1 Bacillota bacterium | reverse complement strand
AGTACCCGGGACAAAATATCATCACTACCAATGGGTTATTACTCAAGTTCAAGACGGGGTTCCAACCCCAGAGCGGTGTTAACAGGTAATGAGAAGCAGATTCCCTTTCCAGCTGTATGCATTCCGGCTTCATGAGCGATTTGCTCCATAATTGCCGCTTTTTTCTCCCGGGGAGTCAAAATTAGGATCACATCTTTTTCTGATTGGATCGCGATCCCAAGAAACTTTTCCGCTTCCTTCGATCCCAACCCTAAGGCGTGCAGCAATGTCCCCCCAGTAGCGCCGGCCCCTTTAGCGGCTTCCATAACCAACTCACTGTGACCTCTATTCACAATGGCGACGACTAAATCATAGGGCTCCTTTAATTCCATCGGCAGCGCCTCCTTTTCCGTCTTGATCTGATCAAGATCACAAGCCTGATTTGAGATTTTCCACAGCGAACTGGTGACACTACTCAGGGAAATCGTGAAGGCAATTCCAGTTCCTGGTTGGTCAAAACCAATTCGCCCGTACAAGGCAGCTAAGATCCTCCGCGCCGTGGTGGCGTTCTGAATACTAATTGCGAATATTTTCTTCGGACTGCCAAAGCCTAGCAAATCATAGATTTCCGATTCAGCTGAACCATAACCTTGGCTTTGTAGATAAAACGGTAATTTAATTCGTTTATATAAATCCCTTAACACCTTACGCAGACTATAATCTACGATCGTAATTAATAGTTCCAAGCGGGTATCTGCTTTTCCTTCCATCATACTAGCCCTCCATTCCCTGATCCACTGGTGAATCTCCGAACGACGTTGCCTTCTTTCCACCACAACCGTCACGGTCTAACTGTTCGGCTCTAGCATCCATTTTATCATATAAAATAATCGCATCTTCGGTAACTGGAAGAATATTTTCTTCCGCCGCCCGCTTGGCTTTTAGCCGATAGAGTAAGCCAAAACATTGGATGACCAGCACTGGAGTCATCGCTACCAGAGCTACTATGCCAAAGGCATCCGTAAAAACAGGTCCTCCTTTAGCTTCACAGGCACCGATGGCAAAGGGAAGCATAAAAGTTGCCGCCAAAGGCCCCGAGGCCACAGCTCCGGAATCAAAAGCAATCGAGGTGAATAAGGGTGGGACAAACCCTGCAAGAATCAGGGCAATTGTATATCCGGGAATGACAAAATAAAGCAGGGAGATTCCGGTGATAATCCGGACCATAGCTAAACCAACAGAGATCGCAACGCCAACAGAAAGACCAATCCCCATGGCGCGAGCGGGGATTGCTCCTCCAGTGATCTCTTCGACCTGTTCTTTTAAAACAAAAACCGCTGGTTCCGCTGCCACCACAAAAAATCCCATGACCGTTCCAAACAGAATTAAGACCCAAGAAGACGCATTACCCCCCAAGGAGCTTCCCAATTGATACCCGATCGGCATAAAACCCACATTGACACTTGTTAGAAATAGAACAAGACCCAGATAGGTGTAGATCGTACCGATAGATATTTTCAGCAACGCTTTTTTTCTGAGCTTGATAGAAACTTTTTGAAACAAGGCAAAAAGCAAGATCATCGGCAAGAGCGCGACCGCCACTTGTTTAAAATATTCGGGAA
>DOID01000027.1:4116-4392 GCA_003511465.1 Bacillota bacterium | reverse complement strand
GCTAATAGTTCTAGCCCCCCAATGACCGGCATTTCTAAATCCAAAATCAGTAAATCAGGCTGGAGGGCATGGACCTTCGCCAAACCCTCGCGACCATTGGCGGCCTCGCCACAGATTTCAAATCCCTGTTCTGTCCAGTCAATAATGGTTTTAAGGCCTTCACGAATCAACGGTTCATCATCGATCACTAAGGTCTTAAACATCTTTCTCCCCTCTCCACGGCAACCGGATTTCCACTTCCGTTCCTTGGTTGAACAAACTTTTGATCCGTAAACC
>DOID01000027.1:0-3849 GCA_003511465.1 Bacillota bacterium | reverse complement strand
CCCGTTGACAAATATCGATCCAGACTGTCCCGCTTTCTTCTTTTTGTCCTAATCCATGTACCACCGCATTTTCCACCAACGGTTGGATGGTCAAAGGTAAAATTGGGAAGGCTTTGGTCTCCTCCGCCACCTTTAATCGATAATCAATTTTGTCACCAAACCGAAACCGCTGGATTTTTAGATAATCAATGACTAGTTCCAATTCGGCCTCCAGCGTCGTCAATTCACTGCCTGCTTCCAAATTGCGGCGGAGGATTTTCCCCAGCGCCTTGACGATCTGGGCAATTTCCGCTTCACCCCTACTATGGGCTTTCATCCGGATCGTCTCTAAGGCATTAAAGAGAAAATGCGGATTCATCTGGTTGGCTAACATATTAAGTTTAATGTCTCTCTGTTCAATCTCTAATTGCTTTTTTTGGAGATTCACTTGATAGACCTCGGCTAAGAGGCTTTTAATACTCTTAACCATTTGATTTAGATTAGTGGATAACTGTCCGATTTCATCCTGTCCGGCGATGGTCAGCGAATAATCCAAATCGCCCGAAGCTACGCGGCAGGCACCATCGTTTAACAGAAATATTCTTTTCATCAGCAAATGGGAGAAAACTAAAATTAGGAAGAATGATAAAAGTAAGCTAATTACGATGATCGTCCATCCCAGCCTGCTAGCCTGGTTAGCCCTGGTCACTATCTGTTCGACCGGAAAGAGTGAAACAATCTGGAGATTACCATAGCTGGCCTCCAGAGAAATCTGGTCCGCGATTACTTTATAAACCTCGCCTCGATACTCTAATTCCCGGATCATACTCTCCCCGTTCCAGGGCCCCCCTAAGTTTACCGCCTGGGCCGCCCGCCCCACCAGCGAGCGATCCGAGGCCGCCACGATATGTCCCCCATCATCAATTAACATTGTCTCGAAATTCTCTTGCCGGAGGATATTGAAGAGGTATTCCGGATTAACACTCACGGTTAAGACCCCCACCGGCTTGTTGGCTGTGATCGAACGATAAAGGGTAAAGAAGGCTTTATCCGATTCGGGAAAACTAAAATAACCCCAGTCCACCCTGCCTTTGTTCTTTAAAGCCTTTTGGTACCACGCCGCTTGCTGAATCTCCGGAGTGACCTTCATCACATTCCAGCTTTCTAAGAGCGTTGGGTTGGTGGAGTAAGCGCGAATTAAAATAATTTCACTATACAAATTCGGGAACGCATCGAAAGTTAGATGATTTCGATAGGCGTTAACAACATCCCAAGTGGAAGTATAGGTTCGATCCAAAACCTCCTCCAAATTCTGGTCAAGATAATATTGGTTAGAAATGACGATGGAGACCCGCATGGTCTCTAGAACCCGCTTTTTAATCCGCTCTACACTATGGGCAGCCTCATTAACCGCTTGGTCCAGCGCCAACTGACACATGGTCTTAGTTAAGATGGAACCTACGAACAGCACAGGAATGAAGACCAATAACACGTAAGAAAAGATCAGTTTCTTTAAGATGCTAATATCATTTATTCGGCCAAACATAAACTGTTTCACTTATAATACAATCTCAAAATCACTTTTTTGTTCATGGCAATTCATAATCCTTATTCCTTTTGCTGTTTTTTCGGTTTTACAGTCATTTTGATCCGCTATTGCTTCAATATTTCTTAGTAGAATTCCCCATGGCTTCTTTGAAATATTGACTCTTACCTGTAGTGTGTTTTCAACTCTTTTCACCACAACCGCTAGTTCCAGCTCCCCTTGGGCATTTCTGACCTTGGCTTCCGCCGTTTTTCCCTGTTCCAAGTTGAATAGATGTAAAGTAACGCCATCGGCATAATCATAGTCCGCTTTACCATCTTCTTTACCCACCGGAATCAGCGAATTTGCTTTGACCATTAGCGGTAGACTGAAATAATCATGGTTTTCAGCTGCATATTTTCCGCCGCTTACCTCTTCACCTGTGATGAAATTCGTCCATCTTCCTTCCGGTAGATAGTATGTAACATCCCCGACGTCATTGAAAATAGGCGCGACCAGCAGTGCATCACCCAACATGTACTGCGTATCAAGATATTTACACGCCGGATCGTCCGTAAATTCCATCACCATTGACCGCATCATTGGGCATCCGGTTTTACTGGTCCGATACGCATTTTCATAGAGGTACGGCATCAAACTGCATTTCAACTTAGTAAAGAAACGTAATACAGCCACCGCTTCCTCATCAAAGACCCATGGAACCCTTATTGATTTACTCCCATGCAAACGGCTGTGGGAAGAGAGCATCCCAAAGGCCACCCATCTTTTATAGAGATCGGGAGTAGCAGTGCTTTCAAAACCGCCGATATCATGGCTCCAAAAACCAAAGCCTGACATGGATAAAGATAATCCCCCTCTTAAACTTTCCGCCATGGATTGATAGGTTGCCCAACAGTCGCCACCCCAGTGGACGGGGAACTTCTGCGCGCCGACCGTTGCTGAGCGGGCAAATACTACTGCTTCCGCTTTTCCTTTTTCCTTTTCTAACAGCTCGTATACGGTTTCATTATAAAGATAGGCATAGTAATTGTGCATCTTCATGGGGTCTGATCCATCGCAGTACTCAACATTGGTCGGTATTCTCTCCCCAAAATCAGTTTTAAAACAATCCACCCCCATCTCCAGCAAACCTTTTAAAAGTCCTTGATACCATTGACACGCCTCTTGATTGGTAAAATCGACAATTCCCATTCCCGCCTGCCACAAATCCCATTGCCAGACATCTCCATTTTTAAGCTTCAAAAGGTATCCTTTTTCCCTTGCATAGTCAAATAACTTTGATTTCTGAGCGATATAAGGATTAATCCAGACACATATTTTCAAGCCTTTATCCTTAAGCCGTTTTAGCATTCCAACCGGATCGGGAAACATGCTCTCATCCCATGAAAAATCACACCACTGGAACTCTTTCATCCAATAGCAATCAAAATGGAACACCTCCAGCGGAATATCGCGCTGGGCCATCCCCTCGATATAACCGGTGACCGTCTCTTCATCATAGTCTGTTGTAAATGAGGTTGACAACCACAGTCCAAAGGACCAGGCCGGCGGTAGCGGTGGTTTGCCGGTCAGCTTGGTATAATTCTGCAAAACACCTTTCATGGAGTCCCCACCGATTATAAAGAAGTCCAATTTTTCCCCAGGTACAGAAAACTGGACATTCTGGACATTTTCCGAAGCTATTTCATAGGAAACCTTCTCCGGATGATTAACAAAGACCCCATAATTGTGATCTGTAAGATAAAAGGGGATATTCTTATAAGAAACTTCTGATGAAGTTCCCCCGTCCTGATTCCACATCTCAACGACCTGGCCGTTTTTTACAAATGGAGTAAACCTTTCCCCTAAGCCGTATACACATTCTCCTACACTAAGTTTCAATTGTTGCTTGATAAAGGGTTCCCCCTGAGCATTCAGAATGTAACCCGTGGAACTCTTTGAACTGGTTGTGATCGTCTTGTTGTCATAGCTAAAATCAATTGAAAAGTCTGCTTTGTTGATCTTCGCTTTCAACTTCCCGGTTTTAAACACTAAATAGGGATCACTTTCTTCAAAGTCCGGTTCCTGCTGAGGATCATCATTTAAAGTAAATCGAGGCCCCAGATCCCTTTGTCCTTCAAAATGAGTAACTTGAACCCTGATCATATCCTTTAGCGGTGCACTAAACTTAAAGGTAATTGTGCCTTGATCCAATACATTAGCCCGTTCTTCAATAACCCTTGTTGAAAGATAGACCTGCAGGTTCTTCCCATCAAAATGATGATCAAAAACGGTTTTCGGGTTTAATTCAGTATAACCCTTCCTTTTTAACCACTGTCCATCGG
>DOID01000091.1:11952-16885 GCA_003511465.1 Bacillota bacterium | reverse complement strand
GAGCATAAAATCTCGAAGATCGAGGATCTGGTAGAAAAAGTCGGCGTGATGGTTGAAGGGGTAATGATTGCCTCCGGCGAAACCAACGAAGTATTAAATTGCGAGCGGGTTCGTAAAGAATACTGGAAGACGGAGGAAGCGATGAGCTGTTGACCGGAATTATGGGCACGACCTTTTGACTTGAAAACAAAGGACAAGGATGCGCTTGACTACTACTTGTTCTTGCATGATAATCCAAAATTACGCTAATTATGCAATTCCCTCATATGGGGAAATTAAGGGGGATGGAAATGGGAACGGCGAATATTGTTGAAGTAAAGAATTTGAATTCTGCCTACGGACAATCAAAGGTAATCTTTGATGTGAGCCTGCAGATTAAACCTAAAGAGCGGTTGTCAATTGTCGGTAGGAATGGCGCGGGAAAGACCACCTTGTTGAAATCCATTGCCAGTTTGCTTAATCCCACCAGTGGCTCAGTTGTTTATGACGGGATCGAGCTTGTGGGGAAACCTTCCTATGATGTCGCCCGGATGGGACTCAAGTATATCGACCAGGATAAGCATGTTTTTCTTGATTTGACCGTACGCGAAAATCTAGAACTCTCCAGTTATGCTACGGGCGATTACGATTGGGATAAGGTGTTTAAACACTTCCCGAAACTAAAGATCTTAATTGACCGGAAAGGCGCTTTTTTAAGCGGAGGAGAAAGACAGATGTTGATGATCGGGCGGGCGATCCTGGGCGACCCAAAAGTATTGTTGATTGATGAGCCGACTGAGGGTCTTGCTCCTAGTATCGTTGATGACCTAGTTACTACCTTCCATGAACTTAGCAAAGACTGCGCGATCATGACCGTCGGCCAGAACCTTTCTTTCGTTTCCCGCATTGCGGAGCGTATTTACGCGATGAAGGAAGGAAAACTGGTCGCGGAGATCACAGATGAAGCAAAAATAAAAGATAATAGTTATAGTTGTTATCTGTAAACCTGTTGCGAAGAAATTTATACCGGAAGGAGTAGAAAAATGAAAAGGTACCTAAACAGCTGGTCTACGATTATAATCGTTTTTACCTTGCTGTATTTTTTGAAAGCCTTTTTACCGGCAGCCTTCTTAACTGAAGTTGCCATCTACAGTATTTATGCCATGGGGTGTAGTTTTTTGATTGGGCGTCTGGGCCTTACTTCCTTTGGGCAGCCGGCCTTTTTAGCCTTTGGTGCTTACGGTGCCGGTATTTACCTCTACTATTTTGGCACCAACCCTTTCGTGGCGATTTTAGTGGGTGTTTTGGCCAGTGTAGTCGTTAATATGCTGGTGGGACTCTTTTTCGTCCGTTTGAACAGTTCGTATTTTACCCTTTGTAATCAGGCCTTTTGTGTTGTTACCTTTTTCCTTTTCCAAAAAGCGCTGGTCAAATGGACCTTTGGCGACAACGGACTGCTTCTGATCAGTAGGATGGATCCGACACCGGTAATCGATCTCACTTCTCCCAAGGGGATCTACCTTTTTGCTTTCATCGTTGCCGCTCTGGTTTGGTTCTTTTATAATTATCTAATGAAAAGATCCGTCTTTGGTGCGACCTGTCTTTGCGTGAAAGATAATGAACAAAAATTGCGGTTTCTCGGCTATAAAACCTATAACATCAAATGGCTGGCCTTCGTGATTGCCAATACCACGGCTGGACTCGCCGGGGCCCTTTATACCGTATATTTCTGTATGGTTAACGCCAATATTGCTAGTGTTAGTTCGGCTTCTGAAGCTGTAGCCATTTCCATGTTGGGAGGCGCCGGGACCTTGTTTGGACCTTTGGTCGGCACCTTCATCTTTATCGGTTTGAAAGATATCGCCAGCCAGTTTATTAGGCACTGGGAAGTATTGGTCGGACTATTATTAATTGTCGTGATGCTAGCTGGACAAAAAGGGATCGTCGGTTCGCTGGAGGGCTACTTGGCAAAGTATACAGCGAAGAAATCCGAACCAACACCGGCGCTGACTCAAGAAGGGGGAGTATGATTTAGATGAATGGGCAACTATTAATCTCAGCGATTGTCTTAGGGTTAAGCATGTCGGGGATCTACTTTCTCTTAACCGTCGGTCTATCCCTTTGCTACGGTCTCATGCGGATGATCAGTCTCGACCAGTTTTTCTACTATGCTCTCGGCGCTTATATGGTTTATACTGTAACGTCGCTCACCGGTAGTTTTTGGTTGGGGATGTTGGGTGCGATGCTGACAACGCTCGTTGCGGCATTCGTTGTAGAAAGGCTGATTGTGAAACGGGTTTATTCGAAACCGGTCATGTTTTCGATGATTCTTACCTTTGGGGTAAACCTATTAGGGGTCGGGTTGATCAAGTATGTTTGGGGATTATCACCAAAACCGGTTGCGTCGCCGATTAGTGGAATTATGAATATCTTTGGCACTGGTGTTCCCATTTACCGTCTTTTCGTAATTGTTCTGGCCGTCGTTGTCTATCTTGCTGTGCAGTATTTTCTCAACAAAACGATTTTGGGGACGGCAATCCGGGCTGGGATTGACGATGCGGAAAAGGTGGAAGCGCTAGGGATTAACATTAATCGTCTCTTTACTCTTACTTTTCTTCTATCTTCGGTACTTTCGGCTTTGGCCGGCGTGATCCATGCTCCCTTCGTCATGGTCTCCCCGGAAATGGGGATGAGCATTACGGCATTTGCCTTCATGGTGGTTATCATTGGCGGTTTGGGCAGTATCAAGGGAACCATGGTGTCGGCGCTCATCGTCGGTCAGGTTGTCTCGATTGGTGCCTTAATCTGGGCCCCCTTAGCTGAGATGGCCCCCTTCCTGGTGATGATGATTATTCTGTTGATTAAACCGACCGGTTTATATGGTAGTAAACTGATGAACCGTTAAACTAATAAAACTATCAAATAACAACGCAAAAAGCCCGGGATGACAGCAATGAAAGAAGTGGTAGCAAATGAAAGCGATGGTTTTGCGGGAATATATGAAGCCTTTAGCCTTAGAAGAAGTTGACAGGCCAGCCTATGGCCCTGGGGAGGTTCTGCTGAAGGTTAAAGCCGCCGGGGTCTGCGGAACGGATCTGAAAATCCGGGACGGGTTGGTTCCCACGAAGGAGCTGCCTTTAATTCCCGGCCATGAAGTAGCTGGAGTGGTGGCTGCCACTGGGGAGAACGTCCGCCGTTTTCGCGAAGGCGATGAAGTTTTGGTCTCCTTCTATATTCCTTGCAATAGCTGTCCGACCTGTTTGAGCGGTCGACAGACCATTTGCCCGCAGCTAAAAGGGAGAATTGGTTTTGAGTTCAACGGGGGTTTTGCCGAATACGTCACGGTGCCGGAAGATTGTTTAATTTCAAAACCACAGGCAATATCTTTCCCGCAAGCGGCGGTAATCTCTGATGCGCTGGGTACTTGTTACCATGCTCTAGTCCGCCGGGCTAAAGTGAAAAAGGGTGATTCCCTGGTGATCGTGGGTGGGGGCGGAGGATTAGGCCTCCACGCCCTCCAGATTGCCAAGTGGCTAGGAGCAGTGGTGATCGGGGTTGATGTTTCCGCGGAAAAGCTTGATTTAATGAAAGCGTACGGCGCTGATCTGGTTATTGACGGTGGGGCTCCTTCCTGGAGCACGATCGTAGCCGATTATACACAAGGGCTGGGCGCTGATCACGTGGTTAATTTTGTAGCCCATCAGCAGAGCATCGACGAAGGGATCAAAGCTGTTCATAATGGGGGTCATTTGGTGCTGGTGGCTTACAGTAAAGAAGTTAAGTTCAATGCGCTTTGGGGACATTTGCATGAGATTGATCTGCTAAGTACACGGGCGGCAACCAAGGCTGATATCGAAGAATGTCTGAAGCTAGTCACAGCCAACCAGATTGAGCCGGTGATCGACCAAAGGATCAAATTGGGGGATCTCAATCACGGTCTCCAATTGATAAAAGAAGGTAAATTAAAAGGGAGATTGGTAATGGATATGGAATGATCTGGTAATAGAAGCGCTTGGTTTGTTTCTTGATTAAAATATTTAGTAGTGTGGGTGAAGAAAATGGCGAGTCTTGATCTAAAACCAGTTGAAACAGTAAACACCTCAACCCGGATTATCGAACAATTTGTTGATATGATCCAAACAAACAAACTACAACCAGGGAACTGTCTTCCTTCGGAAACAAGTTTGGCGAAGAGTTTGGGAACCAGTCGGGCGACGATTCGTGAAGCGTTAAGCGGCTTGAAAGCGCTAGGCGTTTTAGAATCGATTCCGGGGAAAGGTAATTTTATCAAAAAACCCAGTGTCCATTATGAAATTGACCATATTATTGATACAGTTCGGAGTCGGATGGGCTTTTTAGAAGCATTGGAAGCCCGTCGGGCGATTGAAGGAGAGATATGTTACCTGGCCGCAAAACGGCGCACCGATTCTAACCTGCGTGAACTTAAAAGTTCCCTCGAGCAGTGCAAGCACATAAAAACTGTTGACGAGTTTATCAATGTTGACTATGAATTCCATCTTGTGCTGGCCGAAGCTTCTGATAACCGCCTTTTTATTCAATTTATTAAGGAAGCGCTCTTAAAGTTGGAGCAACCATATTATAACATCATTCGTCTGGCGGAAGAGGGGGATGATGTTTCTTCGGTGGAGCGCTTATTTGGGAAATCCTATGATGATCATGAAGCGATTTACGAAGCCATCTTGAAGAGCGAATCTTCAATGGCAAGGAAGAGTATGATCAATCATCTGCAGGCGGCTAAACAAAAGTTTACCGAATACTATGAAAGCTCCCATAATTAACCACTTTGTGGGTGAAGTATTCAAGGCGGCATAAAATATTAAAAAATATTCAAATCGCAGCAGGAGTTTTGGTAAATAAGGCGAACAACTTTATTACGGTAAGGTTGTCAGACAGCTTGACAAGTTATAATATTTAGATTATCATTAGGTTGCAT
>DOID01000091.1:10670-11776 GCA_003511465.1 Bacillota bacterium | reverse complement strand
TTAAATAAATAGATTATGACATTTATTACACTTCGCGAGCAGATCCTTTTCTTTTTCCTTCAACCTGTCAGACAGCAAGACAGCAAGACCGGTACCTCCCGAATTATAGGAATAAAGCAGCGCGGCAGCGACCAACCTGGTCGATTGAAATAGATATTGAAAAACAGAATCTCGAGAGTTTGTAATAGGAATCAAGTTAAAATCAAGCAAGAGACAGATAAGCGCAAACATATTAATTAAAACAAAGTTTAAACAAGGATCGAACAAGGAAAAATCAGTTAATTAGTAAAGTTTCAGGCAGGTACGCAGCAAAGGAGGTTCTACGCAATCATGGGAGCACAGATCTTACTCATCGCGACCTTGGACACGAAAGAGACCGAGGCGGCATATTTAAAGCAGTTGCTTGAAGCCAAAGACGTACAAGTAATCGTGATGGACACCGGGGTACTGGCCGCGCCGCGCAAGATTACCCCTGCGATCAGTCGGGAAGAAGTAGCCCTGGCCGGCGGGATGGACATTGACACCCTAGTGGCAACGGGGAACAAAGGAAAATGCATTGATGTCATGATCAAGGGCGCCCAAGCCATTGCCAAAAAAATGTTTGCCGCCGGGGAATTCGACGGCGTCATCAGTTTTGGGGGTGCGCAGGGGACCAACATCGGTACTGCCGTCATGAAAAACCTCCCCTTCGGCGTGCCCAAACTCATGGTATCTACCGTTGCCTCCGGAACCGCCACCTTTGGGCCCTTTGTCGGGACCAAAGACGTCTTAATGATGCATTCCGTGGTCGACGTCCAAGGCACCAACAGTCTGATCACCCGAATTTTTGAGAATGCTGCAGCCGCGATTTGCGGAATGGTAAAGAATAATTCTGGTCAGATTAAAGACTGTAAAGGAAAAAAAGCCGTGGCTTTATCCATGCTGGGGACCACCACCCCCGGTGCCCTGCGGGCCCAAAAGCTGCTGGAAGCAGAGGGCTATGAAGTCATCGCCTTCCACCAAAATGGGACTGGTGGGATTGCTATGGAAGACCTGATCGGCGAAGGATTTTTCTGTGGTGTCCTTGACCTCAACCTACACGAAATAGCCGACCGTTTAGTCGGCGG
>DOID01000091.1:8839-10489 GCA_003511465.1 Bacillota bacterium | reverse complement strand
CAAATTATCGCCCCCGGTAGCATCGGTTACAGCGTTCAGGGTCCGGTTAATACGCTCAGCTCTGAACTGAAAAAAAGGAAATACATCATCCACAATCCCACCCTTACGCTCGTCCGGCTCACCCCGGAAGAGCTGAGCCAAGTGGCGGAAGTAGTGGCGGAGAAACTCAACAAAGCCCGAGGGCCGATTAAAGTCCTCTTGCCCCTTAAAGGCTTTTCCTTCCCCAATCGCGAGGGCGAAGAATTGTGGGATCCCAGCGGTAATCAGGTTTTTATTGAAACCTTCAAAGCGAAGATCGCTCCTTCGATTGCCGTTGAGGAGGTGAATGCCCACATTAACGATGCCGAATTCATCGACCAAGTGGTGGCAAACTTTTCAAATCTGCAGCAAAAATAGGGAGGTGTAGCAAAATGACAGTTAAAGAACAGTTAGCGGGAGTATTTACTCCAATGGTAACCCCTTTCAAGAACGACGAAATCCTCTACGAAGGAATAGTAAACAACGTTAAAAAGATGAACCAAACCGGTCTCCGTGGCTACTTCGTCCTCGGAACGAACGGTGAATTCAAATCCCTGAGCGTCGAAGAACGGCTCAAAGTCCTTAAAACCGTCATTGATAGCGCGGCACCGGACAAAATCATCATGGCAGGGACCGCCGCCGAGAGCACTAAAGAAACCATCGATATTACCAAAGAAGCAGCTAAAATCGGTGCCAAAATGGTCAGTTTACTAGTGCCGAGCTTCTTCCGGAAATACATGGACGACGACGCCCTCACCGACTATGTCATCAAAGTCGCCGACGCTTCGCCGGTTCCGGTTTTACTATACAACAACCCAGCTGTCGCCGCTGACATTCTGATCAGTGCCGAAGTGGTAAAACGCGTCGCCGAACACCCTAACGTTGTTGGGATGAAAGACAGTTCTAAAGGGAACTACCAGAACTACCTGGAAGCAGCCGAAGACCAGGAATTTCATCTTCTGGCTGGATCCGCCGGTTTCTTCCTCGACCTGCTAGAGGCAGGCGGGATCGGTGGCGTGCTTTCCTTGGCCAATGTCTTTCCCGACGCCTGTGTCCAACTCTATCAAGCTTTCGTCGCCGGCGACCTGGAAAAGGCAAAACAGCTCAACACGCGCCTGGTCGACCTTAACAAAAAAGTCTCCGGTTATGGTGGCGTGGCTGCCGTCAAGAGCGCCATGGATCTGGCTGGATACTCTGGTGGCGATCCGCGGCACCCGTTGCGTCCGCTGACTGCTGAGAAAAAAGCAATCCTCGCGTCCAACATTAAAGAACTGGGCTTTATCTAAAGGAAACTGATCGCTACTCAAACCTGCATTTAACCTCAATTTATTGTGGGTTAAACATAAAACAAAAGACATGTAATTCCCCGAAAAGGACAACACAAGGAGGAACTCAAACAATGGCAAGAAAAGAAACCTGGAACATTATCAACAAAGGCTATGATGAAGTAAGCGACTACCTCAAAACCAACGATGTAATCGTCATTCCCATGGGCTCCTGCGAAAAGCACGGCGCTCACTGTCCGCTAGGGACTGACAGCTTCACCACCATGGGTGTGGTTGAAGCCGCCGCTCCCATCGCCAAAACCTGTTTCACCCCACTCATTCCCGTGGGCTATTCCCCCCACCACAT
>DOID01000091.1:6805-8726 GCA_003511465.1 Bacillota bacterium | reverse complement strand
CACATGGGCGAACAACACAAAGGCACCGGTACCCTTACCTTTTCCGGTAACACCTATCGTGCCGTTGTTTACGATCTGGCCATGAGCATGATCTACCATGGCTTCAACAAAATCATCTTCGTTACCCACCATGGCAGTAACTCCAAAGTCATTGACGACGTACTGCGTCGGCTTCGCTATGAGACCGGTTGCTTTGTGTGCTGGTACAAGACCCCGACTGAACGGGCTTACTCCCTGGTGGGTGACATCTTCGAAGGGCCACCGGAAGAGACTCCCGGCTGGCACGCGGGCGAAGTAGAAACCAGCACCGCTTGGGCCTACAACCCGGATGCCATGGATATGAGCAAAGCAAAACAAGACCGGACCCATGCCCCGCGCTGGATGGGCGATGCCTTCAGCAAACACGACGGTTCCGGGATGGTCACCTTCATGGGCGCTGAGAACATCTGGGTTCCCATGGAGCACCATGAGTATTCCGATACCGCCACCATTGGTAATCCCTTACGCGCCAGCAAAGAGAAAGGCGAGAAATACTTTGTGAAGGCCGGTCAAGCGTTGGCCAACTTCATCGAAGAAGTCAAGAAATTCGACATCGTGGTACCGGAAGAAAAACGCGCCTTCACCAACAGAGCTTAAGTTAGAAGTATAGAGTTTCTGCTGGGTGCAGAATGGTGTTCCTGGAGAACATCATTCTGCCCCAGCTCGGTAAAGCCTTCCAAAGGCTCTTATTCATCAACGAGGTGTACTTTTAAAATTAAATGACAACGCATATAGCCTAGCGAGGAAGGGGGTATTCCAATGGCGATTGATCTAACCAGTGACGTTTCGACGAGAAAAGCCTTTAGCGAAGCGATTACCGAGTTTGGCCTTAAGGATGAGCGGGTGTTTTCGGTGGCCGCTGATTCGGAGTCTAGATTTGGTGCCTTTCGCAAAGAAGCGGCTGATCGGGCGATCAATGTCGGGATTGCGGAACAAAATGCGATGAGTATTGCCGCGGGTCTGGCCTTTTGCGGTAAGATTCCATTCATTTCAACCTATGCTACCTTTCTGACCATGCGGGCCTGTGAACAGATCCGGACTGATATTGCTTTTGCCAACTTAAACGTCAGAATTGTCGGCACCAATGTGGGCTTTAGTTCCGATTGGCTTGGCATGACCCATCAGGCGTTAGAAGACGTCGCTTTAATGCGTTCAATCCCTAATATGACAGTGCTGGCTCCGGCCGATGGTGCGGAAACTTATCGGCTGGTTGAAGAGTTAATTAATTATGAGGGGCCTGCTTATTTACGGATCCGGGGTACCGCGAAAGAACCGCATGTTTCCAGCGAGGAACCTATTGTGATCGGTAAAGCCCGGAAGATTAGAGACGGTAATGATTTAACGATTATAGCCTGCGGCCGTCTGGTTTATGAGGCGATGCTGGCCGCTGATCGCTTAGCCCAGGAGGGCATCAGAGCCCGGGTCTTGGATCTGCATACGCTGAAACCCCTGGACGAAGAGGCTGTGCTGAAGGCCGCCACTGAAACGCAACGTATTTTAACTGTGGAAGAACACAGTATTATCGGCGGTTTGGGTAGTGCGGTCGCCGAATTAACCAGCACCCATTATCCGGTTACTGTCCGCCGAATGGGGATAAAAGACCGCTATGGAATTCCGGGCAAAGAAGAGGATCTCTTTGCATTCTTTGGCTTGACTTCTGATCACATCTTTGACGAAGCCCACAAGCTTTTAGAAACGGAGGAGTCATTATGAGAGTAGCAATTGGTTGCGATGAGAATGCCTGCGAAATGAAAGAGGCGATCAAAGCCCATCTGACCGAACTTGGTGTGGAATACGATGATATGGGTTGCGATCAAGGGGAAAAGGTCTTATACCCGGAGATCGCACGTCGGGTAGCGGTCAGTATCATGGAAGGGAAACA
>DOID01000091.1:2299-6648 GCA_003511465.1 Bacillota bacterium | reverse complement strand
CCCGGGGTACGGGCGGCAACCTGCCACGATGTCCATTCTGCCGAGCGCGCCAGAAAAAGTAATAATGCGCAAATCATTACCTTTGGAGCACAGGTGATCGGGACGGTACTTGCCAACAAACTGGTTGATGTTTGGCTCGCCTCCGAATTTGCCGGAGGCCGTTCCCAGCCGAAGGTGGATTTGGTTGACCAAATCGAGCAAGAGTATCGTAAACAGTAACGTATCCGGTAAAAAGGGGGAGTGTTTTGATGGCAAACAAAGAAGGGCACAGATATGAATGTGATTTGCATTGTCATACCAATCGTTCTGATGGCAACAACACTCCCCAGGAATTAATTGACCGCGCGGCAAGTTTAAAGATGAAAGTGATCGCCATTACCGATCATGATGTTATACCGCCGGAAACGGTCGTGATTAATGGTGAAGAGGTTGACATTTGTTCCTATGCACAGCAGCAGGGGTTGGTTCTCCTGCGCGGCTATGAGTTTTCTACTGATACCTATGTAAATGATGTGCACATCCTTGGGTACGGGTTGGATTGGTCCAGCGCCTTACTGCAGCGGGAGATGAAAAGGGCAAAACTGAGTAAAAGTGAGGCCTACCGGAAGCTTTGTCACCTGCTTACGGAGAAAGGGATGCCGATTGACTTTGATCATGAAATATTACGTTTCACCGACCCAAGCGGGGTCGTTCACCGGCGGGACCCGGAAGCGGTCGAAAGAAAGTTTATCTTTGAGCAAATGGCCGCGAAGGGTTATGCAGAAAATTGGGGAGCCGCCAAAATTTTGGTGCAGAACGATCCGGAATTAAATGTTCGTCGGGAAAAAATCTATCCACTTCATGCCATTAAGCTGATCCATGACTGTGGGGGTCTGGCCTTTTTGGCCCATCCTCATCTCATCGACGAAGTTGTCGAACCGTTGGGACTGGGAAAAATGAGCCGATCAGAATACATCGAACGTTTAATCGAGCATGGGTTGGATGGGATTGAAGCCCGGTATACCTATGATAAAACCAGCTATAAAGGGCATAATACGGTAGAAGAAATTGAAGCGGAAATAAAAGCAGAATATGGGAACCGCCTTTATCTTTCCGGCGGTTCCGACTTCCACGGGAGTAAACCAGGAACGATTGATCCCCGTGAGATTGGCGAAGCAGGAATCAGTTATGATGAATTTTACCGTATTTTTCATAGATATGAATTGTAATCCACTGTTTTAAAGTCTGACCGGAAACTCCGCCTCTTAAAATCTAAGGTTTTTACTCTAGCTACAGCACGCTTCGGACCATACAACGGCTTAAATTGGCTTTTAATTCAATGTCATGTTTCGCTAAACTAAATGCAAAAATCATCGCACTTAAGATTAAAATATTTGATGCACCTAAAAAATGAAGTAATCCCAGCTAAAATGAACAAGCAACTTATTTGGAGTTTCCGGCAGTTATTTATTCAACATTATAAACTAGAAAACGGGAGGGTTGCGCATGTTAACCGCAGAGGAAATGAAGCAGCTTCAGAAGGAAGCAGCTGAAGTGCGGAAAGAAGCCATTAAGATGGCAACGCGAGCAGGAACCGGACATTTAGGACCTGCTTTGGGTATTACCGATGTGATGTGGATTTTGTACTCCCGGTATCTGAAGTTTGACCCGAAAAATCCTTCCTGGCCGGAGCGGGATCGGTTGATCTTAAGTAAGGGCCATAGCTGCCTTGCTTTATATGCTACTTTGGCCAAAAAAGGTTTCTTTGATGAACAGTTGCAAAAGACCTACTGCCGAAAGCTCGGTACCAAACTGGGTGGTCACCCTGAGCGGGACCTACCGGGAGTGGAAGCAAATACCGGCTCGCTCGGACATGGTTTTAATATCGGGATCGGTATGGCCTTGGCTGCGAAAGCCGACCATAAAAACTACAAGGTATATACTATTTTAGGCGATGGTGAAACCCAAGAAGGTTCAATTTGGGAAGGTGCGATGAGCGCTGCCCACTATAAATTAGACAACATGGTGGCGATCGTTGACCGGAACAATTTACAGGTTAGCAATTACGTTGATCAGGTGATGAATATCGATCCGCTGGCGGATAAATGGTCCAGTTTTGGCTGGGGCGTCCGAGAGATTGATGGTCATGACTATCAACAGATCGACGATGCTTTAGGCGCTGTTCCTTTCATCCCCGGCAAACCTTCAGTGATCATCGCTAAAATCATCAAGGGCAAAGGCTTACCGATCGCCGAAAACAAAGTGGAGTGGCATCATAAGGTTCCAAATGCTGAGGAGTACCAGGAGATGGACAAACTGCTCGGTTTAGGTAGTTTGGATTAATAAAACACGAAAAAAAGAACGGAGGAAGAAAGATGACTTTTGACAAAAGTCCGCTCGAACGACTGCAGGCAATCAGTGATGATTTCGAGGTTTGGTGGGATTCCTCGCCACTAGTTTATTCAGCGTGGACAGAAAAATTTCTTGCCGAACTTCCCGCAGAGAAGAGAGCAAAGTATGCCGATTGGTTGCAAAAACTCTACAATGAAAAGAAGCCTGAAGACTCCGTGATTCGTGGGGTTACAACCAATCCGCGGCTGACTAGGGAAACTCTGGATTGGATCCCGGAAACCTGTAAACCATGGATTAAAGAGATCAAAGAGAAACATCCCGGAGCTTCCCTGGAAGAGCAGGCATGGATGACCTATACTAAGATTACCTCCGAAGGCGTTAAGAAATATATGCCCATGTTTGAACAGTCGAATTATAAATATGGACATGTTAGCGCCCAGGTTGATCCCAGGTTGATTACGGACACCCGTGAGATGCTGCGGCAGGGGGTTGGACTCAAAGCAATTTCGCCCAATATTATGGTGAAATCGCCCGCAACCAAACAAGGGGTTTACAACATCATGCTGCTGACGGCATTAGGAATTCCGACCAACGCCACCGTTTGTTTTACCGTCCCGCAGATTCTGGCCGTTGCCAATGCTGTCCGCATTGGTAAAGAGCTTGGACAGGCTAATGGGGTCGATTATAGCCAGTGGCGTTCGGTAATCACCATGATGCTTGGTCGCTTTGAAGAAGCGAAAGAATTTAAAGAACAAGCGGCCGCCGTTGGAGTCGACATGGATGATTTAGAGATTCGACATTGGGCTGGGCTGGCAGTATGCAAAAAGTCCATCCGAATTCTGGAGCAGGAAGGTTTCGAAAGCAAGCTCTTGCTTTGTTCCGCTCGCCCCGGACCGACTGTTGATAACAAACTAAAAGTCTGGCATATTGAGAAAATGGCCGGCGAACCCATCGTTTATACGATGAATCCGGATATGATTGGCGATTTCATGAAGCTGTATGAAGAAGAGCCCATTGAAAACCACAAAGGTGAGGACATCCCGGATGACATTTTGGCGCAACTAATGAAAGTACCCTACTTCCGGGAAGGTTATGAGGCTTATGGGATGACCGCGGAAGAGTTTGTCAACTATTCACCTTCTGTAACTACGGCCAAAGGCTTTGCTGGCGATATGCGTCTTTTGGAAGAGTTTGTGGAAAAAGTTTAAGTCCTAACCCGAAGTGCAAACGAAGATCAGTTGAAGTAAACAATTCTGAAGAAAAACCTTGAGAAGAATAAGGAAGTGATCGAAGATGTCTTTAGTTAGCACCAAGGGTATGTTACTCGACGCCCGCCAAAAGGGTTACGCGGTCGGTGCCTTTAATGCTAATAATTTGGAAATGGCGCAAGGCATAGTTATGGCTGCGGAGAAAGAAAAGGCCCCGGTGATTGTCCAGGTGAGCCAAGGGGGTGCCGAACATGGCGGTCTCGAGGAAATGGCGGCCATCATCAAAAGCTTGGCAGCAAAGGCTTCGGTACCGGTGGCTTTACACTTAGACCATGGCGTCGACGTTGTTTATAATATGCGTTGCCTACGGGTCGGATTTACTTCGCTGATGTATGATGGTTCAAAACTGGCTTTTGCCGAGAATGTCAGGATCACCAGAGAAGTAGCGTTGGCGGCTCATGCTGTCGGCGTTCCGGTCGAAGCGGAGTTGGGTAAAGTACCGAAGGATCCGACTGGTATTACCTTGGATGATCTCAAAAAATATATGACCAGCCCCGAAGAAGCCAAAGCTTTTGTGGAACAGACCAACGTTGATGCCTTGGCGATTGCCGTCGGAAATATGCATAAGATGAAGATTAAAGAGGCAAAAATCGATATTGAGCGGATTGCCGCCATTCGACAGGTGGTCGCCGTGCCTCTGGTTTTACACGGTGCGTCGGGGGTTCCTGATGAGGCGGTGACGGCCGCAGTCAAGGCTGGAATCTGTAAGATCAATGTCCATACCCAATTGGGTAAGAGTTTTACGGAAAA
>DOID01000091.1:0-1944 GCA_003511465.1 Bacillota bacterium | reverse complement strand
GCCGTCGTCTCTTCTTGGGGAAGGATTGGTTCCGCGATGGTGAGATTGACCTCAGCTTGACGAATCAAAAAGCCTTGTCTTTCCATGAGCTTATAAGTACCGTTTATAGTGATGGGGACGATGGGAACCTGTGCCTGGAGGGCAAGTTTTAAACTACCGGGTTTAAAGGGACCCATTTGACAGCTTTTACTACGGGTACCTTCCGGAAAAATCACCAAGGAATGCCCTGCTTTCAAGATTCTACTGCCTTCCTCAATCGCCTCGAAAGACTGCCTTAAGTTATTTCGTTTCATAAAGACACATTTCATCATGGTCATCCAAGAACTGATTATAGGAATTTTTTTGGTTTCGGCTTTGGCGATAAAGGCCATTGGTTTGTGGACATACCCCAACAGCAGGGGAATATCAAAGTAACCTTGGTGATTGCAAACAAAAAGGACTGGACCGGTAGCAGGCACGTGCTCAGCTCCATCTAGGGAGACCTTCGCTCCGGCCAAATTCAGCAAGGACCGAGCCCATTTGCGGACTTCTGTAAAGAGGAGGTCATCTACTTCGTCTTCTCGCCCCTGCTTCGCCAGACGTTTAAGACGGAGCCAAACAGGGATCACGCTGAGTAGATAGAGGCAGAAATAGATAAACCAAATTAGAGTACGGATCACGTTGCTCACCTCGTTTCTGATCATTTTATCATTGTAACATAAATTCAGTGGAAAAAGTAATCGGTTATTATGTAAGCCCTATGTCGGGCAAGCTATTTGTGGAAGTAAAAAGAAAAGAAGGAAAGAAGAGGGAAAGGGAGAAAGATCAAGTGAGGATAAAGCGTAATTAACGAAGGGAATACGCGCTGGGGGTGGGATCTTTGCGACCAAGAAAAGGTCTTAGCCAAACCTTGCTCATCATCCTTCTGCTTAATTTACCAACGGTGGCCGTGGCGAAAGGAGAGTGGCGTCTGGACCCGGTAACAGCCAAACTGAAATGGGCGGAGGGGGAAGACCGTCTCCTGGTGGGCGGCGGCTGGGGTTATTATGCGACCGATTTTCGCTGGACCAATGATGTGCGGTGGCGAAACCCCTCTTCTCCCAGCCAACCTGTTTATTACCAGACCCAACTACGACGGCGGATCACCAATGACTGGTGGGTGGGAACAGCCGGACGGTATTCGACCGCCCCGACCTGTGATTTCTACTGGGTGGAGTTGGAAGCGGAGAAGACCCTTTCCAAGCCGGTGGCGGTCCGCCTCTGGGGGGAAGGTGAGCGTCGCCACGTTACCGCCAGTACTACTTTGGAAAACTATGATTTGTACATAATTGGTTCACGGCTGCGCTGGCGGCTTGCACCGGACTGGCAATGGAAGGGGGAACTCTCCCGGGAAGGAAAGACCTATGCTTCACCTAAGAACTCCTCTACGAAAACGGCGGTTAGTAACGAACTGACCTGGCGAATTTCCCACCACACCCTCCTTGGCCGTTGGGCGGAGAGTACTCGGGTTTACCCGGAAAATTCGTGGAGAAACTACTATCATCAATCGCTCCGCCTGGAGTGGCAGTGGAATATTAATAAAAGTACTTATTTATCCGCAAATTGCGGTTATAATCGGCAACAACAAGGGAGTGGGAAAGAGGGCGGTAAATTACAATTTACCGGGATCTTGGATTATCCAGCCACCGACAGAAATAAGCTTA
Source organism: Bacillota bacterium (assembly GCA_003511465.1). Taxonomy (GTDB): domain Bacteria; phylum Bacillota; class UBA4882; order UBA10575; family UBA10575; genus Capillibacterium. The sequence goes on along the minus strand of DOID01000091.1, from coordinate 262 downwards.
GTTGGTTGATGTCGACCACCAAAAAGGTTGACGCTTATGATCCCTCCTTGGAAGAGGAAAACGCTGAAGAATTGCCACCGGCCGATTGGCGGTTTGGTGTACGCTGGCAGAAGTGGACCTTGCCGCTAACGCTCCGCACAGAACTTTATGGGATTTGGCGGGAAGAAGGGCTGGTGGGAGGGGTGCTACTCCGACTCCAAGGAGACATCGCCCGACTTCACTGGACTTTAGGGATTGCGCCCCGGGGAGGATTTTACCCAAC
>DOID01000025.1:18394-24094 GCA_003511465.1 Bacillota bacterium | reverse complement strand
GGCTTGTCGACTCACCTGGTTTCAATTTAATCACTTCGTGATCTCTGGAGGTAACTAGGTGAGCGACTACCGTAATTTACATGTGTGGACGGTATTGTCCCCTAGCCCTTTGGTGACGCCGCATCAGAAGGATTAATAATGGTAAAATAAGGTAAATGCCGTTAAAAGATTGGCGTTGAAGCAGGAAAAGGGGTAGGTAACCGCGAAAATATTAAAAATGAGTTATTATGTACAGTCCTAGGTTTATATGATTTATAAAGTGATCTACCGCAGTTTGCCGAGAAGGGGAATAAAAGAAATTGCCGACCGTGAGAGAAATTACCTCAATCTTGGAAGAACTAGCTCCGTTGGCGCTGGCGGAATCTTGGGATAATGTTGGGTTGCAGGTCGGTCGTTACGACCGGGAGGTAAATGGCCTTTTACTAGCCTTGGATCTGTCCATCCCTGTTTTAGCCGAAGCCCGACAGAAACAAGCTAATTTCATTGTTACGCATCACCCCTTGATTTTTAAACCTCTCAACAACCTCCGGTTTGACGGTCCGGGGGGCAAATTGTGGGAGGAGATCATCGCCGGGGGTTTTATTGTATATTCGATGCATACCAACTTTGACCGGGCCGCCGATGGGTTAAATCAATACCTGGCCGAGCGCATGCAGCTCACTCAGGTAGAACCGGTGGAAGAGGGCGCGGAAGAATATCTCAAACTAGTGGTTTTTGTGCCCCAAGACCATACGGAACAAGTTTTGGCCGCGCTTACCGCAGCAGGAGCCGGCTGGATCGGGAATTACAGCCATTGTACTTTTCGTACTTCGGGTGTTGGTACCTTTCGGCCACAGGCCGGGACCCATCCTTTCCTAGGCGTTGAGGGGGAACACACCTCGGTCGCTGAGGTACGGTTGGAAACGATCATTCCGGTCTGGAATCGACGGCGTATCATCAAGGCAATGTTGGCTGCCCACCCCTACGAGGAAGTAGCCTATGACCTTTATCCGGTCGCCCAACGGATCGGTCGTGCCGGGTTAGGACGGGTAGGGGTCTTAGCCGAGCCAAAGCCTTTTCCCGCTTTTTTAGCGGACGTTAAAACCTTATTTGGCGGCGAAACTCTACGCTTTGGGGGGTTTCACCGTGACGAGGTGCGCAAAATCGCGGTGCTTGGCGGTAGCGGTGGGAAATATTTAGGTCAGGCGAAGCGTAAAGGGGCCGAAGTTCTAATCACTTCGGATCTGGGTTACCATGATTTCCTTTACGCCGAACAAATAGGCTTAGCCCTAGTAGAGGTGGGACATCACACCATTGAAGGGGTAGGCCTGGGCAAAATCAAAGCCTATTTAGAACAGAGTCTATTATTAACTCCTGAGTTTAAAGCCCGAATCTACCTTAATGAAGAAAAGATTAAACCCTATACTTTGTTTTAGTCTGATCTAATATAGACAATCCTGGTGGCCTGTGCCTCATTTACCGGGACAACTGAAGGAGGGTTTCTTAAAATGGGCAAAAAGTGCGAGCTATGTGGAAAAGAAATTTCGGTGGAGCGCCTTGAGGCTTTGCCGGAAACCAAACGGTGTGTTAAGTGCTCGAAGGAGAAAGGCTCTGATATTGTCGCTCGCCGCTCCGAGATCGGAATGGATATTGATACCTATAAAGATCTCCTCGGCGCCATTCGTAGTTAGGTTATGATGGATAAAAAACAGGAGTTATTCCTATTATATCAATATCAGGAAGCCCGGCGCCAGTTAGCGACTTGCGAGGAAGAACTCACTGACCCGGACCGGCAAAAGGCGATCGGCATTCTAAAAGGGCAGGTGCAAAAGGCGCTAAATGAGGTCGAACGGCTCCGTAAAGAGTGTGGACGGCTAAAAATGGCCAACCATCGGTTGGAGGATGAATACCGGGATTACGAAGTGCAGCTGCGCCAGTTGAATGCGAATCTATACAGCGGAAATATTTCTGCTCCGAAAGAACTGGAGCAACTACAGCGTCGCATCGCAGAATACCAAAAGGCCAAAGCGGACCGGGAAGAAGCAGTCTTAAGTCAGCTTTATCTCTTGGAAGCCAAAGAAAAGGAACTCGTTCTGGCGCAAAAAAAAGGGGATGAGCTGCAGGGACAACTGGTGGGTGCCGTCGACGAAGAGGCGAAAAGAGTCGCTGTTTTACAGAGCCGTTGCGCAAGGCTAACCAAAGAAGTTAGTGGGCTTAAAGCGGCTTTACCTAAAGAGTTGTTAGAGTATTATCAACGCTCCGCCAAAGCCTTACGGGGGATCGCAATCATTCCGATCAAGGAAAATACTTGCGGTTATTGTCATATGATCATCTCCACCGCTGTTTTGGCGAAGATTAAAAAAGGGAACTCAGGGATTATAGTCTGTGAGAACTGTGGACGGGGGTTGTTTGAACAAAAATGAAGCGGTATGCTAGTGATTTCCGACGTTTTTTGTATCGTGATTTTATTCCGATCACCAAGGGGATTATGGTTTTATGTGTGGCGGTTTTTGCCGCCCATCATGTGCTTTCTATTTTTCGGATCAATCTCTTTTCCTTGTTACGTCTTAATAATGTCCATTGGTATTTGCGCCCCTGGACACTGCTGACCTATCCGTTGGTGAATTCAGATTTGCTTTCCCTTATTTTTGGCCTCTTTTGGTTTTGGTACATCGGAGGAAGTTTGGAGCGGAGCTGGAGTGGACAGACCTACGGTTTTTTTCTCGGGCTCGCGACGGTCGTCACCGGGCTGGCCTTTATCTTGGTGTCCATGGTGGTTGGCCGAATCGGCCTTGCGGGTATCCAGGTTTCCATGGTGTTTCATCGAATTGGTAGTGCGGGTTTATGGTTGCCGTTGACCGGTTTAACCTGGGCGTGGGCCAAAAATTATCCTGATCGGGAACTATTGTTGTGGGGCCTTTTTCCCCTTAAAGCCCAATGGTTGGCTTGGATCCAGGCCGGACTCATCTTTTATCAGTACTTCATCAGTTATAACCTGGCGTTCGCGCTCGCTGCCATAAGTAGTATCGCTGTAGTGTACTTATTTTCCGGCCGCGGTCCCTTTACCCACGGTGTACGTTACTGGGCTTGGACCCATAACTTTCCCGGTAAGGGCTGGTCGGGAAAAGTGCGTGAAAAATGGCGGAAAAGAAAGCTAAAAGTGGTGAAGTGAGTAAGGAGATGAAAACCCCCCCGCCTTTGTACGGTGTAGTACAGTTCGCGGGGGGCTTTTTCTTGTTGTCGATTCATCCGCCTAGAAAATACTAGTCTGTCGATTCTCCCGGCTTAAATGTCGGCATTTAAGCTTAAGTTGCGCCGCTCCGAACGACCAGCGTTTGTGGCCTCCGGGGCTGTCATTACCCTGGCTTTAATTTTCTTCCTTTCAGGTGTCCTGGCGGAAGCCAGGGTGGGCGACTACCTAAAAATGGAGGGCTAGCATTGCTGAACCATTCAGGCCGCCCAAGTCATGGATCCAGCCTACTTGGAAACGGGTCCACAAACCGACATCTAAATTGCCGTCCTCATCGTCCCCCAGACCGGGAGTTCCGTATAGCGGTTTCGACCTATGGTCTTGATGGGACAATCTCCCAGCCGATCCACGGTCAGCGTACCGTTGGTTAGCTCCGATTGTCAATACAGAGGTTACGGTAGCCGGATCTTCCTTCGTCCCGGGGCCGATGGTTATATTTCGGAAGAAAATGGGTGAAACCTTGAGGTAAATATTTCTATAGCAGCAATTCAGAGGGGAGTTCCTGCTGGAGCCAGCAGAGGGGGGCAAAGCGGTCGCCGATGGCGGCCAAGTGGGCGGGGGCGGAAGTGATGGTGAAACGATCAGGACGGACCGCAGGGAGCTCTTCCCAGGTTACCGGCATGGAGACCGGCGCGCCGGGTAAGGGGCGGAGACTGTAGACGGCAGCGATAGTTTTTCCTTTCCGGTTCTGGAGGTGGTCAATGTAGACTTTACCGCCGCGATCTGAGATCTTCCGCTCATTAGTGGCAAGCGCGGGAAGGACCTGGATGACGGCGTTACCGAGCTGCTCTACAAATTTTCCGGTTTCCTGGTAGGTATAGACCGGCTTCACCGGAAGATAGAGGTGGAGGCCGGTGGCACCGGATATTTTCGGAAAGACGGTTAGGTTAAGGTGGTCAGTTAGGGATTTTATAGCCAGCGCTACTTGGACCGCCTCTCGAAAGGTGGCCGGTGGCATTGGATCAAGATCGAAAATTATGTAGGTTGGGAGATCCAGATCGTCTCGGGTGGACAACCAGGGATGGACCTCAATACAGCCTAAGTTGACTGCCCAGATCAGGGTCTCTAGGTTATTGGCTATGACATAGTTGATGACCCGGTCTTCCGACTGGAGCGGGAGGGTTTCTACCCAGGGCGGTGCCTTCGGGAAGTTCTTCTGGTAAAAATATTGCCCGTCAATGCCCTCCGGGTAGCGGACGAGGGAGAGCGGCCGGTCCTTAAGGTGGGGTGCCAGTGTAGGCCAGACCTTGATATAATACTCCATGATCTGGCCTTTCGTGTAACCCTCCTCCGGCCAAAAAGTTTTATCCAGGTTTTTGACCGGGATGGAATGGCCGTTGATCGTTAATTCTTGGCTGAGCGTTGTCGGCAAGGGATTTTCCTCCTTTCCTATATTGTTTGTCGGAAGGAGTGTTCCTAATTTGACAGCATTGTTAAATGAAAGTAAAATAGAGTCAAGCATGCGGCAATGGATTGTAGCGGAATCCTTAAGTTAAAAGGCAAGGCAAAAGCCCTTACAAAGAAGAGGTGTGATGCCTGATGAAACGGCTGAAGTTTCTTTTGCTCCTGGCGTTCCTTGGTTTGTTGGTCTTAATGTCGGGGACAAAGGCCCAGAAGGGGCAAAAGACCAACATTGTTTTCTATACGCCGGCGGAAGATTCATCCGGTGCCATCCGGCGCCTGGTTAATCAGTTTAACGCGGAAAACCAGGAAGTCCAAGTTGAACACCGCACCCTCTCATGGGGTTCGGATGATTGTCGTAATTTCTATGTATCGGCGTTCTCGGCCCGGGATAATAGTTTTGATGTTTTCTCCGGGGATATTATTTGGGTCTCCGAGTTTGCGTCCGCCGGGTGGATTGAGCCACTGGACCCCTACTTTGCGCTGGGGGAACGGGAGCAGTTTCTGCCGGGGCCGATTGAAGGTTGTACATATCAGAGCCGGATCTGGGCGATTCCGTGGTTTACTGATTCCGGCGTTCTTTTTTACCGTAGCGATCTCCTAAACAAGCCCCCCGGGTCTTGGACCGAATTAATCACCGTGGCCCAAGAACAGATTGCGGCCGGACGGATTAAATACGGTTATATTTTCCACGGTAATCAATACGAAGGTTTGGTTTGTCAAGGCTTAGAGCTGATCTGGAGTAATGGAGGCCAGATTTTCGACGGCGACCGAGTGACGATCAATACCCCACAGGCCGTCGAGGCTTTGCAAACCATGGTCGATCTGGTCAAGTTTAAATTAGCGCCGGAGGAGGTCCTCTGGTATCAAGAAGAAGATGCGCGCCTCTTTTACCAGGATGGGAACGCCTTGTTCCTCAGAAATTGGCCTTATGCTTGGTCTTTGATGAACCAGGAGGGCTCAGCGATTCAAGGGAAATTCAAACTCGCGCCCTTACCAACGGGACCCCGAGGTACGGTGGGTAGCGGGTGTCTAGGTGGCTGGAATCTGATGATTAACAGCCAATCTAA
>DOID01000025.1:12093-18157 GCA_003511465.1 Bacillota bacterium | reverse complement strand
CCTAATTTTCTAGCGGCGAAACCACGCCCGGTCACCCCCTATTACCCTGCCATTTCGGAAACGATGCAGATCAATTTTCACCAAGCCTTGTCCGGTTTAATTTCTGCCGCGGAAGCCATTGCCAACATCGAACGGGAGATGAAACAGTTTTACCCGTATTAAGTTTTTGCCACCACGCAAAACCAAGATTAAGGCCCAGCGGGATTGGGGGTGTGTTGCGATTAAATTAACCAAGGGACGATCGATCTTTGACCGTTTATCTTTTCAACGGCAAGTATCGATCTTTTTTGTGATTACCGCTGCTTTGACCATGATATTTGTGTCGGTGATCGCATACACCCAGGCGATTACTGAGTTAAAGAAGAACTTCAAAATCTATACGGCTTCAATTCTTAAGCGGACAAAAGATGAAATTGAAACCAAGTTTAACATGGTCGAAAACACCCTTAATTTTATTGCCGCCGATTACCGGTTGCAGATGATGGATGATCGGAGTTCCCCGGTCTCCCAGCGGAGCCTAGCGAAGCTTTTAGTGGATTCGATTAACCTCAATAATTATCAAGTCAGCGTTCATGATCGGCGTCTAACGAAAAACTTAATTGATGACTTGATTATCTACGGCAACTACCGGGAAAAAACGATGGTGATTATCGGGCGGCGGGACCACTTTACTGCCTATGGGATCGAACAGTATTTAACCCCGGGGTTGCTGGCGACAGCCCGGGATGCACAAGGCAGAGCGGTCTGGTCCGATATTTTTTATAACCAAGTCGGCGCTCGCCTGATGGTGAACTTACCCCCGGAGCTTCTCCGGGAAGAACTGAACCAACTAGCGGTGATCAAATGGCTTTCCGATCCGCAAGCAAGGACCGGAATCGGTTATCTAGTCGCCAGTATTAACCTGGCGCGGCTCTCCGACTTAATCGAAGATATTGTCCTCGGCAAGACTGGGCGACTCTATATTGTCAACCAAAAGCTGCAGGTTTTGGCGTCCAGCGAGAAAAACCTGATCTTACGGGAGCTGCCTTTGGATGAGCTTTCCCTTCAACAACTAGGGGCAGCCTCCGCGGGCAGTATTGAAGGGGAATTCAGTGGCCAGGATAGCTTTATTCATTTTCAGGAGATTGCTCCGAATAACTGGAAATTAGTGGGGGTCATCGCCAGTCAGGAATTTCAGGCCTCCGCCGGGGTGGTTCGTAATAGGATCTTAGCTGGGGGGATCCTAGTGCTGGCGGTTTTTGCGGCGGTGGCTGTGTTTGCAGCCGGCAACATCACCCGCCCGATCAAGAATATTTGTGCGTTCATGCAAAAGGTGGAGACGGGGGATTTAAGTTTACGGGTGCATGAAACAGGAAGTATTGAGATTGAACAGCTTTCCCAACACTTAAACCGGATGATCGAAAACCTCGCCCATTTACTGGAGGAGATGTATCAGGAACAAATTTTCAAACGGAGGATCGCCCTTAAGATGCTCCATGCACAGATTAACCCACATTTTCTCTATAACACGCTGGAGTCGATCTCGTGGATGGTAGAAAGCGGGCGACGGGAAGTAGCCGTGGAGCTCCTCGAGTCACTATCCACGATCTTCCGGGTGACCCTTTCGGGCGGGCGCGATATTATAAAAATTGGCGAAGAGCTTGACCATGCCGAAAATTACCTACGGGTGCAACGGATCCGCTACCAAGATAAGTTGGATTATGTGATCAATGTTGATGAAGGGATCAAAAAACATGAGATTGTGAAAATAACCTTGCAACCGATCATCGAGAATGCGATCTACCATGGAATTAAACCGAAACTCAATGGCCGGGGAACTGTGGTTGTTTTGGGGCATCAGCTTGATCAAGAGTTAATTAAGCTGTCGGTGATCGATGATGGGGTGGGGATGAGCAAGGAGAAAGTAACACAGCTCCAGGCCGCTTTAGCCGAACCCGAAATCAATTTGGAGACGGAGGGTAAAGGTTACAGTTTAATCAATATAAGTTCCCGGATTAAACTGTACTTTGGGATGGACTATGGCTTAGTCTATACTAGTGCGGAGGGCGTGGGGACGAGGGTTGATCTTTATCTACCGGTCAGCCGGAAAGATTCGTGAGTGGACTTCCCCCGGTCAATCAAGGAACTCCTTCAACTGGACTTTATCCCGATATTCACTGGGCGAAAGCCCGGTTATTTTTTTAAAGACGATGCCAAAATAGTGGCTGTCGCGAAACCCAACGTCGTTGGCAATTTCGTAGATTTTTGCCGGGGTGGTCATCAAGAGTTTTTCTGCTTCTTTGATCCGCGTTCGGTTTAGGAATTCCGTCAGCGGGTAAGTAGTTACTTCTTTAAAAAGGCGGCTTAAGTAACAGGCGCTAATAAAAACCGCATTGGCGACTTGTTCCAGGTTCAGTTCGGGATCACGGAAATTTTGCTCGATATAAACCCGGGCTTGATCAACGAAATTGCGGCCGACCTTTTGTTTGTGTTGATTAATAAACGCCACCGCATGGCTGGAAAGTTCAATTAACCATGCTTTAAGCTCATCAATGGTCTCTAAAGTGTTGATTTTCGCTAAGGGATTGAAGTCCGGGGTATAGACTTCTTCTAGCGTCCCACTGAACTCTAAGACGGCACGGATAATCTGATTAACAAAATCCAAAACGGTTAAATCCAGGTAGCTTTTGGCGATTTGTAGGTAATTATCGACCTGAATCGTCGTAAAAAAATCATCGATAAAACAGATGATTTCTGCTAGATCGCCGGCGCGGAGGAGGGAAGAGAAGGTTTCTTGGTCGCGAATATAAAGCAGACGTCCTGATTTGGAGTTTTCAATATCTTCATAGGGAATCAGGGCATTGGCGCCGGTCCAAATTTTGAATTCCAGCGCTAAACGGGCTTCTTGGTAGGATCTTTCCTGTGAAACCAGATCGGGGTAAAGTCCACCAAAACCGGCGGAGAAAGAGATCCCGTCGGTTTTGAGGATCTCGTCTTGGATGGCGAGGGTTGTTTCGTATAACGCCTTTTCCTGCTGGTCATCCTCCAGACTGTAGAGGAGAACAATTTCATCGGGTTTATTGATGAAAGCATAGGAATAGGCCGGGAGCGTAAAGTGTTCTTTGATTAAATCAAGGAGGCGGAATTTGTACAGTTGTAGCTCAACTTCTTTTTTCATCTTCACTAGTTGCAGGTAGTTGTCAAGATGAAAGAGGATCGTTCCCCACCACTTCCCCTTGGGCGTGATCTCCAGAAAAGCGAATTGTTCCGCGAGATCTTCCTTCCCTAGTTCGCCGTTGATCAGCTTCAGGAAAAATTTCTCCCGCAAGCCGGGGAGGTTCTTTTTAATCAGGTTTTGCAACCTGATTTTTTCTTCAGAGGCTTGGTGGCGTTCAGCTAAGCATTCCTTGGCTTCCGCGAGGATGCTACTTAATTCGCCGGCGCGGATTGGTTTGAGCAGATAACGAAAAACCCCTGCTTCAATAGCTTTCTGGGCATAGGAGAATTCGTTGTAACCACTGATCAGGATGACCAGACTCTCTGGAAGCAGACTCTTGAGCTCTTCCGCCAATTCGATCCCGTCCATCAGTGGCATGTAAATGTCGGAGAAGATCAGCTCCGGTTTTAACTCACGGCAAAGTTTCAAGGCTTCGGTGCCATTCGTTGCCTCGCCCACGATTTGGCAATTTTCCTGCTGCCAAGCGATGACATTCCGTAATTTTTCTAAAATAATTGGTTCGTCGTCAATTAACATCACCGTATACATTAGGCTTCCTCCCCTTGGGCTTTTTGCGTTGTGTTTGATTACAGCGCAAAAAGCTTCCCTTTGACCACTCTCTCTTTTAGTTTACAAAATTACGGCGGCAGCGGCAAGCAGAGTTGAAAGATGACAAATAAACCCTAAAAAGCGCAAAATATACACCTTTTTTACCGTCGCTTAAATGAGCATCGGTTTATTGATCGTTCATGTGGCCAAGATAACAACAAAAGTAAAAAGATATTCACTTCATTTTAACAGAGCCCTTTGTTAACATTTATCTGGAAGCAAATGATGAGGTGGTGAAGTAGGTGGCGACATTAAGAATAATCTTTAAACATCATAAGCTGGAAATACTGATGGTTCTGCCACTAATCCTTTTTGTACTAGGGTTTACCCTTGTCCCGGTTTTGCAATGTATCATCTTTAGTTTTCAAGATCAAATCACCGGGGAGTTTCCAACCTTGGGTAACTACCGGGAGATTGTGGGTAGTCGAAAGTTTGGCGAGGCCTTAAAGAATACCCTTTTAGTCACATTGATCGGCCTGGGTTTGGAGATGAGCGTGGGGATGATGGTTGCTTTGCTTTTGACCACTAAGCATAAGTTCCGGGGCATCTTTCGCGCCATTACTATGATTCCCATGGGGGTGCCAACGGTTGTTTCCGGTGTGATCATGTTATACATCTTCAGTACCAACGGATATCTAAATGAATTTCTCTACCGGATTGGCCTGATTCAGCTGCCGATTGATTGGGCAAATGGGGGCTTCCGAACACTGTTCATGGTCGCGGTAGCCGATATGTGGAAAGTGACGCCTTTGGTCATTGTTCTACTTCTGTCTGGGCTCGAGAGCATTCCAACCACAGTCTACGAAGCATCGGCCATTGACGGGGCTTCCCGTCGGCAAAATTTCTTCTATATCACTTTACCGCTGATCAAACCCTTCTTCACGATTGCTTTGATTTTACGGGCGATTGACGCCTTCCGGATCTTTGAATTGCCGATGGTGCTCGCCGGTCGGAATACGATGTTTCTTGGGACTTACGCCTATAGCGAATATTTTGATTATAACAACATCCATACGTCCGGGGCTGCTTCCACCATTCTGATGGTGGTGATCGCCATCTTCGTCTTCGGGTATATCGGGATGGTGGGTTCAAGGGAGGTTGAGCAATGAACACCAGCGAACAGAGGGGTCTTGTCATGGCCGAGCATAAAATCAGCACTAAACTGTTGCGGCATAGGCTCAACCAAGGGTTGCGGTTTCTATTTATCGCCTTAACGATCGCCTTTATTCTGGTACCTATCTTGCTTTTGTTTAAAATCTCCGTCAGTGCGCCCCAGGATATCTTGACCCAACACCCGCCTTTCTTAATTAAAAACTTTACTTGGAACCACTGGAAAAAGGTTTTAGCAGCAGGCCATATTTGGGTGCCCTTATGGAAAAGCACGGTGGTGGCAACCTTCGTTGCCGTGCTGGGGGTGCTGATTGCTGCTCCGGCGGCCTATGTCATCTCCCGTTTACCCCGTAATATTAAGTATGGTGTGTTACTGGCTATCTTCTCAACCCGTATGTTTCCTGAGGTCGGAATTGCCCTCCCGATCTCGGTAACCTTTGTCCGTTGGGGATTGGTCGATACTAATCTCGGCTTGGTCTTGGCCCATCTGATCAAGGTATTGCCTTTGATGGCCTGGATTATGACGGGAACCTTCGATTCGATCCCCAAAGATCTGGAGCAAGCGGCTTTGGTTGATGGGTGTGACAAAGGCCAGGCTTTGCTGAAAGTGGTGCTACCCCTTTCCATGGCCGGTATGGCGGCGGGTAGTATCTTGTGTTGGCTCGAGTCCTGGAATGAGTTCACCTATGCGGTTTATCTTTGCCTCGCCGAGTCGACGTTGCCGATTAAAACCTACTATTATGTCCGCCGGGGGAACTGGTTTGAATCAGCGGCCTATGCGGTGTTTTTAACTATTCCGGTCATGATTGTTACTTTTGTGCTCCAAAATTACTTAAAGAGCGATTATCTCTCCGGCGCTTTGAAGTATTAATTTGTTTCTATTTCAGCGGTTGCAAGTTTTAAAGGAGGGGCTGATAACTTAAAGGGAGGTGATTGGGGAAATCCCAAATGGAACCTACTGGTCTAGGTTAAAAAGAAGCCAAATTTAAGGAGGAGTATTTTGATGAAGAGAAAATTTCGTTTACTGTTAGGAATTGCCATCCTTTGCATTCAAATTTCCGGTGTTACCCTAGCGGCGCCGACCAGTCTTAAGGTGATCATGGGCTTGGCGGAAGAAGAATGGCAAGTAATGCGGGAGCATGTCTTCCC
>DOID01000025.1:11349-11930 GCA_003511465.1 Bacillota bacterium | reverse complement strand
CAAGACACCGAGAAACTCTTGGAGACGCGGGTCAGAGCCAAGCGGATGGACATCGACCTGATTGCCCAGGATAATATGCGTCTGGCGACCCTGGTGGAGAAAGGCTTAGTTGAAGATCTCTCCGCCTACCGGGCGCTCATTCCCACCACCGTCTATCCTTCACTGGTGGAAGTCGGCGAGTTTGACGGAAAGATGTTCTTCTTACCTTATCGTCCGAATGTGGAGATTGCTTTCTATAACTCGGCCAAGTTTGCCCAGTACGGCTTAGAGGTTCCCACTACTTGGGATGAACTCTTTACCGTGGCGAAATTCTTCTATGAAAAAGAGGGTGTTGGCCGGATGGCGATTAAAGCTGATCTGTCGCCATGTACCGCTACCCACCTTTTCGATTTTTGCCGGAGCGCCGGTGGGGACCCGGTGGTCTTGAATGATCAAGGTTGCTTTGAGGCCTTTGTTTTTCTACAAAAAATCTGGCCGTACCTGTCTCCCGATTCCAAGACAGCCAACTGGAACTTTATGAACACCCATATTGCTACGGAATCGGTTTATCTCGGACAGAACTGGCCTTTCGGGATGAATGT
>DOID01000025.1:9044-11206 GCA_003511465.1 Bacillota bacterium | reverse complement strand
ATTGTCAAGGATGGCGGCAAAAAAGAAGTCTTAGCCTATAATGGTTGGGCCGGTCCGGTGAAGGAATCCCATGTCCTCGGCGGCGAAGTGATTGGTATTCCGACCGGCGCTCCCAATAAGGCGCTAGCCATTGAGTTTGCGAAATACTTAATGTCGAAAGAAGTTCAGGAAGCTCTTACCACCTATAACGGCTGGCCGGCAGTGCGGAGCGACGCTTACGGGCAAGTGGCGGCTTGGCAAGAACCCTACTTTGAAGCGATTAGTGGCGTCCTTGAGCATGCCGAAGCCAGACCGAACCTAGTTTACTATGGCGCGGTGGAAAAGGCTTTGAATGAATCCTTCCGTGAATGCGTCATCGAAAGAGAACCGGTAAAACCGACCCTAGAGAAGTGGGCGAAATATATCCAGGATAACAAAAGATAAGCAAGTCGCTCACGCTAGCCACCAATAATCTTTGCCGCCGGGGCGGAATGGTGTTCCCTTTTTCCGACCCGGCTAGGTGAAGGGTTTCCAAGGTAAATTATTACGCCAATCTGGGCGGTAACAATCTACCTTGGCCTTTTTCTGTCTGTAATTAAGCTTTTTGCGTTGTATCCTTTTTAAAAGAGCCCACCACAATATATAGTGTGTTGCTTGCAAATCGGCTATCAATATATTGTGCTGGGACAGTTGAATATGGGGACAACGCAAAAAGCCCAATTAAGAGGGAAAATCATCGTATTGGTAAAAAGAATGATTATAAAAGCTGTAATAAAGTATGCGCAGTAAAGGAGAAGCGCCATGAAAAGAGTAGGAAATGAAGTTGTACCAATCTACCCTGCTCACGAATGGGAGATCGTGGAAGAAAGGTTCCAGGTTGAGAATAATTTACGAAATGAAACCGTTTTTTCCTTGGGCAACGGATATCTGGGGATGCGCGGTAATTTTGAAGAAGGCTATAACGGTCCTGCAGGAACTAGTGTGGAAGGGACTTATATTAATGGTTTTTATGATACTGAGCTTCTAAAATATCCGGAGGTCGCCCACGGTTACCCAGCGCAAAGCCAAACGATGCTGAATATCACCAACGGAAAGCTGATTAAGGTTTATGTCGAGGATGAGGAGTTCCAGATGGTCTGTGGTGAGCTGCGGGAGTACCGGCGGACCCTTGACCTAAAAAACGGGGTGTTGCAACGTAGCTTGGTCTGGCGCTCACCCGCGGGTCGAGAAATACGCCTTGAGATTACCCGCTTGGTCTCTTTAACCAACAAACATTTGGCCGCGCTTGCCTACACAATCACCCCTTTGAATTTTACCGGAAAAATCCGTCTCTTTTCCGCGCTGGATGGTGATGTTCAGAATCTTCAGGCTGAAAAGGATCCGCGGGTCGGTTCACATCTTAAGGGGCGCGTACTTGAAGTGGTGAGCCGTAAGATCGATGCCGCAGGCGGTATCCTCTATCAAAGGACAAAAAACACTAGCTTCTATCTGGCCTGCGCCATGCGAAATCAAGTGCAGGGCCCACGGACAAAGGTGGAGACCGCTGCAGATCAACACATGGTCGGGGCGAGTTATGAATTTCAAGCCGCAAGCGGAGAATCAATTCACTTCTTTAAATACTTAGCGTATGTAACCGCTCGCGACGGGGAAACGGATCTTTGCGCCCAAGCCGAAACACTGGTTCAGGAGGCGGAACGGGTGGGGTTTGACCGCTTACGCCAAGAACAGCAGGAATATTTGGCCGCGTTTTGGCAGCAGAGCGACGTTAAAGTAAAAGGCGACGATCTGGTCCAGCAAGGACTACGATTCAACGCTTTCCACTTGCTTCAGGCAGTGGGGAAAGACGGGGTCACCAATATCGGTGCGAAAGGATTAACCGGTGAAGGCTATGAAGGGCATTACTTTTGGGACACGGAGATTTACATCATGCCCTTCTTTCTCCATAATGCGCCGTCGATTAGTAAAGCGCTCCTAAAATACCGTTATCATATTTTAGACCAGGCGAGGGCACGAGCTTTGGAACTTGGTCTTACGCGGGGCGCGCTTTACCCCTGGCGGACGATTGGCGGTGAAGAGTGTTCCCCTTTCTTTCCGGCCGGTACAGCCCAGTACCATATCAATGCGGATATTGCCTATGCTATAAGTAAGTATGTGGAGTACACTGGAGATCGGGAGTTTTTAGC
>DOID01000025.1:518-8694 GCA_003511465.1 Bacillota bacterium | reverse complement strand
GATGTATATTCCCTACGATGAGCAGCTGTCGATTCATGCGCAAGATGATACTTTTTTAGATAAACCGGTCTGGGATCTGGCAGCGACTCCGTCCGACCATTTCCCATTGCTTCTGCACTATCATCCTTTACTGATCTACCGGGCGCAGGTTTGCAAACAACCCGACGTTATCCTGGCGCTTTTTCTGCTAGGTCACCGGTTTTCTCCGGAGCAGAAAAGACGGAATTATGATTATTATGAGCGGATCACCACCCATGATTCTTCCCTCTCGCCGTCGATCTTTAGTATTGTTGCTTCCGAACTCGGCTACGCTGAGAAGGCCTATTCCTATTTTCAAGCTACGGTCCGTTTGGATCTGGATGATTATAATGGTAATACCAAAGATGGGATTCACACCGCCTGTATGGGGGGAGCGTGGTTATGTGTGGTTTAT
Source organism: Bacillota bacterium (assembly GCA_003511465.1). Taxonomy (GTDB): domain Bacteria; phylum Bacillota; class UBA4882; order UBA10575; family UBA10575; genus Capillibacterium. Next base: position 8,261 of record DOID01000025.1, on the reverse strand, counting down.
GGTTTTGCCGGAATGCGGGTTGATGACGGTGTTTTGAGTTTTGCGCCGACTCTCCCGGAACAATGGCAAGAATATAGTTTCACTGTATTGTACAAGAGCAGATTAATCAGGGTAACGGTGGACAAAGCTGGTACTAGGTATGAATTGTTACAGGGCGAGCCCCTTACCATCTTTCAGGTGTCCTGGCGGAAGCCAGGGTGAATGACTACCAAGAAAAAAGGAACTTGGCCTAAAACCGCGAAGAAAACTTGATGAACATATTAACTAAAGGAGGCACCGGTGTGATGAAGGGAGCAGTTATTTTTGATCTGGATGGGGTAATTGTCTCAACCGATGATTGTCACTATCGAGCATGGCAACAATTAGCGGATGAAGAAGGAATTTATTTTGACGCTGAGATCAACCAGCGATTGCGGGGCGTTAGTCGCATGGATTCCCTGGAGATCATCCTGGAGCGGGCGGATCGCAATTATACCAATGAAGAGAAAAAGGTCCTAGCCGACCGAAAAAACGCCTATTACCGGGAGTTAATTCAGGCGCTAACACCGGACAATATTTTGCCCGGAGTCGGACCGATTTTAGCCGGATTGAAGGAACACGGAATTAAGATCGCGGTGGGTTCTTCCAGTAAGAATACGCCGCTAATCTTGGATCGCATCGGCTTAAAAGATTATTTCGATGCGGTGGCCGACGGGAATGATCTATCGAAAAGCAAACCTGATCCGGAGGTTTTTCTGCTGGCGGCAGAACGACTGGGCGTTCCGCCCGAACATTGTGTTGTTGTCGAGGATGCCGATGCCGGGGTGGAAGCGGCACTGGCGGCTGGGATGCGTGTCCTTGGTGTCGGGGCGGCCGCCGCTAACCTGCGGGCGACTTTACGGGCCGATAGTCTTGATGGTTTGACCTGGGCAGATTTATCTAAACTACCAACTCTTGAATAACCATAAATGGCCGAATGATTTATTTAAAAGGCAGTGATTCGAAGTTTCGATCACTGCCTCGCTTATTTTGCCATCTATGTTAATTGGCGATGAGAGGGAATTGGAGGCCCGGGTAATCCAATGCTTCTTCCGTTAGGAACACCGTTTTGACTTCATAGCCGGTGATGGTCAGACCAGTAGGTAGACTTTGCGGATCTAGGGTGACCGTATGGGCGCCCAGCGCGACCCCTTCGAAGTAGAAGCTTCCGTCTGAGTCGGTAAAGACTTTTTGCTGGCCTTCATCCAGGATCACTCCGATCCAGGGTAGAGGCGACTCGTTCCCATCCTGTCGGCCATTGGCATTCGCATCGATGAAGACCTTTCCGCTGATGGAGCCGTTGACAGTTACCGCGAAATCAACGAAGAAGTTTTCCTGTTCCCGGAGGCGAATCAGCTGGGGCTCGGTGACGGGAGTGTAATTCGCCGGTAAAGACGGAAGATGGAAATACACACGGTAAATGCCTGGGGGTAGGCTGGAGAAGATATATTCTCCGTCTTGATTAGTCTCGGCAATTCGTCCGTCCACCAAAATTTTAATTCCGTCGAGGGGTTGATCATCCGCATCAAATTGGCCGTTGCCGTTGATGTCCAAGTAAACCTTACCACCGATGCGTGTGGTGTCATCCTCTTCCGAGTAGCGGTATGGTTTGATTTTGCCATCAGCAAACCCAAGGGCGCGGCCAATGGAAAAGCGGATGACATGCTCCGGGTCTTCATCCCATAGCGTATCGTAGTGGCGTTCAAAGGCTAGTTCCAGTAGGAAGGCGGAAGATAGCTCTTTTTCATAGGTAAAAACCGAAGACCACTGGGGAACCATCCGGCTTCCCACCGGTGAGCGGTAACCAAGCTGCCCGCTGAATTTACCTGTTCGATCAGGGACATGATAAGTAAGCCCCAGGCGGGCGGTGGTATATAGATAATTCTCATCTTGGGTGTAAAAGGGTAACTCAGAAACGCGGTTTGCTTCCGCGAACACGTTAAGGTGTGGAGTAAAAAAATGGTGAAGATAAAGGCCGGTTTTGAACTGCTCAATTTGGAAGGAAGAGTCGGTTTTCTTGCTCCCTTCCAGCTTCACGTTACCGATGAGAAGAGTATCATCGGTTATGCTCCATTTGGCGTCGGTTTCTCCCAGTAAACTTAAGGCAGTATAAGTTTTTTCCCTCCAGGTGTTTTCTGTATCGAAGGCTACACCAAAGAGGAAGTTACGGGCGATGGAAACGGTCAGATCGGATTTGGTGTTAAGATTCTGCAGGCGGTATGGATCATTGTCATTAAGAAGATATGCGGTGTCCACAAACTCTGCTTCGGCCTTGGTACCGACGATCTTTTCTCGTCTGATATATTTGATGGTGGCGCTCGTTTCATCCGCTTCTAAGGTCCCCGTTTGTACCTTTCGGGTCAGCCATTCTTTTCCGACCCCTCCGGCTAGACTATTCTGGCTATGCTTGCCGAATCTTTTCGTGAGCATTAGATTAGCGCCATCCAAAGTCCAGGGGTGAGATTCGGGAGTGGATTTTGTGGTGTAACCTTTTGTATTGAAGGTTAGATCGCTGGTCAGTTCATGCTCGGAAAGAATGGTTACCCCTTGGCCGGGCCGGGAATCAACCCCTTGGGTAACCGTGGCAGGGAGATAAGAGATAATCCCTTCGAAGTAGCCCTTTTCCAAACAGTATAGTAACGATGATTCAAATCCGGTTTTAACGTCGGTCTGGACCTCCCCGCCGATTAGCCAATCAAGGGTACAGATAAGGTTTTTATTGAGGCGGAAAGCCACTCCGGTGTCGCTACCGATATAACCTTGATCCGGATATTGGTTATAAGGAACAAAGATTGTTGTCTCTTGGTTATAAGTGGTATTTTCGCTTAATGCTATTTTTTGCCGGTAACCTACCATTGCTCCTTGCCACTCGTCCAGTTCCTTCTGCTTGTAAAGGCCGGAGGCGACCAGCAGTTCATTCCCAGCTTGCTTCATGATCCGGGGAGAAGCTGCCACCGCTTGCGTGGTTTCGCTGGTTTCCCCATCTGCTGTTTGGATCACCACTCGGATTTGGTTCACCCGGTTAACTTTTAATGGTACATTAGCAAAAAGGTAATTCCCGTCGGGGTTCGGTTGGGCGGTCTGCCATAGACGATCATTTACGTAAAGTAAAACTTGATCGCCGGTTGCGGCTACACCGGAAACGTCGGTATAGGCAATTAATTTATTCTGGTCCTGGTAGTCGGGGGTCATGTAGAGGACGCCCCAAAGCTCCTTTTTCCCGATGGTTTTTTCTAAGTCAAGCTCGGCATTGCCGATGATGATTAATTCGTCATCCTTATGGTACTTGGCGCGGAGCAGCGGAAGATCGGGGGTCAAAGAATGATCGTAAAAGTCATAATCGGCGATTCCGGCGGCGGAAACCGCCCACTCTCCGGCGTAACCATCGAGGCGTAATTTGAAGAAACCATCCAATGTTTCTGGGCATTCCTCTTCTTCCCGGTGTTCAAGGCCGAATTTATACCGGATTGAACTGAGGGCGAAGGGTGGACCTTTTTGGGGCGGCGACTCGGTTGATGTTCCTGGTGCGCTCTTTTCCGGTCCCATGGTGGTTGACCTGTCTTTGAACAAGCCCTCTTTTACGTTGATCGTTAGGGCTTGGAACCTAAAATCCCAGTTGATGTCAGCCTCTAGAAAGAACTCTAAAAATGGAATGCTCACATAAAAGTCCCTGGCTAAGAAAAGTGGGGATTGGTTACTGACCAGCGACTGGCCGTCGATACGATAAATTTTGTCTTCCAAGTAGATCTCGGCTTGTTTTTGGGTGAGGTTATTCGTCAGCACTATTTTATCCTCACTCCGCTGGTATGAAACACCCAAGTCGAGTTGGGAAGCAAGGCGGTTCACCGGGATCAGAAGATAATCGCCAAGATCAAGTAGTTCGAAGTAGGGGTCCTGATAAACGACCGTTTCCCCTGTTTTAATGAACAGCAGGGCAATGTTGGTCCCAAAATCCTCGGGATCTTGCCGATTACTCTGAGCGCTGGTGGTGATCGAAAGCAAGAAGCAGATTATTACAGTGCCTAGCGCTTTAAGAAAAAAGCTACTATTGCTTCTATTTACCACTTTATTTTCCTCCAATATATTGTACCGGAATAGTTGAATCAAATAACAATGCAAAAGGCCCTAATGGCAATGGGAAGGGAGCTTTAATCAGGGATGGTAAATGGGACTTGAGCCGAGAGGGTTTCTTTTGTTCCCGTAAAACGAATTTGGACGGCAAGATGATAATTGCCGGCGGGTGGTCGGTTGATAAAAGGCAGGGAGACTACGCGCCTGCTTGCCGGGAGGATTAGTCGCTCCCCTGAGGTGTTTTTTTCGTAGAGGGTGCCGTCTGCCGAGGTGATGCGGTAGGCAACTTGATAACGAATATGGGCTTGCCCTTCATTGGCGAGAGCAAGCAGCAGAGTAGGCTCTATATTCTCTTCTGTCTCGACTTTCAGACCGTAGGTGCGGAAGGAATGGACAGTTTCGGAAAAAGAAAGGTAAACCGTAGTGCCGACTTGAATGACAACTGTTGAACCAGCCTCCTCAGTTTTTGCCGGGCGGTTCTCTTCAAAAAAGATAATCCCTCTGCGCTCCATCCAGTCCCCATTTACCGGTGTGGTCAAGGTAAAGCGGACATACTGGCTTTGCCCCGGTGCTAGCTTAAAGCGGCGGGGATTAAATTTGATTAAGCCATCTAGAGAGTCGGCCCGCTCTCCGGCGGGAAAGGTGACGAGGCGATCTTGGTCGTCAAGGGTCCAGTCGTGGATGACGGCGGTATACTCCGTCTCTGTTTCCTGAATGTTCGTAACTTTAATGGCACCGGTGGTCCGCTCGCCTGGCTTCAAAGAAAAAAGGAATTTACTAGGTTCGACCCGGGCAATCCCGAGCGCAAGCGGTGCTATGAACACCAAGGTTAAGAGAGCAGTAACCAGGCAAAATAAAACCTTTAGCTGGGTTGGTTTGAACATTGTCCGTTCCTCCCTTAAGGATATTAAAGGATCTCGGCTGGTGTGGCGCGGACACCAGCCGATTACCAATAAAGGTTGATGGAATTTAGAGGGTAACCGCGCGGAATTTCACAATCCCATCATAGCGGCCTTGAGCGATATTACGGGTATAAGGGACTCTGAACTGGTGGTAGACCGTTAACTCCTCGCAGGCGTCTTTTTCGGCGATATTACAGATCTTTCCGGCTTCATCGAAAGTGAAGGTCCCCCCAAAACGGTCCATACGATAGCCGCTTCTCATTTGCAGGGGAAGTGAACCGTCGTGATCCTCCGCTGTTAAGGGTCCGGCTTCGACTTCGTATTTGTAGTTGCCGTTGGCCCAAACTTCCACCTTGAAGACATCACTACCTTGGATATAGACCTCGTTCAGGTCGAAGTTGATTTCGGGATTGGAACCATGGCCCAACGTATACCACCTCTCACTGACAAAGCCGCCAATTTCGTTATCGAAGGTTAAGAGATAGCCTTTGGGGCTTGCTTTGGTATCAGCCCCTGGGCCGTAACTTTTCAGCATGGTCTGGCCTTGGTTGCCCGTTACTTTCATCTCAAGATAGCAGGGGATAAAAGCCCGCGTCTGCAGGGTCAGTTCTACGGATTGTTTTGCTACATTATTATCGTCATACTCATAATTATTCCGGTCAATCCAGGGAATATTGACGTGATCATCATCAAGATCCGTCCAGGTAACTTCACCGTCACCCCAGCTGATCTGATACGCTAACCAGTCAAGCCAATCACTTGGATCATTGTTATATACCAACCAATGATATTCTGGTGGAAGATCTCCTGGATAGGATTGGGCGAAGGTGACGGCAGAGAGCGAAAGGAGGGCTATGGTTAATAATAAAGCAACTAGTTTTTTCATCTAACCAACCTCTCAATTTATTTATTTATTACAAACCGGTGTTTGCGCGCCCCGACCGGAGTGTAACCCAGTCAGAATACCCTTTAGTGGTCGGCGGTTTCGGCGGAGAAGAAGAAAGGATAGGTGTGGACTCCGGTGGGGTAGCGATGCCAATTTCTGATTGAAGCAGTAACGTATAATTCTGTCCAGAAACTAGACGGCGTCGAACCATCACCAACCACTGTAGGTGGTCCAAAGGCAACCAGTTGGTAAGCGCCGTTGGAAAGGAGAGTTTCTGAAAAATCCTGCGCTTTTACGGTCTTACCAATACCGATGTGAATCGGGAAAGCGGGGTTTTTAGCAGGAGCAAAGGATTCGGTATTCCCGACTCTCAAGTAGAGCCGCCAAGGTGAGTTAGAGGCCAGCAAAAGCTTGATCGGCGCGCTGGCTTGCAAATTACTGGCGGTTAAGGAGGGAGAATCCTTGATTACCAGTAAAGAATGGGGGGAGGCGGTTTCGATTTTAATCCAAGGTAAAATCCGGACTTTGATCAAGAAAGGGAAGCGTTCCGTGTTTTCTTCCACGTGTTGGGGAATGGCATAAACTATGCCCTCGTATTCACCGGGGAGGTCAGAAGGTAAAAAGCGAATGGTTGCCAGAAAGCTTTCGCTTTGACCACCTGCGAGCCTTTGGCTACGGCTAAAAGTGATCCGGTCCGCCGCAATCCGGTTTCCAGTTTTTGGTGCGACCAGACCGGAACATTCGAAGCTGGCGCTGGTGGTCGTTGTTACCGGTAAGGTAAAGGGTAAGGCGCGGCTCTCTGGGGCGACGGGCGTGACGCTTCGGAAATCCAGGATCGCTATCCCTTGGGCTGAAGTCCGGTACATCTTCTGAACAGCCAGGAGCAGAAAGAGACCGAGCAAAACCAGCGTGCGTTTTTTCATAAAAATCCCCCGTTAATCCAATGATTTCTCCCTAATTCGTGGTAACCTATCATATGCGGGGGAAAAAGAATGATGCATACAAAGAAATATTTTTGCTGCCCTGACAATTTTAGCGTAATATAAAAAAAGACCGGCCACGAATGTTCATGGCCGGTCATAACATAGGAGGAGATTAACCTGGGATGATGTGGAGGAGACCAGTGTTTACCTTACCATAGTTCAAGTTCTACGGCAGCTTGGTTTATTGCCGCGATAACTTGGTCTTCATCTTTCCCCTCTATCTTGATGGTGATCGTATCGTGTTGTTCCACCCCGAGACTTAATAAACTAAGGATACTTTTGAGGTTTGCTTCCTGCCCTTCCTTGATAATGGTCACCTGACTCTTAAATTTGGCGACACTGTTGACTAAGGCAGCGGCGGGTCTGGCGTGTAAGCCGGTTTCTGTTTTAATGGTCGCGGTTAGCTCTCGCATGAGAACCCCTCCTCTTCCTTTATTTCTAAACACGCTTTGATGGCATCAATAGTTGACAGTTGAAGCGCCTTGGTGGCCAAAGCGACAGCCGGTTTACTCTGTACACTCCGGACGCTTTGTTTGACTGGCAAAAGCGAAGACGGACTCATGCTGAAAGTTTTAAGCCCAAGGCCGATTAAGAGCGGCGTAAGGCGCGGATCGCCCGCCATTTCTCCACACATACTTACTTCGATCCCTTCCCGCGCGGCCGCGTCAATCACCATTTTAATTAAGCGTAAGACAGCGGGGTGAAAGGGACTATACAAATAGGAGACCCCCTCGTTCATCCGATCCACCGCCAAGGTATACTGGATGAGATCATTGGTGCCAATGCTGAAGAAATCCACTTCCTTCGCAAATAGATCGGCGCTGACCGCTGTGGACGGCACTTCAACCATGATCCCAAGCGGAACCTGGCCGCTCACCGCATG
>DOID01000025.1:0-191 GCA_003511465.1 Bacillota bacterium | reverse complement strand
CCGATGTCTAACGTTCGCATCACCACCGGCTTCCCCGCCATCTTGGTTAATACTTCTTTGTAGGCTTGGAATTGTTCTTCTTCCGAAGGGAGCGCTCCCTTGTTCATAAATAGATACTCGGTACGGAACAAACCAATTCCATCGGCCCCCTGGTCCAGGGCTTTAGTCAACTCCCAGGGCTCGCCGATATT
>DOID01000037.1 GCA_003511465.1 Bacillota bacterium | reverse complement strand
TACTGGTCCAAGATATAGAGCAGACCGAAAACCGAACCAAAAAACAGAAAAGCAGTTAAAATCCCGGCGATGTAACGAAACATCTCATTCACCTCTAACTATGATAAATCCGGTTAATCGCAATTTCATCCAAATTTTTTTGTTCGCGGCGCAATAGTTCTTCCATTTCTTCCCGCGCCATCTTTTCCTTCAATTTTTCCATGACTTTTCTTTCTTTTTGCGCTTGTACTAAGGTCGTCCGCGCCGCTTCCACCTCTCCCGCTTGGAGTGTCCGCCGCACTTTTGTTTCCTCTTGTTTTTGCCGCAGATAAACCAGATACCGGCTGGCGGAGATGAGGCTTTCGGCGCTAATCGTACCTACCGACATCTTTGCCGCTTCCGTCTCCCGTCTTTCTTTTCTGGCCTTGAGCATGGACAATTCTCCATCAATGTGCTGGAGTTTCGTCTGCTCTTCCTTAAAGCGGGTTCGGCAGTGATCTTCGTGGTGTTTCCGCAGATTCAGAATCGGCTGGAATTTAAAGGACACCTTCCTCGACCTCCGCAACTAAATTCTTTAGTAGTTCAACAGTTTGCTCAAGACTGAAACTGTCCTGTACCGCTTGGCGTAAAAACCGTTTAATCCCGGGATACATTTTAATCGCCAGATCGACGCGGGGGTTACTCCCCTGAACATAAGCGCCGATATTAATGAGATCCTCGTTCGCCGTATAAACGGCGAGTAGTTCCCGGAGGAGTGCCGCAGCTTTCTGATGTTCGGCCGAAGCCAGATCAATCATGAGCCGACTAACACTGGCTAAAATATCGATCGCTGGGTAATGGTTCTCGTGGGCTAGCGCTCTGGAAAGCACAATATGCCCGTCTAAGGTACCACGCACCGTATCAGCGACCGGTTCGTTCATATCATCACCTTCGACTAAAACCGTATAAAGAGCGGTTATCGTGCCCTGCTCGGCTGTACCAGACCGTTCCAGTAGTTTGGGGATGAGGGCAAACACCGAAGGGGTATAACCCCGGGTTGCCGGCGGTTCTCCGACGGCCAATCCCACTTCACGCTGGGCTAAAGCAAACCTGGTCACCGAATCCATCATGAGCAAAACATTGGCCCCTTGGTCCCGAAAGTATTCGGCGATGGCGGTTGCGGTATATGCACCTTTGATCCTGACTAAAGCCGGTTGGTCCGAAGTAGCGGCGACTACCACCGACCGGGCTAGTCCCTCAGGACCTAAATCCTTTTCAATAAACTCCTTAACCTCCCGGCCCCGTTCACCGATTAAGCCGATGACATTGATATCAGCGTCCGAATTACGAGCGATCATTCCCAAGAGGGTACTTTTACCAACGCCGCTCCCGGCAAAGATGCCAAGACGTTGGCCTTGACCGGAGGTTAACAGCCCATCGATTGCTTTTACACCCAAAGAAAGTGGGGTTTTAATCCGGGCGCGAGCCAAGGGATTAGGGGGGCTGGCCATCAGCGGGTAACAGTCTGTAGTCTTCAGTTTTCCTTGACCGTCAAGCGGACGGCCCAAGCCATCCAGTACCCGCCCGAGTAAGCCTTCACCCACCGGGGTGGTTAATGTTTGATCTAACGCCAAAACCGGAGTACCGGGTCCGATGCCTTCCATCTCCCCTAAAGGGAGCAGCAACACTTTGCCTTCCCGGAAGCCCACTACTTCACCCATGACTTTTTGACCGGAGAGGGTCTCAAAGGAACAAATCTCACCAACAAAACTAGGAGGACCTTGCGCCTCAATGGTTAAACCGACTACTTTTTCCACTTGTCCCCCCCGATTGACCGGATTAACCTCTACGATCTTTTGCTGATACAATTCCGCGCTAAAGGGGGGGAGCGGCTGCGTAATCTTCTGTCCCATTTTAGTTTCCTTCTGCTTTTAGCGCCTGAAAGATCTTGGCCAATTGCTGTTGAACCCTGGCATCTACTTCACCTAGATTGCTGTGCACCTGAAAATCTCCCGGTTGTAAATTGAGATCGGTATTGATCTGAATGCGGGGCGATTCAGTGAATTGACTGCGGATCTCCCGTAAGTGTTGGATCAAGAAAGCTTCATCTTCTTGCGCAATGCTGATCGTAACTTCTGTGGCGCCGGCTAGTCTTTTGGCGGAATCTTCAATCATCCTCAACCATTTTTTCGGTTCACCGTTTAACTCCGTCTTAATTACTTTTTCGGCAATATCGATGACTAACTTGAGGATTTCCTGTTCAGAACCGCGGATCCTAGCGGCTCTTTCTTCCTCCCCCTGATTGATCAAGTTTAGCGCCTCTGCTTTTGCCTCCAGGAGCGAGTCCTCGGCGGCCGTGATCTTTTCCGCCCACGCGGTTTCGCCCGCCTGGTTGCCAGCGGCCAAACCTTCCTGGTAACCACGATCATAGGCCTCTTGTTTAAGCCGTTCACACTCAGCTGCTGCTTCCTGACGAGCCGTAGCCAACTCCTGCTCCACCTGTTCCCGGCGGCGCTCTGCTTCCGCGATCATGAGCTCCGCTTCCTGGCGGGCGGCAGCTAACAATTCTTCCGTCTGCTGCTGAGCATCAGCCAGCAGTTGACGGGCGACGGCTTCCGGATCAATGGAAGCTTCTTTTTCTTCTTGAGCGTTCTCTGTTTCTTCCTGGTCTTGGTCTGTACTTCCCACAATCAGGTCCTCTTCACTGGCCGCGGCTAGTTCACGACAGACGGCCACGATGTCGGGGAGTTCCACAAAACAGACCTCGCTTTCGATGGCTGGGGCTTTAATAATCTTCGACTTAGACAATTATTTCATCCTCTCCACCACGGGCAATGACAATTTCCCCGCTCTCATCAAGCTGTCTGATGTTATTGACGATCTTCTGCTGTGCTTCCTCAACATCACGCAAACGCACCGGCCCCATTAATCCCATGTCTTCCTTGATCATGTCACGAGCACGGTTCGAAATATTTTTAAAGATACGGTTGGTAACTTCTTGACTGGCTGTTTTCAAGGCTAAAGCCAGATCCCGCATATCCACTTCTTTCAACACGCGCTGAATCGAACGGTCGTCCAGGGTAACCAGATCTTCAAAGACAAACATCCGCTTCTTGATCAGTTCAGCCAGCTCTGGATTGTCTTCTTCCAAGGCTTCGATGATCGTTTTTTCCGTTCCACGATCCACCCGGTTCAATATGGCAACCGCCGCATCGATCCCACCGGCCATGGTGAAATCTTGCAACACAAAAGATGATAACCGTTTCTCCAGCACATTCTCGACTTCTTTTAGAACCTCTGGAGTCGCCCGGTCCATAGTGGCAATCCTTTTCGCCACCTCCACCTGACTAGCGGGAGCCAGCGCCGACAGGATCATCCCCGCCTGTTCCGGATTTAAATAGGATAGCACCAACGCAATGGTCTGTGGATGTTCATTTTGGATAAAATTCACTAACTGACTAGGATCAGTTTTGCGGGCGAAATCAAACGGTCGCACCTGTAAGGAACTGGTTAATTTATTCAGAATACTCTGGGCTTTGCTCGGCCCAAGGGCTTTTTCCAACATTTCTTTGGCATAATCAATACCGCCGACGGAGATATAGTTCTGGGCTAAACAGATTTCGTAAAACTCATTCAGAACTTCTTCCTTCACTTCCGGCTCGATCCGACGCATACTGGCAATCTCCAAAGTTAAGTCTTCAATTTCATCTTCGCGAAAAAACTTTAAAATACGCGATGACAACTCAGAGCCGATGGAGATTAAGATGACGGCGCACTTTTGCCGGCCGGTTAATTGTTTACTCAAGACAATTACACCTCTAATCCTCTGACATCCACGTCCGTAAGAGCCCAACCATATTCTCCGGATCGCTGCGTGCTAAATCTTCAATGAAATCTTCCCGGTCACGGCGTTGTTGCTCCTCCGGACTTAATTCTACGACCGCTGCCGTCTCGTCGACCGTATCACTAACCACCATATCGATGGTGGACGTCCGCTGTCTCCTCCTTCGCACTAAGTACAAAACTCCTCCCGTAAGCAGCACACAACAAAGACCAGTCAACACCAATGCCACAGGGGAAACCCCCGGTGCTTGTGGTAAAGTCTCTTCCGCTGCCGGGGCGAAAAACTCTCGACTGAACACCGTTACCTGGTCGCCTCTGGTCGTAAGCGCTCCTACCGTAGCTCCAACCGTATTCTCAATCTGCGCTATTTCCGCCACGGACAGGCTCTTCCCGATCACAACGCTCACCGATATGCGTTCAATCTTTGGTCCTTGTTTTAAATGATGCTCTTCAGTTCGATTAATTTCCGTGTTAACGATCCGTTCTTCCCGCTCGTATGAACCTTCCTGTTGATTCCCACCCAGCCGGTACTGGGTGATATTCGAGTCCGTACCGGGAATCCCGTAGGGCGTGATCCCACTACCCGTGTATGATTCGGAGATCTCCTGCTCACTCCGGGGTACGCCCCGGTCGCCGTAGATCTCCTTCCGAATTTCCTGGTAGTCGAAGTTAAGCGTGATATTGACGGTTGCCGCCACGTTATGTAAGCCGTAGACCCGTCCTAAAACGGTTTCGACATTGCGTTTATACTCTTGTTCCAGGTCTTTTTTGATCGCCATCTGTTGTTCCAGCAGTGAGCCGTCCAAAGCGGCGTTGGTGCGCAGGGGAGCAGTTAGATCATTGGCAAAATTATCGATGATCGTAACGTTCTCCGGAGACATCCCCGCAACACACCCAGCCACAAAATTCACAACTGCCTGTACCTGCTTCCGACTGAGCATGTTAGCGCTGCGTAGATTCAGATTAATCGAAACAGTCGGTTCCTTTTTTTCATCTTCAAAGATTGGTTCCTGATCCGGTAAATTAATAATGACCGACGCGTCAATTACCCCTTCGATTTGGCGAAGGGTACGTCGGATCTCATCTTGCAAGGCTCTTTGGTAATTTACGGTGTTCTGGAAGTTAGTCGCGCCTAAACTGGTCCGGTCAAAAAGTTCCCACCCGATAATACCGCCTTTCGGAATCCCCGCTTTCATCAGTTCCGCCCGTACTTCGGAAGCATTAGGAACATGTAACGCGTTATACTCTTTCCGGTAGGGAATACTCATCTCCCGGAGACGCCCGATGATCTCGTCCTGTTCCGTTTGTTGTAAATTACCATATAACAATTCGTATTCCGGTTGGCTGATGGTCATAATCAGGACAAAAAGGGACAACAAAAGGAGCATACCACCACCGAGCAAAAGGCGTTTACGCTTATCCATGTTCTCCCAAATCTGGCGTATTTGTTGAATTAACTCACGCATTATTCACATGTCTCCCTAACAATTAAATAGGCATCCGCATAATCTCCTGATATGCCTCGACAACTTTGTTCCGTATTTGCAGGGTAAGGTCAAGGGCAAGGGCTGCTTTTTCGGCCGCAATCGTTACTTCATGAACATTCTCGATGGTACCGGCGGCGAATTGTTGATCCATTTCTTCTGCTTTTAATTGGAGTTTATTTACTTCACCGATATAGCCTTTGAGCATTTTTTCAAATTCGCCGGTAACATTATTCTGGTTCGGCTTGCTCATTTCTGGGTTTTTCAAAGATAAGAGTCCGCTAGTTTCGATTTTCATATTTTCACCTCCCGACAGCGCGCTCTGCTAAGATATAAAAACCCACGAGTTAAGAACGGGTATGAAAACGCCAGTCCTTTGGTCCCTCATACCCCCGGTCTTTCCCTCCGTGGGTCGGAATTTGCTCCATTTTAAATCTGATTAACTTTTACCGATGCTCAGCGCGGCTTTAAACATCTCTTTCGAAGTGTTAAACGCGGTTACATTTGCTTCGTAAGACCGCCCGGCTTCCATCAGATTAACCATTTCATTGACAATATTTACGTTCGGATACAAAACATAGCCGTCGAGATTGGCATCGGGATGCGCTGGGTCGTAAACCTGACGGAAAGGAGATTGATCTTCGGTCACCGCCAAAACTCGCACCCCGCTTAGGGCATTACCGCCAACGGCCTGCTGCAGATTTTCGGCAAACACCGGTACCTTTCGTCGGTATGGTCCTCCTTCCGGCGTCCGAGTGGTATTCGCATTGGCGATATTCGCGGAAATTAAATCGAGGCGAAGACGCTGCGCGCCCAACGCGGAACTATTGATATCCATCCCTTGAAAAAACCTCATTCTCCTTACCTCCCTTGGATCGCCATCCGTAACCGACGAAATTGGCTATTTAATTCTTGCGTTAAGCCTTGAAAGTACATGAAATTCTGTACGGTAGTAACCATTTCCACCTCAGGGTCAACACCATTTTGGTCGACCCGCACCACACCCCACTGGGTAACCGAGTTGTTCGGTTCCACCATGGAGGCACCCAAATGCCTGGGGTGAGTTCGTTTAAGCGGCAGCCGTTCCACCTCACTTGCCAGCTCCTGAGCAAAATCCAGATCCCTTCTTTGGTAATTAGGGGTATCGGCATTCGCCAAATTATGCTGAAGGATTTTCTGACGATTAGCTGCCCAGTTCATGGCTGAGGTCAAGTTTTCGATGGATTTATTCGTAATCAACCGACTCACCCTTCCTACTTGATGTTGAAAAAGGTTACACATCTTTTATCGGAACTAATAAAATAAAGTTTAGGATTATTTCCTGCTGGTTGACTAATTCCGGATAATTGCTTATTTTTGGCACAAAAGATGATGTGCGATCAAGTTTCGGTAATAATCGTCAATTCCCTCTATATAAGATTAAAAAAAACTGTTGAGAAAGTCAACAGTTTTTGGAACTTTTGTCGCTCCGGAAGTTTTTTTGACGCTCAATTTTTACTCCGATTATTTAATTCGTCCAGAAAATAGGGGTTTTTTACCTTCATGTACGTCCCCTTCATCCCCAGTGATCGGGACTCGACCACCCCTGCGCTCTCCAACTTCCGCATGGCATTCACAATCACCGACCTAGTAATCCCAATCCGGTCCGCAATCTTACTGGCCACCAAAAATCCTTCTTCCCCGCCCAATTCTTTGAAGACGTTCACCATCGCTTCTAATTCCGAGTAAGAAAGGGAATCAAGGGCGATCTTGACATTGGTCTTCAGCTGTAAGTCCGCATCCTGTTTCCCGGCGGTTCGCGCTTTTAATAAAACTCCAGATACTAGCGCTGCGGTTTCGGCCAATAAAAGCTCTTCCTCTTTAATCTTTTCCTTTTTCGTGATTAAAAGATTACCGACTCTGTCCCCGTCGACTTGTAAGGGATAGATCGTCATTAAAACATCCGGTGGAAAGCAGTTCTCCTCACTAAAGAGACAAACTTCTAACGGTAAGTCAATCGCCGGTTGAAAGATAAAAGCCAATCTCTGTTGAAACTGGGGATTCAACTTCAGCGGTTCTTTCCCTTTGGAGCAATCCTCTCCTTCACCACAGTAAGCGGCCATAATCTCTCCGTCGTTCTCAATTAGATAAATGTTGCCATGGAGAATTTCTCCCAGGGTTCGGGCTGCCGTCGTCAGATCCTCTGTTGAATCTTTTTTCTCAACCAATGCTCTCATACGCCGGATTTCTTCAAGTTTGTTCATATTCATTCACTCCTTATTTTAATTTACAAAGGGATAATAGTGGACTATTTTTTTTATTTTATGCGCCTACTTGAAATTATAATCTAAAGAAATCGCCATTCCCTTAATAGTCTGACATTTATCGCTAAAAACATACTCCAAAATCAATTTTTAGGCTCTAGGGTGGGCTTGGTTATAAATTTTCTTAATTTTATCCCGCTCCAAGTGGGTATAAATTTGGGTAGTCGAAATATTGACATGGCCGAGCATTTCCTGGACCGCACGGAGATCGGCACCCCCTTCCAACAGATGGGTGGCAAAAGAGTGACGTAAGGTGTGAGGGCTAATCTTCTTGTCCAGCGCTGCCTTGCGGACATAATTATCCAGTAACCGCCGGATACTACGAGCCGACAGTCTCGTCCCGTTCTTATTTAAGAAAACGGCACCCTCATCGGCTTCCAGTCGACGGCTGAGAAAGAAAGGACGCCCTTTCCGCAGATAATCACTTAAGGCCTTTCCTCCTTTTTTCCCCAAAAAGGTGATTCTTTCCCGCGCCCCTTTACCATAAACCCGAAGATAACCACGATCCAGATCGAGATCATCCAGATTAAGCCCAGTTAGCTCGCTGACGCGCATCCCCGTACCATAAAGAACTTCCAAAATCGCCCGGTCCCGTAAACCCTTCGGGGATGCATCTTCAAACTTCAAGAGCTCCTCAATTTCCCGGACATATAAGAACTGGGGGAGTTTCTTCTGCCGTTTGGGCGAATGTAAATGTAACAAGGGGTTATGCTCAACCAGGCCTTGTAAAGTGAGGTATTTAAAAAATGATCTTAAAGAGGCAATTTTCCTTAAGATCGTTGTGCGCGCTAAACCAAGGCCCGTTAATTCGGCAAGGTAAGCTCTGACCTCAGTAACCCCCACTTGCTCCCAGGCGTTAAGTTTTCTGCTTTGCATAAATTCGACAAACTGCTCAAGGTCAAGGCGGTAATTAAGCAAAGTATGTTCCGAATAATTTTTAATTTGGAGCGATGAAAGGTAATTATTCAGATAATTCTCGAGAGACAGAAGATGTCACCTCCCTACCATTTTATTAATAATAACACAACAGGCCTAATTTGACAAACAATTTCTCCGTTTTTTTTTAAATGTTTCGCCTTCATATTTAATTATTTCAACTTATTTTGAACCATATTTTCCAGGGATTTTAGGGCTCGATCCGCGATTGCTCGGTTCTTTTCGGCCTTTCCCTTGATTTTTACGTTTAAAGGCGGAAATAAGCCAAAGTTAATATTCATCGGTTGGAAATGTCGAATTTCTGCGTTTATTATATGGTGGAGCAGGGCACCGATGGCCGTTTCTTTCGGAAATATTAGCGGAGGATTTCCAGCCAATAGCCGGACAATGTTGAGTCCGGCCACCAGACCGGCGGCTGTTGATTCCACATAACCCTCCACGCCAATCAACTGGCCGGCAAAAAAGAAGGGGGCCCCGCCTTTCCATTGCAAGGAGGGTTCGAGTAATTGAGGAGTATTGATAAAGGAGTTGCGGTGCATCACCCCGTACCGGACAAACTCGGCCTCATCCATTCCGGGAATTAACCGAAAAACCCTAGCTTGTTCTCCCCAGCGGAGATTAGTTTGAAAACCGACCATATTATAAAGGGTTTCTTCTTTGTTTTCAGGCCTTAATTGCACGACGGCATAGGGACGTTTGCCGGTGGCCGGATCGATTAAACCCACCGGTTTTAACGGACCAAACCGGATGGTATCCTTCCCCCGTGCCGCCAGCACCTCAATGGGCATACAACCTTCAAAATAACACTTTTCCGTTGCCCCTAAGTGGGCTTCGTGGGTCTCCGCCGCGATGAGGTTTTCCCAAAACGCGGTGTATTCTTCCTCATTAAAGGGACAATTTAAATACTCGGCTGCGCCCCGGTCATATCGGGAAGCGGCAAAGATCCGCCCCTCATCCAGGGATTCCCGGGTGACGATCGGCGCTACCGCATCGTAGAAATAAAAATATTCTTCACCAAACAGTTGCTGGAGCCAGGCGGAGAAGAGAGAGGAGGTCAGAGGACCACTAGCCACCACAGCCGGTTGATCGAGGGGGAGAGCGGTAGCCTCAGCCCGGATCACCTTGATCCTCGGGTGCTGATTAATCCGGGTCGTAATTTCTTGGGCAAACCGCTGACGGTCCACCGCCAAGGCGCCACCGGCCGGCACTTCGGTCTCAGCAGCGACCGTCATCAACAGCGACCCTAAGCGGCGCAGCTCTTCTTTTAAAAGTCCCGAGGCGTTTTCTAAGTTTTTTGCTTTTAACGAGTTACTACAGACTAGTTCCGCCAAGAAAGGCGTTGTATGCGCCGGGGTATTCTTGACCGGTCTCATCTCATAGAGGATGACGTCCCACCCGGAATTGGCAATCTGCCAGGCTGCTTCCGCGCCAGCGAGTCCTCCCCCGATCACCCAGATCGGTTTAGACATCGGCCGTTCCTCCTTCTG
>DOID01000174.1:5098-5224 GCA_003511465.1 Bacillota bacterium | reverse complement strand
AAACAAGAGGCCGCCGTACCCGGTGGCCTCTACTAACTCATTGACATCCAAGGAAGTGGCATTTATAATAGGGTTGGAAAGAGCCAATACTTTTAGAAAGGGCAAGGTATCAGCAGCTGATGATTG
>DOID01000174.1:2479-4768 GCA_003511465.1 Bacillota bacterium | reverse complement strand
TTTTTATTTTATTACTGGAATGCGGTAACCTAAAAAAGTATTTTGGCGATCGGTTGATTATCGATCTTGAAAGTTTGAAAGTTTATTCCGACGATCGCATTGGGATCGTTGGGGCGAACGGTGCCGGTAAAACCACACTGGTTAATATATTAAGCCAAAGGTTGGCACCAGATGAGGGTTGGGTTAAGCTATATGGAAAATATGCTTTTATTTCTCAGCTTGAACCGGCTGAGAAGCAAAGGATCAGTCCAGAAATGGCCTCCAAATTTGGGGTGGCAACGGTCTGGGACGAAAAGATGAGCGGCGGGGAGAAGACCCGGTTTAAACTGGCGGCAAGTTTGGATGGGGACAGCCTGATGATCTTTGCCGATGAGCCCACTAGTAATATTGACCTGGAAGGGATCGAGCTTTTAGAAAAACGACTCGCCGAGTACCAGGGGGCACTCGTGCTGATTGCTCATGATCGCAGTTTTCTGGATCAGCTGTGCAATAAGATCTTAGAGGTGGAGTACGGCAAAATTACGCTATATAATGGTAACTACAGCGAGTATAGTGAGCAAAAGGCCAAAGCAAGGGAGAGAGCCCAACTTGAGTATGATCAGTATGTAAGCGAGAAGAAGCGGCTAGAGCGGGTTGCCGTTGAGATTAAGGAAAAGGGAAAATCGATCAAGAGACCGCCGAAAAGGATGGGTAATTCCGAAGCGCGCCTCCACAAGATGGGCGGCCAAAAGGCCAAGGCTTCCTTAGACCGGGCAGTAAAAAATGTTGAAGCCCGCCTAGAGCATCTCCAGGTTCAAGAAAAACCAAAGCAACAAGCCAGCATTAAACTGGAGATCGCCGAGACCAAACAGCTTTATAGTAAGGTGATAATTGAAGGTCATAATTTACACAAAAGCTTTGGCGATCAGGTGATCTTAAAAGAGGCGGAATTTATAATTGAGAACGGCGCGAAAGTTGCTTTAATTGGGTCGAACGGCTGCGGGAAAAGTACTCTACTGAAAATGATCATCAATCAGGAGAAGGGGATCAGAGTTGCTCCGGGCGCAGAAATTGGCTATTTCAGCCAGGATCTGAGCATCTTGGATGAAAGCTTAACGATCCTGGAAAATGTGATGGCCGAGAGTATTTATCAGGAAACTTACGTGCGCACTTTTCTCGCGCGGCTGCTCTTGACGAAAGACGAAGTCTTTAAACCGGTAAGGGTGTTAAGCGGGGGAGAACGGGTTAAGGTTTCTTTGGCGAAGATGCTTTTGCAAGATATAAACTTACTGGTATTAGATGAACCCACCAATTATCTAGATCTCAACTCCCAGGATGTGCTCGAAGAAGTGCTGCGCAGCTATGATCGGACATTATTGTTTGTATCCCATGACCGTAGGCTGATTAGCGCTGTTGCCAATCGGATAATGACCATAGAAAAGCAGAAAATCAAAATGTTCAACGGTACCTACCAGGAATACCTAGTCAAAAGAAAGCAAGCTCCGAATGATGGTTTAGAGGATGCGAAGAAACAAATCTTCGTCTTAGAAAATCGCTTGTCCGAGATCATCGGGCGTTTATCCATGCCCGCGAAGAAAGATGATCCCGAAGCGCTTGACCGAGAATATCATGAGGTGTTGGGAGAATTAAAGAAACTGAAAGCTAAGGAGCGAAAATAGGTAAAGGATGGAGGTTTTTGATTATTTTTATGGAATAGATGGTGGTTAAGTAAGAAGAAATGGAAACAGTGCGGTGTTTTTGTGGCTACTTACAAAGAAGAAAAAGTAGAGGGATGTTTATGGATGGCTAATTCAAAAGTGAAGAAGTCAGAACAGACGAAGAAGAAGTATGTAAAATTTTGCTATTCGCGAAGGAATAGGAATATCTATAGAGAAGTAGGACGGGTTATTTCCCAAAATGACCCGTCTATTTTTTTATAGAACAGAAAGCCAAGAGAGAGGGGAGCGGCCAGATGAATGTCATTGAGATTCAGGGTTTAACCAAGGATTACCCATTAGGGAAAACCACTGTTCATGCCTTACGCGGGATTGATTTTTCCGTCGAAGAGGGAGCTTTTTTGTCGATCGTTGGACCTTCCGGCAGCGGGAAGACCACACTGCTTAATATCATCGGTTGTATTGATCAACCCACCGCTGGGCAGGTTAAAATCCAAAATCAGGAGATCAGTGCGCTTAAAGAGAAGGAAATCACGGATCTACGCCTCCATAAAATCGGCTTTATATTTCAGTCCTTTAACTTGATTCCGGTCTTAAATGTCCGTGAGAATGTGGAATTTCCTTTGTTACTGAT
>DOID01000174.1:0-2248 GCA_003511465.1 Bacillota bacterium | reverse complement strand
CCGGATATTGTCTTGGCTGATGAGCCCACCGCCAATCTGGATTCGGAGACTAGTGATTCGATTTTACAGCTGATGAAAGAGTTGAATGAGGTCGAAAAGACCACCTTTATCTTTTCCACCCATGATCCTGAAGTCTTAAAATATGCCGCGAAGATTGTCAAGATCAGAGACGGTATGCTGGTGGGACAGGAGTGAGCGGGATGGGACTAGCGTTTAAGATTGCCTGGCGAAATATCGGGCGGCATAAAGGAAAAAGCCTGGTGATCGGCATGATCTTATTTATCGGCACTCTCTTGATGACGGTGGGAAACGGCATGATCTCCGGGATGGAACATGGCATGTCCGAAAATATCGTCAAACTATTCACGGGAGACCTGATCGTCATCTCTGATGAACAGGAGAAAAATGATGTCTTAATCGGATCGATGTCTGCCAAGCCCTTAAAAGTAATCAAAAACTACGAGGCGGCCAAAGCGGTTTTGGAGAATGAAGAGTTGATTGCCGATTATCTTCCGGGCACCTCCGGCCTGGTCTATGTGTTGAACGACCGTTCCGAGATGGGTTCGATGTATCTGTTGGGCGTTGATATTGACCGGTACCGCAGGATGTTTCCGGACAGTATCCAAATTACCGAAGGCCGGCCTTTCGAAGCAGGCGAACGTGGATTGTTGATCTCCGAGGAGATTAGAAAACCTTTTTATGATTTTGTGGAATACTGGCTGATTCCCGAAGGGGAAGAACTGGATGAAAGTAAGCTTCCGGAGGATGCAAAAGCAGATCTGGCCAACCTCGACGTGCGGAGCGATCTGGTTTTTATGGGCGCGAGCGTGGCAAATTCTACCATGGATGTTCGGGTCCCGGTGACCGGGGTGATGAAATATAAAGCCTTAAACAAAATCTGGGGTAGCTATTGTTTGGTCGATATTGAGTCCTTCCGGGAAGCCCACAATTATGTGACCGGAGCGGACAGCGCCGTGGACCTTTCGGAAGCGGAAGCGGATTTACTGGCCACCGAAAATCTGGAAGACCTCTTTGCCGGTGGAGACCTTTTTGCTGACGTCATCACGGAGGAGAGCATTACCCTTGAAGAGCTCCAGCAGGAAACGGCCAGAGCCAGCGGGGATTATGACCTGGATGATGGTTCGTATAATCTGGCCTTTATTAAGCTAAAGAAAGGCGTCTCGCCGCAAGCGGCGGCAGCGAAGATAAACGGGGTATTTCAGGAGCAAGGCCTCGCAGTGCGGGTGATCAGTTGGAAAGATGCGGTCGGGATTATCGGGAACATGGCTGTGATGGTGAAGGCTGCTTTGAACCTGTTTATCATGTTTATTTTCTTTGTAGCGATGATCATCATTATGAATACTTTGAGCATGGCGGCGCTCGAAAGAACTTCTGAGCTGGGCATGATGCGGGCAATCGGTGCGCGTAAAGGATTTATTCGAAGCATGTTTGTGTCGGAAACTGCCCTGCTTTCCTTCTTCTTTGGGGGACTGGGGATTATTTCCGGCATCGTCGTGATTTATTTGCTAAGAGCCGCAGGGATTTCAACCACCAATGAGATCCTGCAATTAGTTTATGGCGGAGAGACCTTGAGTCCGGTCTATACCGGGTCCGATTTTCTCCTCGGTCTGTTTGAACTGGGGATCGTGACCTTCCTTTCGGTCTTATACCCCTTGCGGGTCGTCGGGAGAATTGTCCCGCTTGACGCCGTTGTACGAGAGTAATGCGGAGGTGAGAACATGGGCTTAATATCCAGATTAAGTTGGCGGAATTTACTGCGGCAAAAGAAAAGAAACCTCTTTCTAGGCATCTGTATCGGCTTTGGCATGATGATCTTGGTGATTGCCAACTCCTTTTCCCATGGGATGGTTGATGTCTTAATTAATGATGTGGTTTCCTATGCTTTTGGGCATTTAGTTGTTAATGGGACTCAAGGGAACAGCTATTTTACGATGATCCGGGATAAAGAAAGAATGATTCAGCTGATCGAAGAAACCGTCAAACCCGAGGACTTGCTCGAGATCAATGAAAACCTGGGGATGATGGGGCGCGCCGTCGGGAACGGGGAAGCCGATACGGTGATGGTGATCGGCGTAACCATTAAAGAGGAAGAGATGCATTTCCTCGATGATTTTTTCACCTTAGTCGATGGTGACTTTAATGATTACTTCAGTGCCGAGTACGAATACCCAGTGATCATCTCGGCCGAGATGGCTAAATCCCTCAATGTGCAGGTCCATGATGTGGT
>DOID01000171.1 GCA_003511465.1 Bacillota bacterium | reverse complement strand
TCCGTATAATAATAGGTTTTTTCGCCACCAGGTTTAGGCAGAGCGCCAAGGAGTTCATCTTCGGCACAATAGGCGGGACACCAATGGATACATTTGTGATCTACCACTTCCCGACACCGGAACCCGTCGTCTATTTCAATTCCATAATCCTTGAAACAGAATTTATACGGCTCCCCAGTCACCCGGCATTCATCATGCCATCCAACCCGGTACAAATTAACGATAAACCCTTCTTCATTAGGAATCTCGATCTGCTGTTGGGAAGTGAAGAGGACATGATCGACCTGCTGATGTAGGCGGATTTTATCCGGAACAAAGGTATACGGGCTCTGATCCGCTTGTACTTTTATCCAGGTGCAAGGGGGGATATTAATAGGAATAAGCTTATACTGCCAGTAGAATAAGTTAAGCCCAAAGTGTAAACAAAACTCTTTACTGTCGATATACTGAATGCCCTCCTCTACCTTTACTACCTGATATTCTTCGGGTACAGCGGAACCAATAAAGATCTCTAGGATCAACAAGGGAGCACGGCGGATAAATGAGGCTTTTGCACAATAACAGGTCAAGGACTCCCCATTGTACTCTACCGTATACAAACCATCCGCCAAGCGGGAAAGATCCAAATGATAGGTATTCTGATCTTCATCAATGACGAAATCATAACGACTCTCGTGGACTAAATCACCGCGTTCATTATAGACCAAAGGAAGAAGCAGATCACCTCCGTCATCTTTGCTTAATTCTCCGGAAAACTGTTTGGGATGTAACCTCACCCGTTCGCTATCCTTAATGCTGAAGTTTTCCAATAAAAGCTGGGTTCTCCGCTCGTCCCCATTAAGATTGTTAAAGTAATAAACATATTCTCCAGGTGGATCCAAGGGTAAACCCGAATGGTCAAGGAAGAACTTGTCATTGGTGAAAACGGCAAAGGACAGCTTGGTTCCATCCAGGAACTGGTTTTCCAACTCCAGCAGATCTTGGTCGGCGCGCCGAAAACACGGCGCCACAACCGTAAATCCGCTTTCCTGCGCTTTGAAATGCAACCGATAGCTTTGTAATGTTTTCCACCCGGCTTCCGTCGGCTCCATCTGAAAGAGTCCAGGGTCAGGGTCGGGAATGTTTTTATGCTCCGCTCGGAAGCTGAAGAGCGGTTGTAAATACTGCTGTTCCATTGTCACACGTCTCCTATTTAATATTTAAAAAACCACTTACCCGCTGAAGAAGCAGATATTTTTCCATCTGTTTCAATCGTGTACTTCTTTCAGGTTAGAAATCGTAGTGATCTCTCTAACATTGGCAACCTCGCTGATGACATCCTGTTCGAAGATGGTTAACATGCGTACACGGTAAACTACAGAAGGCAAATACCGTAAACCGATCATACTCCAGATATAATGCTGCTGCTCCAAGGGTAAAGTGTTTAGTTCAAAGATCAGCTTTGGGGTATCCAGCCCGACCAAAGCAGGAGTATTATTCCGCTCAAAGACCGGTTTCGTCTGCAGGCAAGCCAGGATAAACGAGAGTTGCTTTAAACTCTCAGCATAATTGTTAAAGTTTGCGGTCAACATGATTTGCAGATTCAAGCTAACCGGCGGGTTGACAAAGGATGTACTACTCTCCGCTTTACTCGTACGGATCATGGCCGCTTCTTTAAACGTCTTTTCTTCTTCGATGTTTAAGAGGCTTAACCCAATGGTATCAGCAGGAATCGCCACCCGCCCGTTATCATCGACGAAAGAAGTCAAAACCACCCTATTCGGTACGGAAGTGTCGCCAAGTTTTCTACCGATATAGTCATTGATCTCCATCCGAATGATCTCTAAAATCTTCTCAATCATTTACATTCTCCATTCCACTAATAAAAACTGTTCCATCCAGGGAAGTCTAACCGTCCCAATTCCCCACGGCATTTGGTCCAATAAAAGATCGTAGTCTGCTTCCGCCACTCTTAAGACAAGGCTCCCGTCTCTGGTGGTTATGATCCCTTCCCGCCGTAAGAACATGCTCCGCAGCGCCGATACGGACATCTTTTTCAGAGCTGGCCAATGCTGGATCACTGCTTGGAGCAAGCTTTCACCTTCCAGTGCTTCGGTCTTGCTGAGCTGGGCTAAACAGGGATTTATTGGTGTGCTAGGCTCCAAACCGCAGAGAATTTTATTCAAGGTTATCTCATATTCTTGAGCATGATTTGCGCCATAAGTCAAATAGTGCAGGAGTAATGCAGCCCGCTCTCTTGCTTCTGCGCTAACAAACTGCTGCTCTCTCACTAAGCCGGTTGTCTCGAAAAACCTGGGCAGATAAGGCCAGAGAATGACCAGGCCAGCATTGCGCAGAAATATCTCTTCTGTGTAGGTAAAAGAATCCGCGATTGCACGCTCCCCTGCCAATTGAGCCTGTTTACTCAATTCGTCCATCGCAGCTAAGATTTGGTCGGCCTTGGCTAAAACATCACGATTGGCTTTCGCTGCTTTTTGGTCTTGAATAGTCGCTAGGGCCAGATACAGTCCCTCGCTTAACTGCTCGAACTCTTCGACTTTCTTTCTTTGCCTTTCATCCATCTCTGGGATAGTCAAAGAGGAAGCCTTGGCCTGGTCGGTCTTTTTCTGTAAAGAAAGTATCAGCGCTTTAATTTCTGGCATTGCCTTAAGGGTTTGCCCTAAGATAATTATTAATTCTTCCGCTAACGAAGCTGGCAAATGCTTTTTCTGCTCTGGTATAATAAGCGCAAGTTCTTTAAGCTGCTTTTCAATACTTTCTAGTTTCCGCCAATAAACACTGGGCTGATTTTGCTCACCCAACATCTGCTTGGGCCAACTTATTTCATCAAGGATCCCAACCCCGTTTCTCCTCTCCTTAACTACATAGCTATACAATGCCTTTTCATCAAGGTTAAAGGTTGCTGCTAACTGCTTTACCACCTGCTCCACCAGCGGTTTACGCTGAAGATTCTCGCCTTGATCAGTAATAAGCTGCTGAAAAAGGGCTACCCCCATTGCCATTTCCACCTGAGCCGAGCTGAATCCGGTAAAATACGGACAGCGCTGAATTTGTTCGCGCAGAGCGGGCCAGAGTTTACGACATACCGCTTCTCCATGCTGAGGATGGAAAAGAGCGATCATCTTCTCTACGGTGGATTGATCGGCGTTATAGAGTACCCGTTGCACTAGGGCGAGGTCAGCCGCTATTGCGGTGAGTAATGCTCTCACGCGGGCTGGGTCTCGGTTTACCATTCCCCTTAACAATTCAGCCATCTGCGGTCTTTCACCGCTCTTGACCCACCAGGGTAACTGACCTTTTCTGATAAAATGCGCTAAGATCTCAAAATCCCGTTCTTTGCGGGTAAGCGGAATCTTTCTGTCGTTATTGAAAGCGTTGGCACTTAGAGTATGGGCAGCCTTGTCTTTTTCCAGATAATGACCACCCACAGCGGCGATCAACTTTTGGGGGAACAACTCATCGACTTTTTTCTTAAACCCCGTGACCAGATTTCTTTGGTCAAGAACGCCCAGATCCAGTTCTAAGCGATCAATTCTAATATCTTCGGTTCCCCTGCTGACGCTAGAACAATGGGCGTCAATTCGTGGTAGAATTTCAGTTCTAAAGATACCACTGATCTTACTTTGAAAAGCAAGGGAACCGATCGCCGAGTCGAGGGTAAGATCTAAGATTTGTCTTTTGATGACATGGTTTTCTGTCTTCATTTAAGGAAACTCCTTTGAAGTTCATTTTAATCTCACCTAGCCTATGCCTACAGAAAAAAGAACCACTATGTGGTTCTTTTTATTTCAAGTAATTAGATGAAGACAACTTCTTAAATTATTATTGCTTCTTTTTCACTGCTTTAGTGACAAATATACCGCACTTGCTTAATCTTCTTCCAGTTTCTGCAGAAGATTAATGACCAGAGTCCGAACTTCTTTTATAGCCACTTCTTTATAGAAATCAACATCTAATCTCTTTCCTACTTCATCAGGGACAAAATGGTGATATATTACCTGTCTTGCCTCTATTTTGTTCCCTTTTCGGAAACTATCAGGATATTCTTGTTTTCTAAGCTCTTCCTCTTCTAATGTAAGCAGGTCACGCAGAACTTGAACAATTACCTCTTTTTGTTCTTCTGTTTCACATTGGATTTCAACCCCGGAAAAAAAATGGACAGTATTGTTTTCCTTCATTTTTCCTCCTAAAAAAAGATAATTAATGAATGTTATCCCCAGTGCCACAATCAATATTTTTGTCCAAATCCAAATTGGTTTTTTAGATTTATTGATTCCCATCCAGTCTAGTCACCTCCGCGATTTTAATTATTAACTAGACCAAACCACAAACACGTGTCAAAACTTATCGATAAAAATAACCACTTGTAAAATTTCCAGTAACAACACCTCCCTGTCCCGAACTGCAATGTTCAACTTGTACGCTGACCACATCTCCCGCTTCATTGCTATTTACGACGCATACTAAACCACAATGAGTATGGTTGGTATAGGTCCAAATATCCCCGATCTCAGCATCGGATAAATTATTCTGGCTTTTACCTTCTATGACCTGAGTTACCCGAATAGCTCTTCCATTATAACATCCCGGGTTCCCGTCGATTCCTAATTCATGGGCGACCCAATGGGCGCATCCTGTTCCCGGTATCGGACGCCAGCGATACCCGGAAGGACCATCTTCCCAAACAAAGCAATTTCTTGGAACAACATGAGTTGAAACATTAGCTTCAGCTTCTTCTCGTGTACTATAATACGTTATACCATTTTGAATCATAGATGTTTCCACGTTTTCTTGTCTTTGGTTAATTTGTTCGTCAGTTAATGTAGTTGCTTCGATCATCTCACCACGTCTTTGAAATTGAATAAACCTATTTATCGATA
>DOID01000009.1:3327-11470 GCA_003511465.1 Bacillota bacterium | reverse complement strand
CCGGATAAAGACCATTATTACTTGGATATCGCGGCGGCGGTGGCGAGAAGATCAACTTGTTTGCGGCGGCATTTTGGTGCGATTATCGTCCAAGCCGATCAGATCATCAGTACCGGTTACGTTGGCGCTTCCCGTGGTAGTGTTAATTGTATCGACTTGAATGATTGTCCGCGGGAGAAAGCCGGGATACCTTCCGGGGAAAGGTATGAACTTTGCCGTTCGGTTCATGCGGAGATGAATGCGCTGATCCATGCCTCACGGACCGAGATGATCGGCGCCACCCTTTATTTGGCTTGCCTCTCTCCTACGACCGGTCACCGGGTTAGCGGTGTACGGCCTTGTAAAATATGTTCAAGAATGATTATTAATGCCGGTATCGAGTGGGTGGTGGCTGATGGGCCCGACGGGGGAGTAGTTCGTTATGCGGTACAGGATTGGGTAAAAGAGGACCGGGGAGTCTGGGTGGAAGATAATATGCATGGTTATTGAGGATAAACTAGGTTTGTCCATTACCAAAACTAAACAATTATCCGGAAGGAGCGATTTATTTGTCTTATCGAATTACTTTAATTCCGGGGGATGGGACCGGACCAGAACTCACTGCTGCCACCAAAAGGGTGCTCGAGGCGACTGGCGTAGATCTGGAATGGGAGGTACAGGAGGCCGGTGTTGATGTGTTGGAGGAGAAAGGCACGCCCCTCCCCGATGAGGTGCTAGCTTCAATTCGCCGCAACAAAGTGGCTTTGAAGGGACCAATCACGACGCCGATCGGCACCGGGTTTCGCAGTGTGAACGTGGCTTTACGGCAATCCCTGGACCTTTATGCTTGTGTCAGGCCCTGCAAATCCTACCCGGGAGTTCGTTCCCGTTACTCCGACATCGACCTGGTTTTAGTGCGGGAGAATACGGAAGACCTGTACGCCGGTGTGGAATTTGACGCGGAGACCCCGGAAGCAAAACGGATTATTGAGATGGCCCCGGCGGGAAAGATCCATCCGGCCTCGGCCATTTCCATCAAACCGATTTCCCGCGCCAGAAGTGAACGGATTATTCGGTATGCCTTTGAATATGCTCGCCGTCACGGACGACGGAAAGTAACAGCGGTGGCGAAAGCCAATATTATGAAATATACGGACGGCCTTTTTTTCCGCGTTGGGCGGGAAATCGCGCAAGAGTACGAAGGCGAAATTGAATATAATGAGGTTTTAGTGGACGCCCTCTGCATGCAGCTGGTGCAACGTCCCGAGTATTTTGATGTCTTGGTCTTACCCAATCTTTATGGGGATATTGTTTCTGATGTTTGCGCCGGACTAGTGGGGGGTCTTGGGGTCGCCCCGGGAGCAAATATCGGGACCGAAGTGGCCCTCTTCGAACCGACCCATGGTTCGGCACCCAAATATAAGGGCTTAAACAAAGTAAACCCTGGTGCGATGATTTTGTCTGGTGTTTTGATGCTACGGCATCTAGGGGAGGAAGCGGCAGCCGACCGTTTGGAGCAAGCTCTTGCTACGGTGATCTGGGAAGGGAAGTCCGTTACTTATGATCTGAAGGCAGATCGGAACGATCCGACCGCAGTGGGGACCAGTGAGATGGCGGATGCCATCATTGAAAAGCTAAAACAGCCCAGTTGATGATCGCCGATCGGGCTAGAAAAAGGGCGGGTGGAGCTGTTTGATCCCGCCCGGCCAGTCGAAGAGGATCTCTTCCGTATCAGACCAAACTTCCCGGAGCTTTTCCTGGAGGGGTGTGGGTAGGGCGGAAGCCGGCGTAGGATCTGGTTTTTCCGGTGGGGCGACTGTCAGAATCCGGTAACCCTGGTAATCGCGGTGGACGAACAAGGGAGTACAGTTTAGCAGTTTAATTTCGAGCCCCGGCGGCCATAGTTTTTTCTGCAGGTGCAGGGTGAGCATTAATCCGCAGTCACTGTACTGCCAGCGCTGGTTAGAAAGGAAATTGCCCAGGGAATAGGCGATCAAACAGGTTTTCGAGTAGGTGCTGAAAGGGTCTTTGATCATCACTTTTTCTAGGGGCCTGATCACATGAACGTGACTACCCAGGATCACATCGACCCCCAATGCACATAAACGTTGATAGAGCTGCTGGTCGGCTGGTGAAGGATAACGGGCGTACTCATTGCCGGTATGGAGCGCCATGATGATCCCATCCACCCCAGCAGCTTTTGCTTGCAGAATCTCCCATCCGATTTTATTGAAATCTAAGGTATTCAGAGCCCAGCGTTGAGCGGATGGCAGGTTGAGGCCGTTGGTCAAGGTCGTATAAGAGAAGAAAGCCAGCTTTAGTCCATTGACTTCCATTATGTAATAGGGCTTTTGCTGGCTGCTCTGGCGGGTACCGGTTGCGGGGAGACCAACGGTTTCTAAATGGGTAAGGGAGCTGTTAATCCCGGAGACCCCCTGGTCCAAAGCATGATTGTGAGCCGTAAAAACAAGATCGAAACCGGCCCAACGTAAGGCTTCCGCCAGTTGGTAAGAGGTATGGAAACGAGGGTAACCGGATTGGAGATGATGCTCATCAGTCAGGGTCGTCTCCAAAACCCCAACCGTGATATCAGCCGCTCCCAACTGGGACTTTATTTCTTGAAAGATCGGCCGAAAATCATAGCGGTGTGTTTTGGCTGAAAAAGCGGAGTTTACGACGGGCATGTGCATGACTAGATCCCCCACGGCGGTAAGGGTGACCCCTTGGGGAGAAGGTGGGCTTTTCGGATCGCTAAGCGGGATTGCGAGCTCGAGGTTGAGAGTGGTAATCAAAGCGAAAAAAGAAAGGATAAAAAGGGATTTTGACCCGAAAGCGGGTTGGGGCATATTTGCTTCACCCCCGACAAGTTTATTCCGTTGTCACCGGTTTGCGGACTTTAGCTGTTATATTCGCTTTACCATAACTATTTCCCTTTTTACTGCGGAGACGTTATTTTAAAGGAGTATTTCAGGTTGAAGGAAAAGGGCTTTTCCTTACTTTAGCGAAAACAGTATAGATCTGATAAAAAACAGCGGAGGTGGAAAGGTGCGGACCTTACAGCAAAAAATCATTACCGAAAATCATCGACGCGAACAAACATTACTTTCGCCCTATGCCTGCCCCAGTCGGGACGGGGTACGTTTTGCGCCGCAGGCGGAGAAGATTCCTGATGTGGACAATATTCGTCCCGCCTTTTTTCATGATACCGATAAGATCATCCATTCGATGGCTTATACCCGGTACATTGATAAAACGCAAGTTTTTGCCTTATTCGATAATGATCATATCACCCATCGGGTCCTCCATGTGCAGTTTGTTTCGAAGATTGCCCGTGTGATCGGGCGTTGTCTCCGCTTAAACGAGGATCTGATTGAGGCGATTGCACTGGGCCATGATCTAGGACATACCCCCTATGGCCATGATGGGGAGCGTTTTTTGAACCAGCTCTGCGTGGAGGCGGGCATCGGTTATTTTTGTCATAATGCGCAAAGTGTACGCTTTCTGTTGGAAATCGAAGGCGGTGGCCAGGGTTTGAACCTGACCCTCCAAGTTTTGGACGGCATTTTAGCTCATAACGGTGAGATCATTAATGAACGCCTGGTTCCCATAACCGGAAAGACGGCCGTCGATTTTAGGCGGGAATATGAGTCCTGTTTTAAAATTAAGGATTATAGTAAAAGCATTTATCCCATGACTTTAGAAGGTTGTGTGGTGCGGGTTTCCGACATCATTGCCTACATTGGGCGGGATATTGAGGATGCGATTACGGTAGGATTGATTAAACGTTCCGATTTGCCAAAGTCCATCGTTGAAGTACTGGGGGATTCTAACGATCGAATCATCAATACGCTAGCTTTGGATGTGATTAAAGAAAGTTATGAGCAGAATTATATCGGCTTTAGCAAGGAAATTTACCTAGCGCTCCAGGGATTAAAAAAATTCAATTATGAAAATATCTATTTTCATCCCCTCGTAAAAAGCGAAGAACGTAAAATTGAAGGATTATTCCAATCCCTGTTTCACCGCTATGTTCAGGATATCGCCGACCAAAACTTTTCGTCACCGATCTTTCGTCATTTTCTTAAAAAAATGGATGCGGACTATGGTGAAAGGAATTTACCCGCACGGGTTGTAGCCGATTACATCGCTGCGATGACCGATGATTATTTTAATCAACAATTTAAGGAGTTGTTTTTTCCGAAAAGATTTGGTCTGAAGATTGACGAAAATAAACGGGATTAACCTTGACGAACATATGTTTGTCGTGAGAAAATAGGAATGGAAGGATTCTAAAGGGAGGCGTTTGGGAGGTGGGTATGGTGCGAAAGATCATCCATCTTGACATGGACGCCTTTTTTGCCGCCATCGAACAGTTGGATCACCCGGAATATCGGGGCCGACCGGTCATTGTCGGAGGCCCATCCCATGTACGCGGGGTTGTTTCCACCTGTTCCTATGAAGCCCGGAAATTTGGTGTCCATTCGGCCATGCCTTTACGAGAAGCATCGCGCCGTTGCCCCCACGGGATCTTCGTACCCGGCAGGATGCATCGGTACGATGTAATTTCAGACCAGATTATGAAACTTTTGCGGGAATACACCCCTTTAGTTGAGCCCCTCTCCTGCGACGAAGCCTTTCTGGATGTGACTGGCTCGGAGCAGTTGTTTGGTCCGGCGGAACAAATTGCCCGGGAGATTGTTGAACGGATCGCCGACGAAATAAAGCTTTCTGCTTCGGTTGGGATTGGCCCCAATAAATTTCTGGCTAAAATTGGCTCTGATCTACGAAAACCAAAGGGGTTTGTCGTGATCAGACCGGATGAAGCGCTCTCCTTTTTGGCACCGCTCCCCCTTTCCCGTTTATGGGGGGTTGGTCCGAAAACCAGAGCGCAATTAGAGAAAATCGGTTTAAAGACCATTGGCGATTTGCAACAAATGTCTCCCGGATTGCTCCGGGATCAACTAGGTGATCATGGTGCACAGCTTTACCAGTTAGCGCTGGGGATTGATGAGCGTCCGGTGGAGCCGCAGGCTATAGCGAAAAGCATTGGTCATGAGACTACTTTCCAGGTCGATACCGACCAGCGGGATTTTTTAGAAGAGACCCTGTGGCGTCTTTGCGAAAAGGTAGCCCGGCGTCTCCGCTGCCAGGCTTTGGTGGGGAACGTGATCACCATAAAAATTCGCAATCATGAATTTAAAACGATCACCCGACGAACGACGCTTTATCAACCGACCGACTTTGAAGAGGTGATCTTTCAACAAGCCCGTTGCTTGGCAGAGGCCAACGATTGGGGAAAGAAACCCCTCCGCCTGATTGGGGTAAGTGTTTCCGGGTTAGAACCAAGCGGCAGTGCACAGCAGCCGCTCTTTGAAGTTAACAACGACGGGAAAGACCTCCGCCGTTTACACCAGACCATGGATCAGATTAAAGACCGTTTCGGTGAATCGGCAATTACGCGCGCCCGTTTACTAAAGAAATAAGCCAAACGTCCTTTGGGGCTTGCCCGCAGGGAATAAACGCCGCTCTCTTGGGGAGGATACCTAGTTAGGAAGGATCCAACAACGGAAGAGGTGGCCGCCCTGAAGCGGGTAATGCTGATTATTTGCTGCTGTTTGTTAGTACTGATTAATGGGGAGGTGGTTGGGGCCGACCCAGCGTGGTTGATTCGGATCAACATCCCCGCTTGTACCTTAGAACTCCTTCACGAGGGCGAAGTCTGGAGAAGGTTTCCTATTGCGGTCGGTAAACGGTTATCGCCGACCCCGGTTGGCTGTTTTACCATTAGTAATGTGATTAAAAATCCGACCTGGTATCCGGTGGGCAGGCCCCCGGTACCACCGGGTAGCGATAATCCCTTGGGTGGATACTGGTTAGGTTTGAGCATTGAAGGCTATGGCATCCATGGTAACAACAAGCCTTCCTCCATCGGCGCTTCGGAATCGAACGGTTGTATTCGGATGCACAATGATGATGTAGCCCTCTTGGTCCAGCTAGTTTCGGTCGGCACGCGAGTGGAGATCATTTATCAGACCGTTGAAATCGAGGCGACCGGGGAGCAAATGTGGGTAACCCTTTATCCGGATTTTTACCGACGACAACCCAATGTGGAAGCAGAGCTTAAAAACGCTTTAGCACAAGAAAGCTTGCTCTATCCGGTGCAGTGGGAAGCGCTCCAACAGCTAATTGGCACAGAAAGACCGGTGATCATCGAACTTCCTCAAGAGCTTTCGTTAATCGTCGACGGTACCGAGTACCCCCACACTGGCTTTCTCTGGGGGGAACAGGTTTTCCTACCATCTGCCTTAACCAGTTTTTGGGGGGAGAGCGACGAACGGTCCTTTATTGAACTGATTGAATTTATGCGGTCTTACGCCGGTCAAGTCTATGGGGTATTCGATCAACAAACGAAAATCATCAACCTGCATACCCTACGGATTTACCTTAATGGCCGTCTTTGCCCCCTCCGCGGTTGGTTTCAGGAGGAACCCTACATTCCAAGGGCGCTGGTCCCCTGGCTTGAGCAGGAGCTAGGAGGACCCCTCCAACCCGAACTATTGCTGTCTGCGGAAGGAGAAGACCAGTGGCTTCCTTTGTCGGTAATTGCCCAGTGCTGGCCTAGCTTAGAACATAAATGGGATGATCGCCAGTGGGTGTTGGCGCTTGATTTTTAAGTAGTCATTACATGGGCTATTTTCTAAATAGAGCCCAATCAGAAAGGGAAAAGAAAAACCGCCTCATGGCGGTTTAATAAAAAGTGTTTTCTTTAACCCAGGATCTGGCCGAGGGCCATTGCCGTCAGTTCAATCCGGGCGTATTCCTTAATCAGTTCCCAATCCCGGGCCAAGATGGCGCCGCTTAAATCTTTGGTGATGCCGAGGTAACCCGAGAGGGCGCTGGCCAGTCGATCTTGGCTAATGCTATCAAGATAAGCCCAATCTTGAACAAGAATGGATTCGGCTTCTTCAGTCGTTAACCCAATCTTTAGTAATTGGTCATAGAGTTCTCCTTTGATTCCTTCCTTGACCTCATTCCAGTCTCCGGCTAAGATCGAAGAAATTTGGGCTGTGGTGAGTCGACCTTTTACCATCGCGCTTAAGCGGCTGAGGAGATCAGTTTTATTGACTTCACCGAAGGCTTTGACGATGGACGGTTCGCCAAGGCGGTTATAATAGATGGTTATTTGGTCGTCCTGGGTCAGAGTTTCAACGCTCGTGGTAATGTTATTCCGGAAAATAACCACCTCCTGGGGAAGCACGGCGATTTGGATCTCGCCCTCTTCCGGCTGGACGGTAACCAGATTGGTTCCGGCTTCCGGCTGGTCTAAAACCTGGCCCCGAACCGTTTTCAGGTCGAGTAATTGTTGAAGCATCCAGGCGGTATCGGCGCGGGTTGCTAGGCGCGCAGCATTAAAATCAGGACTATAGTATCTGGGGAGCAACCCTAATTTAGCCGCTAGTTCAACTTGGTAAAAAGCCCAATGCTCCTTTTCAAGATCAGGGAAAGTAGGAACAAAATCGATCGTGTAGTGTTCTTCCTCGGTTCCGAGTTTGAGGAGACGGGTTAGCATCGCGACCATCTCTGCTCGAGTGATCGGCGCTTCCGGTTTGAAGTTTCCGTCCGGGTAACCGGTGATCACTTCTGCTTGGGCTAAAGCTTCGATATATTCTTCCGCCCAGTGTTCTTCCGTATCAGGAAATTGCACTGTGCGTCCGGAATCTTCAAACTCATAGGCGACCGCCAGTGTTTTAGCCAGTTCCGCTCTGGTGATGCTTTGATCCGGTCGAAAAGAACCATCAGGATAACCGTGCAAAATGTCCTGATCTACCAGGTTTTTAATACTCTCTTCTGCCCAGTGGCCTTTTAGATCGATCGGCATTGCTTGTACTACTGGGGTTACCAGTAAGAAGGTTAGCACTAATAAGAGATAAATGCTTAAACGGTGACGTAATGAAAACATTGTTGTTCACTCCTTGGTTGGGCTTTTTGCGCTGTTATTTGATTCAACGCAAATAGCTTTGGTTTATCTTCGGGGGCTTTACCCCTTGAATTCGCGTATTATACTGGGTTTCCTTTATGTAAATGCTGGACTGGTTGGCAGGATTAAGGCACTGCCGCATTGAAAAACCACAGACGAGCTTTTTGCGTTGATATTTGATTCAAC
>DOID01000009.1:0-3170 GCA_003511465.1 Bacillota bacterium | reverse complement strand
AACGCAAAAAGCTTAGATAAAAGGAGAAGGGATTATTTAGCCAAACGGGAATAAGTAAAAAGCAAAAAGGAGTGATGCCTTTGCCAGAGATCTTAACTGTTTCCCAACTTACCTTCCAGATTAAACAGCGACTCGAGAATGATCAAACCTTGCAGCAGGTTTGGGTGAGTGGGGAGATCTCCAATTTTACCCTTCACTCCTCTGGGCATATGTATTTCACTCTTAAGGACCAAACTGCGCGCTTGCGAGCGGTAATGTTTAAACGGGAGAACCAATGGTTACAATTTAAACCCTATAACGGGCTGGAAGTGCTTGTTTTTGGGCGGATTTCCGTGTACCAAAAAAATGGCGAATATCAGCTTTATGTCGAATTAATGGAGGCGGCGGGGCTGGGTTCGTTGTATCTTGCCTTCGAACAACTCAAAAATCGCTTAGCCCAGGAAGGGTTGTTTGCTCCGGAACGCAAAAAAAAGATCCCCCGTTTGCCCCAGAAGATCGGGGTAATTACTTCGCCAACCGGGGCGGCGGTTCAGGACATCATTCGTATTCTTCGGCGGCGCCATCCACGGGTGGAGATTCTCGTTATTCCCGCCCAGGTCCAGGGCGAGTCGGCTCCGGGTAGCTTGGTGGCTGCTTTGAAAATGGCCGGAGAAATAAAGGAACTGGACTTGGTGATTATTGGTCGGGGGGGCGGTTCTGCCGAAGAACTGTGGGCTTTTAATGATGAAGACGTCGTCCGCGCCATTGCCGCCTGCCCCCATCCGGTAATTTCCGGTGTCGGACATGAAACGGACTTTACCATTACAGACTTAGTCGCGGATCTACGGGCACCAACGCCCTCCGGCGCAGCAGAACTAAGTGTTCCGGAGATTAGTGAAGTTCGTAACCGGATTAGACTTTCTGCTCATAACCTGAAAGCCCTCTTTTCCCGGATCTGTGCGCGGAAACGGGCCCAGCTTGATCCCTTGGCATTACGTCCGGTTTTACAACATCCGGACCGTTTTGTTTTGGTGCGAAGGCAACAACTGGATGAGACGAAGGAAGAGCTAAGGCGGCGGATGAAAAGCATCCTGGACGATCAGGGAAATAACCTTGGTAAAAAGATGGAACGGTTAAACGCCCTCAGTCCCCTTGCAGTCTTGAATCGAGGTTATAGTATCTGCCACCGGGAAGACGATGGTAAACTGGTGCGGAACGCCCAAGACGTGATCCCAGGAGAAAGGGTGGCGATTACCTTACGCCACGGGCAACTTCATGCGAAGGTAGTCATTTAGCCTGGCTACCACCAGATACCTGAAAGGATGAAAATTAAGGCCAGGGTAATAATCTCACATTTCGCAAACCGAAGCCACCAAGAAAAACGTGAAAGCTTGCGAAAGCGTTTTGCTTGGTATAGATTGAATGCGAAATGTTGAGACTCGACAAGCCCCAAAGGCGCTATAATTTGAGTTGTTCACGCCGACTACTTTCCTTGCTTGGTGAACAACATGGGCTATTTAAGTGGAAGCAGTAAAAGAGGAAGTGATGGCTTGATGGAAAAACTGACCGAGAAGACTTTTGAAGAGGCTTTGGCCAGACTAGAGCAGATCATTGGCGAATTAGAAAATGGCGAGTTAAGTTTGGACGAAAGTTTAAAACTATTCGAGGAAGGGATCGCCCTGTCTCGCCACTGTAATTTAAAACTCGATGAAGCCCAGGGCAAAGTGGAGTTGCTTTTAGAACTCAAAGACGGAGTGGTGAAGACAGAAGGGTTTCGGCTCGAGGAAGAATAAACCCCGATCCTTAAAGGAGGAGTCAGTTTGAACCTGTCGGATCTAGAATTTTATCAAGCACAGATTGAGGAAGGTCTTAACAACTATCTCCCGACCACGTCCGCAGTCCCGGAAAGGCTACATGAAGCAATGCGTTATAGCGTTTGCGGTGGGGGCAAACGGCTACGGGGCATCTTGCTTCTGCTCTCCTGTGAGGTAGCGGACGGACACTGGCAAGGGGCGCTGCCGGCGGCGGCGGCCATTGAAATGATTCATGCTTATTCGCTCATTCATGATGATCTCCCGTGTATGGACGATGACGAACTGCGCCGTGGTAAACCCACCAATCACCGGGTGTATGGCGAGGCCACCGCGCTTTTGGCCGGTGATGCCTTATTAACCCAAGCCATCATTACTATGCTGGTTCAGGCGCCGGTTGGCCTGGAGAAGGCTTACCACCAAGCTTTACAGGAACTGGTGCAGGCTAGTGGGACCGAAGGGATGATTGGGGGTCAGGTTTTAGACCTGGCCGCGGAAGGAAAAAGCCTAAAGCTTCACGAGTTAAAGGAGATTTACCGTCGGAAAACCGGTGCTTTAATTACAGCCGCTTTACGGATGGGGGGGATCATCGCGGGGGCTACCTCAGACGTGTTGGAAGCATTGACTGTTTACGGCGAAGCCTTGGGATTAGCTTTTCAGATTACCGATGATCTTTTGGATTTAGAAGCTGAAACGGTAGTTTTAGGAAAAACGGTGGGTAGTGACTTAAAAAATGAAAAAGCAACATATCCTGGAATGGTCGGGATTGATCAAGCCCGCCTTTTCGCGACGGAAGAAATAAACCGGGCCTGTCTGGCCCTTGTTCCTTTAGCGGAGAAAGGAAAAGTGCTGCGCCATTTGGCTGAAGCGGTACTCCACCGGAACAAATAACATAATAGACAACGCAAAAAGCCCGATAAAAGCATAATACGAGGATAGTTTGGAATAAAGGAGGAAAACAGTGGCCAACTTCTCAGATAATACGGTCTTTTGGAGTTCTTTTTTTGCCTGGTTAATTGCCCAGGTCCTTAAAGGGTTACTAGCAATCTGTACCCATAAAAGACTAGATTTCCGCCGCTTTGTGGGCGCAGGCGGGATGCCCAGTTCCCACTCGGCCTTTGTGTCGGCGCTCGCCACCGGAGTAGGGTTAACCGACGGGTGGGCTTCCACTACGTTCGCCCTTTCCGTGGTCTTCTCTTTAATCGTAATGTATGATGCGGCTGGGGTCAGGCTTGCGGCTAGTAAACAAGCGGCGACTTTGAATAAAATGGTAACAGAGTTGTTTGATGAACGCGAATTCCACCATGAAAGGCTAAAAGAATTCATCGGCCATACTCCGGTTGAAGTAATCGTTGGCGCGCTTTTAGGGATCTTGACTGG
>DOID01000143.1:16371-21663 GCA_003511465.1 Bacillota bacterium | reverse complement strand
GAAAGTTTAGACCAGTTCATTTCGATGTCCACCTTCTTGGCATAATTTCCGGTATGTTGTTGGAGAACAGTTCATGTATTTTTGAAATACCTTGGCAAAGTATTTGGAATCTAAATACCCGACTTTCTCCGCGATCTCGACGATCAACAGCTCCGAATTTAGTAACATCTTACAAGCCAGTTCGATTCTGGTTTTATGTAAAAAAGCCACAAAATTGTATCCGGTCTCCTCTTTAAATTGCGAGCAAAAATGATTTTTACTTAATCCTACCTGATGGGCCACTAAGGAGAGGTTCAATTCCCGATGATAATTATTCTTTATGTAGATTAGCGCTTCTCGAATTGGAGCAGAGAAATCATTTAAGCCAATCCGCTCAACCATCGTAGTTAACTGATTAAACTTCTCCTCAAACCAGTCTTTAATCTCGGAAAGAGACCGATAGTTCTCTAGATGCGATGGATACTGTTCTTTTCCCGTTAAGATCTCTGTTAGTCGTATACCGGCTTCCCGACACTGGCGGGCCATTTCACCATAAAGCTCCTGGCAAAACTGGCGGAGAAGGAAAGGAGAAGTGTTTGTAATCACTTTATTAAAGAGACAATCAAGAACCTCCCTTACTTGTTCTCGATCACCCATCCTAATCAGAACAGAAAGATTCGGATCGTTACTATCCGGTAGATAATGATCCTGGGTGGCGTCGGGGATATCCTCTGGAAAAATCATCTTCTTTTCCGGCCAGAAGAGGCGATACACCATATATTCTCGTACTTTTCTATATTCTGCCGCTAACTGCTGATAACAGGAGATGGCTGAGGTAAAAACAGCTGTGGATTTAATCTGTAAATACTGCTCGAGACAGGCCTGAATCTGTCGGATGTTAAACGGGACTATTTGTCTTTGATAATAGCTAGCTTCGCTTAGGGGAAAACTATAGATCAAGATCCACTCTCCCGACGCCGCTCCTTCAGCGACTAAAGCGCCAACTTTATCCGTTATCTCTTCGATCAGATTTAACGGCCGAAGGGCTGAACCCGATGAATCACTATCTTGCTTTTCTCCTTTTAAGAGGATGAGCTGCCAATTGTTTTCGTGCCAATTTAACCCTAACTCTTGTAGGAAGTCTTGGTACATTTGCTCATTCAATTCAGCGCTGATCAAACTCTCAACAAATTGTTTTTTGAGCAAAAAGATTCCCATTGAGGCCTGCTTTTGCAACTTTTGCAATTCCTGGTTTTCTGCCGACTCTTGTTGTACTTTACTCCAGAGTCTTTTTAATATAGGTAATAAGGTCTGGTTATCCAAGGTTGACTTGAGTAGATATTCATCTGCCCCTAATTTGAGAGCCTCTTTCGTATAGGCAAAATCATCATAGTTGGTAAGAATGATCGTTTTTAACTGGGGTTTTTGTTTTTTAAGAATTTCAATCAATTCTATACCGTCCATCCCTGGCATCCGGATATCGGTAATTAAGATGTCAGGGTCGGTAGTAGCAAATTTTTTAATCGCCTGTTGGCCGTTGGCAGCATCAGCGACGATTCTAAAACCATATTCCTGCCAAGCAATGGTGGAACGCAGACCAATCCGAACCAACAGTTCATCATCGACGATCATTACTTTACCCACTTGGCGATCTTCCTTTCATCAAATTTCCTAATACGGGGGATGTGGATC
The DNA here is from genome assembly GCA_003511465.1 of Bacillota bacterium. GTDB lineage: Bacteria > Bacillota > UBA4882 > UBA10575 > UBA10575 > Capillibacterium. Next base: position 19,992 of record DOID01000143.1, on the reverse strand, counting down.
AAAACCATTGTTCCTTGAGGGTCTCTATTTTTGATAGTAATCCCGTACTCTTGCCCAAAATAAAGTCTGATCCGTTCCTCGACATTCTTTAAACCAAAACCACTGAAACGCCCCTTATTCTGACTTTTCCCTTCCATTATGGCCCTGACTTTTTCGGGAGTGATTCCAGGACCATTATCTAATACTTCAAAGATTATTCCGGCGCTGTCTGAATGAACTCCGATTTCAATCTCACCGTTCATCATGCTTTCAACTCCATGGTAAACCGCATTTTCGACAATTGGTTGTAAAATCAGACGCGGAGTCAGGTAGCTGGTTAAAGACGGATCGATACTAAAAACCACGGAGAAACTATTACCATACCGAAATAACTGGATGGCCAGATAGTTGCGGACGTTTTCGATTTCCTCCCCGATGGAAATCAGATCATTAGTCTTACTTATGCTAGCGCGTAAAAGATTCTCTAGGGCAGAAATAATCTTTACGATCTCTTCGATATGATGAATCTTTGCCAGCCAACGTAAAGAATCGAGGGTATTATAGAGAAAATGCGGATTGATCTGGGCTTGAAGCGCATTTAACTCGGCCTGCCTTTTTTTTCTCTGCACATCGTAGATGTTTTCCATTAAATTACGAATTCTGTCTACCATCCGATTGAAACTCGCGGCAAGGAGATTCAGTTCCTTCATGCTCCTAATTCGAATGGAGACTTCTAGATTCCCCTCCTCCACTTCTTTCATGGAGTTACAAATGGTGTGGACAGGATCGGATACTTTTTTAGAAAAATGCACAGCGAAATAAATAGCTGCACCCAGCAAGATAGTGGCCATGACCAGAGTTAAATTGCGAATATTGATGTTTTCTTTCTGCAGAATATCATGGGCAATCGAGAAAATAACCTTCCAACCGCAGAAAGAAACAGCCCGATAAACAACTAACTCCTTTTTCCCCTGTATTTTGCATAGTTGGCTACCCCAATCCCGGAGGTATAATTGACGAAAGTTGCTTTCCTGATACTTAGCAGACGTGGCTTGATCACCAAAAATTAATTTTCCTTTAGAGTCCAAGACAGTAATTTGGCCTTGATCCCATAACTCCATCTTTTCCAGCATCTTCGTAACAAAACTATAGTTAAGGTCAATCAATATCCACCCTAGCTTTCGTCCGTCTAGGTCCATGATGAGTTGAGCGTATGTAACTACCTTGGAGGGATTGAAGGAAAGGGCGTCAGCATAATCATCCTCATGGATGTCAGTGATAAAAAAAATATCATTGGTATTGATAAGCTCTTGGTACCAGTCATATCCCTGTAAATAACTGATGAGAATGGGAGGTCCGCTGGAGTAGACTCTCTTTTCATCTTCGGAGATAACGTAAATACCCATGACTTCTGCTCGGGTGCTGGTGAGACTGGATAGAAACTGTTTTAATTTGTTATCGTAGTTAATTTCTTTCCATTTATCCAGAAAATTCTCTTCCCGTAAGGCGGTAAGCAGGTCAGTATTTACCGAGATCATATACGCGAGACTCTGCAAGTCTCTGAAGTAGTATTCAATATTCTCCTTAACCTTAATTATCATCTGTTCAACGTAGATCTGAACTTTGGTGTTAATCATCTGGGAGGAGGCGGAATAGGTAATTAAACCCAATAGGAACATGGGGATTACCGCAATAATAATAAAATATAATATTAAAGTTCCTTGTACGCTCTTGAGAAGGTTCAGGCGTAACCCAATTGTGTATTTTTCCTTGGCAGATGGAAAAGGAATTTTAAACAAGGCTTTTCAATTTCCTTTCAGAAAGGTAAACATATATTAAATTCTAAACAAAAACTGGGGTTCCTGCCATAAGAACCCCAGTTAATGATAGAGAGAGTTGTAAATTGAATTAAGGAACCACTTAATCAACTTTGAGCAACCTACAGTTATTTCAAGAAAAATACTTAAATTGGGGTAACCAATCTTTATTGACATTAAACATCTCATCGACCATAGCCTTAATTTCTGCCAAGCTCAAGACGGCTGAAGTTAAGGGATCATAACAGATGGCATGAAATACTTTGCGCGGATCTCCGGTCAAAGCGCCCTCGACCGCCAGTTCCTCGCAGCGGGCGCTGATGTTATTTAAAATGGCGAGTTGTGCGGGAAGGGGACCGACATGAATCGGATCAAGACCGCGCCTGGAAGCGATGACCGGTATCTCCACGCAACAACCTTCCGGCAGGTTATCAATCAAGCAGAAATTGCGTACATTTCCGTTAAACTCAAAGACAGTGCCGTCACCAAAGACCGCGTTAAAGATACTGGCGGCATATTCGTGTCCCCGCTGGAGATCTAATGATTCCTTACCCAACCAAGTCTGAATCTCTTCTTTCCATTTATGTTCCATGCGTAGATACTCATGCAAAATGTAGGCGTAATGGCCGGGATTCCAGCCTGTTCCATGGGTGCAGAACTTTTCAATTAAGTCCGGTCGTTTACGGAACCAGGCATTATACTCGGAATTATGACCACTTGATTCGGTCACATAATAATCTAAATGCAGAAACATTTCATTACGGACCTGTTCTGTGTCGTAAACATCAGGTTTACTGATGGCTTCTCGAATTAAAGGATAGGCATCTTGGCCATTCCATTTATACTGAAGATACCAGGCTTGATGATTAATTCCGGCGCACAAATAGGTAATCTCCTCGGGGGGAGCGCCGATCCATTCAGCCAGCATATGGGCTGTTCCCTGCACACTATGGCAAAGACCGGTTACGGTAACGCTACTCTTTTCTTGCATGGCGCGGCAGAGCATGGCCATGGGGTTAGTATAATTCAGAAAGATCGCCTCCGGACAATATCTTTCGATATCCCGGCATAGATCAAGCATCACCGGGATCGTTCTTAAGGCGCGAAAAATTCCCGCTGGTCCCCGCGTATCTCCTACATTAATATCAACCCCATACTTTTTAGGGATTTCGATATCATGACGCCAGACTTTCACCCCGCCAGCCAGAATGGTACATACTACCCCATCCGCATCTTTAAGAGCTTCAACCCGATCGGTCGTGGCAATTACCTTTGCCGGGTATTTTCCCGTCGCGATTATTTTATCTACTGCTTGTTTGATATAGGATAGGCGTTCGGGATCAATATCCATCAGGGCCAAAGTACAATCAGCCAGGGCCGGAAAGGAGAGGATATCCCGGACCAGATCTCTGGTGAAGCCAAAGCTACCAGCGCCAATAAAGGCAATTTTTTTCATAAAACCCACCACGCTCCTTAAAATAATAGTAACAATTATTAGTGTACTGATCATGATGCTAATAGTAAATGGAAGATTGACTAATGAATATGGAATATTGTTAGAAAAGTTTTTTCGTCGTCTTTTTAGCGAATTATATCGATATAATATACTGATTGCCTAACTCAAATCACCCAACGCCAAAAACCATCGAAACGAAGCCCTTGACGAATCGGCGGGGGTATGGTATTATAACTATTGCGAATGGTGGGCGTAGCTCAGCTGGTTAGAGCGCCAGGTTGTGGCCCTGGAGGTCGAGGGTTCAAATCCCTTCGTTCACCCCAACAAGAATTGAGAGGGCAGTCTGCCCTTTTTTGTTTTAAATAAGTA
>DOID01000143.1:9461-16249 GCA_003511465.1 Bacillota bacterium | reverse complement strand
TAAGTAATCGCTCAAGACCAGATGAATCAACTAGGGCTGGTAGTCGCTGAACGGAAATTGTAAAGGTGAGTGAAAGCGTGAACTGGAAAGTCTTGTTTTTTTCCTTTTGTACAATTTTCCTGGCTGAATTGGGAGACAAAACGCAATTAGCCGTCTTTTCGCTGGTCTCCCAATCAAAAGCTCCCTGGGAAGTTTTTCTTGGTGCCTCTTTAGGGTTAGCATTAGTAACCTTAATCGGGGTGCTTTTCGGTGGGGTGCTAACCAAATACATACCCCCATTGTATATGCGCTTGGGGGCATCGTTTCTCTTTATTGGGATCGGGTTTTATACTTTGTGGAAAGTCTGGTTGGAGTACGGTAAATAAATATCCCGTCAGCGGCGGAGGGGAGGGGAAGAGATGACTAAAGGGGATCGCTGGTTATTGTTGCTCTTAGTAGTAGTCGGCTTTTCCTTGTTAGCCTGGAAAGCCCTGAGTTATCCTTCCTCTGCCCAGCAGGTACAGGTCTTCCGTGACGGAGAGGTGATCCTAAGTTTCACTTTGAATAGTAGCGCGGAAATCCGTACCTATCAACTAACGGTCGACGGCGGCGTCGCGACTTTGGAAGCGAAAGATGGCGCGGTGCGCCTTGCTCCGACTAGCGCACATTACTGCCCAGAACGGATTTGTATGCAAACCGGGTGGATTAATCAACCGGGAGCATCGATCATTTGCGTTCCGAATAAATTGGTTGTTCGAATCAAGACAATGGAGGATAGGGTCGATGCCATCAGCAGGTAAGGATGATTTAAGCCAAGTCTATCGGGATTTTGCCCTTGTCTATGATGAAATGATGCGGGAGCTTGATTATCCCGCTTGGGTTGAGCATGTGCTTTATTTATACCAGCACCATACTGCCTTTCCGGAAAAAGCTCCTGTCCGCTCGCTGTTGGATTTAGCTTGCGGGACCGGGAGCTTTATGGCCTTAATGCAGGAGAAGGGCTGGAAAGTTACGGGGGTTGATCAATCTTCCTCGATGTTGGCTATTGCCGATGAAAAACTACGGCCACTGAAGGGAGATTATCGCCTGTTTGCGCAAGACTTAAGGGAACTGGCCATTGACGAACAGTTTCCGCTCATTACCTGTCTTTGCGACAGCCTGAACTATCTGCTGTTGGCTGGGGATTTGCAGCAGGTTTTATCCTTGATTTACGAACACCTTTTACCGGGCGGGATCGGCATTGTTGACTTTAACTCCGCCTATAAATATCGGGAGATCTTAGGTGATAACACATTTTGCGCTGTCTTTGAAAATTCCGCCTATATCTGGTCCAATTATTTAGAACCAGCTGCTCGTCTTTGCCGGATGGAGATTGATTTTTTCCACCGCGACACGGGCGAGCTTTTTCGCCATTTTCAGGAAACCCACTGGCAGCGCTGGTATGAACCAGCTGAAATCCAGGAACTAGCGGAGAAGGCTGGCTTCCAACAAGTTAGCTGTTTTGGAGGTTTTACCCATCGTCCTTGTCAACCGGAAGATGAACGTCTCTTTTTCGTTTTTTCCAAATGATCATGAAACCGACACCCTTACTTGCGATCGACATATACTATAATAATGGGGGTGAGTCGGGGTGCTGGCCAAAACTTCGGAATTAAGAGAACGGGAAGTTATTAATATTATCGACGGGAAGAAACTTGGTTTCACCAGCGATTTAGAGATCGATCCGATTACCGGTAAGATCATTGCTTTAGTGTTGCCTGCTCCAGGCCGGTTTCGGTGGTTATTGGGGAAAACCGGTGAGGTGATCATCCCCTGGCGGCAGATTAAAAAGCTGGGTAGTGATGTAATTCTCGTCGAACTACCGGATCAGGTAGAAACCAACACCTATGTTGATCTGTCCCACTGAAGATAATCTCCTGGCGTCAGCGGGAGATTTAATTTTTACCGAGAAGATGGAGGACAAGCAGAGATGAATGAGGGAATTGCTGATTTTCATACGCATACGTTTCTAAGCGATGGGGTGCTTTCCCCCTGTGAGTTGATTCGTACTGGAGTAGCCTGCGGGTACGGACAGATCGCCTTAACGGATCATGTGGGTGCCGGTTCGATGGAAAGGGTACTGAAAGAACTAAAGGCCGATTGTCAACTGGCGGCGAAAGCCTGGGGGATTAAAACATGGGTCGGGGTGGAGTTAACTCATGTTCCAGCCCAGGCCGTACCTTTCTTGGCTGCGCAAGCAAAAAGCCTGGGGGCAGATTTGGTGCTTGTCCACGGTGAAACCATCACCGAGCCGGTAGAAACAGGAACCAACCGTGCGGCGGTAAGCTGTCCGGACGTGGATATCCTAGCCCATCCCGGTTTGATTACTCCAGAGGAAACGAGGCTGGCGGCGGAGAATGGTGTCTTTCTTGAAATCTCGGCACGCCGGGGGCATGCTTATGCCAATGGGCACGTTGCCCGTATGGCGCGGGAGGCCGGGGCGGAGCTGATCATTAATTCGGATAGTCATGAGCCTAGAGACCTTCTTACCGCAGAGTTTCGGCGGCAGGTCGGAATCGGAGCCGGTCTCAGCGCTACAGAATTGGAGAAAGTGCTGGCTGAAGCTCCGCGGAAACTCTGCTGGAAACTGGAAGGAAGAAAAAAAGCTAACTACGTTTAGAGGAAACCTTAATTTTCTGCTCTTTCCGTAAATCCCAGGGCAAGAGCATTTTCCATCGGGCCTGGGTCAAGAGTTCATCGATGGTAGCGCAGACTTCCAGGTAACGGTCCCAACGGGCATGCTTTAACCGTTGGCTGATTGCGGCTTGGGTTACCCCTAATAACTCAGCCATTTCCACTTGGGTGCGGCCGTGGCGGACAAGCTTGATCGCTTCCCGGTGGGCGCTACTCCAATTATTCCGGAGATCACTTTCAACGGCGAACAGGGTATTGACGGTCCTAGTTAAGAAGGGGGAAGGCAGACGGACAACCACGTCGCCACCGCTGTCGGGAATTTCTTTTAGCGCCCGGTTGACTTTGGTCCACGCCGGGCCGCTTTCCTTGTAGTCATCTAGTTCCGGTTTACCGTTGATATTACCGATTCCCAACGCGTAATTAAACCGTACCGGATCCATTTCCAAATCGATCAGTTGAATCAATTGGATGATCCTGGGCGTCTCTTGCACCTGAATGATTCCTCTGATCGCATCCTGATCCGCGTGGAAATTTCCGGCAAGAAATGGTTGAAAATAGTTGTTCAGTAAAAGGGCAGCCTTCTGCAAAACTTCTGCTTTGACCGCTGTCGGCGGAAGAGAGGGTTTGGTTTTCAGGGTTAGTTTAACCGCGCTATAAAGGGTAGGGGGCATCCTTTACCCCTCCTTTTTTATTCGATCCACCACAAAAAGCTTCATCGAAACTTTAGTTATATACTTCGTAATCTTTTAAGGAATTCCTCTTATTATAAGATCCGATGCTAATAGGCTTTACTCCCACTCAATAGTGGACGGGGGCTTTGCAGTGACATCATAGACTACCCGGTTAACGTGGGGTACTTCATTGGTAATCCGGTTAGCGATTGTGGCTAGCACTTCCGGGGGAAAACGGTACCAATCGGCGGTCATCCCATCATGACTGATCACGGCGCGGAGCCCGATCGTGTAAGCGTAGGTACGCTGATCGTTCATTACCCCGACCGAGCGGATATCGGGTAGAATGGCAAAAGCTTGCCAGATTTCCCGGTAGAGCTCGGCTTTTTTGATCTCTTCGATCATAATGGCATCCGCCAGACGGAGGATCTCCAGTTTCTCCCGGGTAACCTCGCCTAAGACTCGAATAGCCAAACCCGGCCCAGGGAAAGGATGTCGCCAGACTAAGTCCTCTGGGATTTGCAGCTCGGTACCGACCCGGCGCACCTCGTCTTTGAAGAGATGTTTCAAGGGTTCAATCAATTTAAACGATAAGTCTTCCGGCAAGCCGCCTACGTTATGATGGGATTTGATCACCGCACCGGTGGCGGTTTTACTTTCGATCACATCGGTATAGAGGGTGCCCTGGACTAAAAAATCGATCTGGCCAAGTTTGGCAGCTTCCCGTTCAAACACCCGAATGAATTCAGTGCCGATTATTTTCCGCTTTTGCTCCGGATCAGTTACTCCGGCCAGCTTTGTTAAGAATTCATCGGCGGCGTCAATCTTAATCACTTTCATCTTAAAGCGGCGTGTAAAGGTCTCCATGACTTGCTCCGCTTCGTCTTTACGTAAAAGACCATGGTCGACAAAGAGGCAGGTCAGCCGATCACCGATCGCCCGGTGTACTAAGACGGCGGCGACGGAACTGTCGACTCCGCCGGAAAGACCGCAGACCACTTGCTGGCTGGGGCCTACGGTGGTGCGGATTTGTTGGATGGTGTTGGCGACGAAAGCATCCATCGTCCAGTTCCCGGTGAGGCCGACGGTGTTAAAGAGAAAGTCTTTTAAAAGATCAGTATCCTTCGCCATTAGCTCCATGCCATCACCGATCTCCAGCATCGGCAGACCAAGCTGGTCGAAACGGGAGTCGTTGAGCGTCGTGTTTTGAGTGAAGACACTCCCCGCTCCACTGGACAAGATTAAAGCCCGTGGGCTTAGGGATTGGACTTGTTTCAAAGTTACAGTGGACGGCAAAATTTCACAATCGACATTGAGTTCCCGCACCCGCCGGGCGACTAGTTGCGTGTATTGTCCGCCAAAATCGAGAATAACTACTATTTCTTGCGTCAAACTTCTTCCCCTCACTTATTTTCCACTCTGATCCTTATTATTTAGATAAAAAAGGTTGAAACACCTGGTTTTGAAATGTAAATAATTCCACGAAAAAAAGGGGATTCCTGCTGTTTTTACATTTCGTTGAGAAAAAGGAGTTTTACCGATTTATTTGTTGGCGACAGGGTCGAGAATAAAGCCCTCCGCTTTTAGCATATGAATGGTTAATATGTCGGTAACAATTCCATAAATATAGTGGGCAAAAAGCCCCATTTCTGCATTACATTGACATGTAATTATGTCGATACTATAATTATGATTGGGCTAAATGTAACGGGTTGTTCAAAGGCCACCACAGCTGGTCATTCGGAGCTGCGTCACTAAGCTTAATTGTCATTTTCTAGGTAGCAAAGGGGATGAAAGATAGTGAATAGAATAGTGATTATTGGCGGAGGCTACGCCGGTATCCTTACAGCAAAGAGACTTGCCAAAAAATTTAAAAAAGACGCTGACACATCGGTTATTCTTCTTGATAAAAACCCTTTTCATACAATGCTTACGGAGCTGCATGAAGTCGCTGCAGGGCGGGTCGAAGAGGATAGCATCAGAATAAGCTTCCGGAAGGTTTTTGCGGGTAGAAGGATCCAATTCGTCCAGGACGTTGTCGAATCCGTTGATTTCGATAATAAAACCGTCCTCGGCAGAAACGGATCTTATGAATACGACTATCTGGTGATGGCGGCGGGTTCGCGCCCCACCTATTTTTGTACCCCGGGAGCGGAGGAGCATTCGCTGCCCTTATGGTCTTACGAAGACGCCGTTAGGCTTAGGGAGCGCATCCTCAACCGCTTTCGACAAGCCGCTTTGGAAACCGACAAAATTGAAAGACGTCGGCTACTTACCTTCCATGTCGTCGGTGCCGGTTTGACAGGAGTCGAAATGGCGGGCGAGCTTGCCGAATACGTGCCGATTTTATGCGACAGGTTCGGGATTGGCCAGAAAGAAGTATCTTTATTTAATGTAGACCTCCTTGCCCGCGTTGTCTCGAATCTTCCGGAAAAGCTATCGGCAAAAATCCAGCGTCGTCTGGAGAAGATGGGCGTGAGTATGCTCCTTAACACCCAGGTTGTTGAGATCGGCACCGATTACATCAGTCTAAAGTCTGAAGAAAAGGTAAACCGGCAGGCCACCGGTACGGTGATCTGGGTGGGCGGCATCGAATCCGCCCATGTGACCGTTAAGGCCGGGGAGACTCTAACCTGCGACGGTCGGGGCAGGTTGAATACGGACAAATACCTTCGGTGTATCGATGACGAAAACTTGTATGTTGCGGGTGACAACATCCATTTCATTCCTGAGGGCGAGTCTGTGCCGGTGCCGCAAATGGTGGAAAACTGCGAGCAAAGTGCTGATACTGTGGCGCACAATATATATGTTTCCATAACAGGTAAAGGCAAGCTCAAAGCGTATAAACCTAAATTCCACGGGGTCATGGTAAGCCTTGGTGGGCGATACGCGGTTGCCAGGGTAGGTCTGCCCGGGTTAATGGTAAACCTCCCATCTTTTCTGGCAATGTTTACGAAACACTTTATAAATATCATCTATTTTATCCAGGTGCTTGGCTGGAACAAGGTATTCAGCTATCTCAAACATGAATTTTTCACGATCCGCAATAAACGAAGCTTTGTCGGAGGGCATTTCAGCAACCGGACGCCCAGCTTCCTCCTGGTTCCGCTCCGCCTTTGGCTGGGCGCCGTCTGGGTATTCGAGGGCATCATGAAAATAGTGGATGGCTGGTTCGTTTCCCCTAAGCTTAAAGGCTTTTTTGGTGGAGCAAACGCTTGGTTCGATTCCCTGCTGGGTAACACCGCTGACGGTATTAGCGCAGCGACGAATGCCACCGTTTCCGTATCGGATACGGTCACTGCCGCCACAGGAGTAGCAACCTCGGTGGCCGATGCAGTGACTGCGGCGACTGGAGCAGTTACCTCGGTAGCCGACGCCTTGACCGCTGCTACCGAAGCAGCGCCCGAAGCCGTCGCTTCAGCCGGAACTGTACTTATGAACTGGGATATCCTTGGTATTTTCAGA
>DOID01000143.1:504-9288 GCA_003511465.1 Bacillota bacterium | reverse complement strand
TTCCCGTTATGAACTGGTTTATAAACACCTTCATTATGCCTTACGACTGGATGCAGATGGCGATGCAGATCTTCATCGTCACTGCCGAGATCCTGATCGGGCTTGCGCTAATCGGGGGACTCTTCACGGCACCATCTAGCGCGCTCTCGATCATACTGCTCGCCATGTTCGTTACGACCACAGGCCTCTACCTGTCGAGCGGCTGGATGTTCTTTGCAGCCATAGTCATGCTCTGGGGCGCAGGCAGCATCTTCGGTCTTGACTATTATACTACCCCACTCCTGAAAAAAGGTTGGAAGCGGTTGGGTTGGGTAAGGCGGTTATATATCTATCATGATTAACAAATCAAATTTGGCATCTAATAGTGCACCCGCTCTTGCTACGGAAAGGCTTGAATACGACGAAGCCCAGCGTCTAACGGAGCTTGAGGTTGAAAAGCTCCTAAAAAACGCTCCACCGTTGATCAGGCGCCAGACTTCGCATCTGGCCAGGGCAACCGGGAAAGGTATACGCGCCCGGGCTTTACTCACCTGCGCTATGGGCGGTGACGGCCTTGTCAGCCATGGTGCGGTGAAGGCCGCCGCCGCGATCGAACTGCTACATCTGGCGACGCTTGTTCATGACGACATCATCGACGACGCCGATCTACGGCGGGGCATCGACACTTTGCATATAAAATTTGGTCAAAAGATTGCTGTTCTTTGTGGAGACTATCTGTTCTGCCTTGCCTTTGACCTTGCTTCCTCAATCCCGCCCCAGGAAACGGATGGGGATAAGCCTGGCGGCGTCCTGCCCTCATACTTTACGGAAATCTGCCTCGGTGAGATCGGAGAATTTAGTAACACTGGGAATCTTGACCTTACCGAGGGCGAGTATTTCCGGATCATCTCCGGGAAAACGGCCGCGTTGTTTCAGGCATCCTTCCACGCTGGCTTCCTGCTTTCCGATGAGCCGCCGGAAGCGGGAGATCTTTATATTGAAATCGGCAAACAAGTCGGAATGATCTTTCAGCTTGCCGACGACTGCTTGGACTTCATCTCTTCGCAAAAAAAGGCAAAAAAGCCCGTGCTTACTGATTGCCGTCACGGGGTAATGACGTTGCCGCTAATTTATGCGTTGCAAGCCGATAAAACACTCCGTGGTAAAATTAAAAACGGCCTAGCCGAGCAGGAGCTGAAGACGGCTGTTTTGGCGGCGGGTGGGATCGAATATACCCGGTCTAAGATCGGGGAACACTGGTCTACGGCGAAAAAACTTATCTCCGTACTGGAAGCTGAAAATAAAAAGACCCAGCTTGAGCTGCTGCTGGACAAGGCTGCTGCTCTGTAGATAACGCCTCGAAAGGAAACGACTTCGATGGAGACTGTAACGAAGAATCGGCACCAGGAATGGACTGGGCTGGATGTTGTAAAGAGGACGCTGAACTATTTCGAGATCAAAACCAAAATCACTAGCGTCTTCCCGTTTCTCATGGGGGTTGCCTATCTCCAATTGTCCGGTTATGAGATCGACCTGCTGAAGACAGTGGTGTTTTTCCTTGGTATGTTCTGCTTCGACCTTACCGCAACGACGATCAATAATTATAACGATACCAAAAAAAACCACCAGACTCTCCAGTTTGGTCGGCATATGGCTATGGCGATCTTGTTTCTCTTGTTTGCGATCAGTGTCAGTTTGGGACTCGTTCTTGTTTATCTGACCGATCCGCTGGTTTTACTCCTAGGCGTCCTGTGCTTCTTTTTTGGTGTCATCTATTCCTACGGCCCGGTCCCCATCTCCCACGGGCCCTATGGTGAACTAGTCTCCGGTTTCTTTTACGGAGTGGTGATCCCGGCGATCCTGATCTATATAAATGTTCCAGAAGGTGGGCTTTTTTCGTATGCTCTCGAAGGCGGAATGCTGTCCGTAATTTTGGATATCAGATCCGTTGCCGGACTCCTTTTGCTGTCCGTTGTTCCGTTCTGTCTCACCGCCAATATTATGCTGGCCAACAATATATGCGATGTTAAGCGTGATGTGGCAGTAAACAGGTACACGCTTGCCTATTATTTGGATAAAAAGGCCTTATGGCTTTTCGCCGCGCTGTATTACATGGTCTATCTCTCGGTGATCGTGATGGTTGCGGCTGGGTTCCTTTCGCCTCTCAGTCTGATCCTGCTGATCTCGCTGATCCCGGTCCAGAAAAACATAAATCTGTTTTTTAAAAAGCAGGTCAAGGAAGAGACTTTCATCGTCTCGATCAAAAACTTCCTAATCGTGATCATCCTTCACACCCTATTGATTTTTGGGGGAAGCTTTCTGCCAGGTTGGGGTCCCCGATGAAATATGCGCGAAAAACACATTTACAAAGTGTAGGAAGATTTTTTACAATAGGCGTAAATGTACTTCATGATGGTTAGAAAATAATCAGGTAAAAACAGTGTAACAAATTTGTAGCTAAAGGTAAAAATTGTGGAGTGCCATTTTGAGCAAATTATTTAATAATGTAATTAGTAATATTTGAGGAGGGTGATTCTTGATGAGAAAGGTTATTCTATCGCTGTTAGTTACCTTATTACTGACAAGTATGGTCTTGCCGGGGTTTGCCGCTGGGCCGACCACACTTACCTTCTGGACCTTCCAGGAATTACATAAGACTTTTATGGATGATGCGGTTGAAACCTGGAATAAGAACAACCCAAAGCAACAAATCCAACTCAAAACTGAGGTTTATCCCTTTGATCAAATGCACAACAAACTGCTTATTTCGTTACAGTCCGGGGTAGGTGCACCTGATTTAGCGGATATCGAGATTAGTAAATTCGCCAACTATCTTAAGGGGAGAAATCCACAATTAGTACCGTTGAATAAGATCATTGAACCGATTATGGATAAACTGATTAAGGCCAGATTTGATAATTATGCTAAAGATGGAAAGTATTATGGGATCGATTACCATGTTGGCGCTACTGTGATGTTCTATAATAAAGAATATTTGGATCAGGCGGGAGTAAATGTCGATCAGATTATAACTTGGGATGATTATGTAGAAGCCGGAAAGAAAGTGGTCGCTGCTACCGGTAAGCCAATGACCACGGTGGAAGTCACTGAACACTGGACATTCTATCCGATGCTCAGCCAATATGGCACGGATATTTTCAAACCTAATGGCGACGTTATCCTCGATAATGCGGATAACACGAAGGTACTTACTTTTATTAAAGATATGATCTATAAACATGAAATTGCCGTTCCAGCACCAGGTGGATTTCATCATGCGGAAGAGTACTGGGCGTTTATGAACCAAGGCGGTGCCGCCTCTTTGATGATGCCCTTGTGGTTTATGGGACGCTTTGTCCAGTACATGCCTGATCTCAAGGGAAATATTATCATTCGGCCGTTACCGGTCTGGAAACCGGGTGGAGACCGTTCGGCGGGCATGGGTGGAACCGGAACGGTGGTTACGAAGCAAACTAAACATCAAGATTTAGCTGTCCGCTTTTTAGAGGCGGCCAAAATATCCAGGGAAGGGGCAATAAAAACCTGGACGCTCTTAGGGTTTGATCCTCTGCGCTGGGATGTATGGGATGCTCCTGAGATGCGGGAGGATAATATGTATACCGATTACTTTGGAAAAGACATCTTTACGATGCTGCTGGAGATCAAAGACGAGATTAATCCGACAGTAATTACGGATAAATACCCCTTAGCGATTGATTTGTTAAAGAAAAATGTGTGCTTCAAGGCCCTCCGGGAATTAAGTCAGACTCCAGAAGAAGCGCTAAAGGAAGCGGCGAAAGAGCTGCGACAGTAAAAGGGGAATTGTTCCTCTGATCGAGAAAAGGCCGTAGAAGAAATTGCACGAGTAATTGAATTTCTACGGCCTTTCTATCGGATTTTGTATCTATTAATCTATAATACCTTAATTTAACAAAAGGCAGGTCAGCTGGTATGAACAAAAAGAAAAAAGCTTCATTACTTTCCTTTTTCAATTCGCCCAAGACTGCTCCCTATGTATTTGTGGCGCCGTTCATCCTATTTTTTCTGGTTTGCTATGTTTATCCCTTTATCAAGACCATCATCATGAGTACCCAACAGATTTTCGGCTTTAATGATGTGGAGTATATCGGATTTAATAATTACCGGCGGTTGCTAAACCCCCACTTTTTTAATGCTTTAAAGACAACGTCCAGCTATACTTTTTGGACAATAATGGTTCTAATTCCTTTGCCAATTATTCTTGCGGTTTTCCTGAACAATCCGGCCACGAAGGGAAAGAATTTTTTCAAAAGCGCCTTATTTATGCCCGCCTTAACCTCGGTAATTGTTGCCGGGATCTTTTTCCGTTATTCTTTTGGGGAACAACCAACTACTTTGGTGAATACGCTCGTTGGTTTTTTTGGAATGAAACCCCGAGTTTGGTTACAGGAGAGAGGTCCAGCCATGTTGGCCCTGGTGGTGCTTTGTACTTGGCGCTGGCTGGGGGTAAATATTATCTATTTTTTGTCAGGTCTCCAAGCGATTCCCCAAGAAATATACGAGGCAGCGGCGATCGACGGCGCGAATGCCTGGAACCGTTTTTTCCGTATTACGCTTCCAAGCTTGAAGCCAGTAATTATCTATGTCGTTACCATTAGTATTCATGGTGGTTATTCAATGTTCGCGGAGAGCTTTGCCTTTTGGCAAACACATACTCCGGGCGATATTGGGATGACGATCGTCTCTTACCTCTACCAAATGGGGTTTAATGATTTTAATATGGGTTTTGCGGCCGCAATTGGGATCACCTTACTATTTATCGTTATGCTGATTAATCTGATTCAATTGGCGTTTATGGGATTCTTTAAGAAAGAGGGGAATTAGCATGGCTTACCAAATGGAATCTTCAATTAGAATCGAACAAAAAAAGCCTCGAAAAAAGGCGTGGACAAGATGGGCAATTTTCCTGATTCTACTGATCTTTAGTGTTTTTGCGTTGATTCCCTTCTACTTTATGTTGGTTGCTTCTTTTAAACCCGGTTCGGAATTGATTAGGTATGGAATCAACTTAAAGGTGCAACCCGATATTATGTCATGGAAGAATTATGGCCTGCTATTTACCGGAAAAGAAGGAATATACCTGCATTGGTATAAAAATAGTGTATTAATCACTTTACTTCAAACTTCCGTTGCTGTCTTTTTAAGCGCGCTAGTCGGTTATGGGCTGGCAATATATCGTTTTCCGGGGAGAAACATCCTCTTCATTGCCGTGCTGGTGGTGATGATGGTGCCGATTGAAATTATGATGCTCCCCTTGTATGAGCTGACCGTTCGCTTGCGGATTATCGATACCTACGCTGGAGTGATTTTACCCTTTGTGGTTCCGCCGTTTGCCGTTTTTTTCTTCCGCCAGTTTGCGCTGGGCTTACCTAGAGATCTTCTTGATGCGGGGAGAATCGACGGGTGTTCCGAATATGGAATCTTCTTTAAAATTATGATGCCGTTAATGAAACCAGCCTTTGGCGCAATAATTATTCTCCAGGCCATGTTCAGTTGGAATAACTTGGTTTGGCCATTGATTGCCCTCCGTTCCAATGAACACATGACGCTTCCGATCGGATTGTCCTCGCTAATCGCTCCTTATGGTAATAACTATGATCTACTGATGTCAGGGGCTGTACTCTCCGTCCTACCAATTGTCATACTTTTTATCCTTAACCAAAAAGCCTTTATCTCTGGCTTAACAGTGGGAGCGGTTAAAGAATAACGGGTGGTTTTCGCGGGAAGGGAAGGGAAACGATGGCGCAAAGCAATCTAACCACGAAAGGTAAAACCGTATGGCGGATTCGAAATACGAAGATTCAAACCCGTATGGTCTTACTCTTTTTACTCCTGGCGCTGCTACCGATGGCGATTACCAGTTATTTTGCCAGTCAGCAGTCAACCCAGGCGTTGCAGAACAAGATCAACACCTATTCCCGGCAAGTAGTTAACCAAGTGGCCCGCAATATTCAAGTAGAAATGAAAAGATTGGAATATGACACCATTGAGATCGGTTTTTCGGAACGGGTCCAAGAGCTGCTGGAAAATTATCGAACCTTAACTGAATGGGAGAAAATAGATGCACAATACGCAATCCGTGATACGTTGGTCAAAAAATTCTCCTTCTTGCATGATGTTTCGGATGTGCTCTTGTTTACGGCTGAGAATGAGAAGATTATTGCTTATGGCGATGAAGGTTTAAAACTTAATTTTACCGCTAGTTTCCAGAACCGGCTTTTATCCGAGATCAAAAGGGAAAATGGTGGCGTCGTATGGGAAGCGGCAAGTTGGGAAGATGAAGAGCATATTGTGGAACGAATCATCACTTACCGTAATGGTTTAATTGTGGGGCGCTCGATTAAAAGTTTATTTGAAGGAGAGGATATCGGTGCGGTCCTAATTCGTACCAATGAGCGTTTTTTTGCCGAGATCTACCAGGAGATCGATTTGGGAACAGGGGCCGAAATCTTCATCATCGATGAACACGGAATGGTCGTTTCCAGTCGGACTACCGCCATTCCTTTTAAAAAAGCTTTTGTGGAAGAGACGCTGATTAGACGCCTGCTCGAGCATAAAAAGGCCGGATCAACCGTTTTTACAATGGATATAAACCACAATCCTTATTTAGTCGCTTATTCCCCTTTAGAAAGGGCCGATTGGTATGTGGTCTCTACCATTCCTTATTCCTATCTTAACTTCGAAGCCGCCTTCATCCGAAGGAGGATTATCCTCTTGGGTTTGGGTTGCTTTTTCCTAGCCGTTTTTTTATCCATCTTCTTCACTAAGAGTATCGTCGCCCCTTTACATAATTTGATCAAGGCAATGAATAAGGTAAAACAGGGTAATCTCTCGTTTAACATTCCCGATGACAGTAAAGATGAGATCGCAGTTGTAACCCACCATTTTAACTCCATGGTGAAAGAGATTGAAGGATTAATGGAAGATGTTAAGCAGAAGGAAAGCCAAAAGCGTAAAGCGGAACTCAAGGCTTTGCAAGCCCAGATCAACCCCCATTTTTTATCAAATGTACTTAACACCGCGCGCCTACTGGCCACCGCCCAAAACGCGCAAAATTTAGAGTCTTTACTTGCCTCGATCATCCAGTTACTTCATGTCAGTATGGGTAAAGATGATGAATTAATTACGGTGCGGAAAGAGCTTGATTACTTACGCAATTATCTAAACATACAAGAGTATAGATACTATCAGAAGTTCCAGGTGAATTTTGCTCTGGAAGAAGAGATTCTTGATTGCAAGTTACCAAAGTTCTTACTCCAACCGATCCTGGAGAATGCGATTATTCATGGCATTGGACCCAAAAAGGGGCAAGGGGAAATCGAAGTCAAAGGTTATTTGTATGAAGATAAACTAATTATGACCATTATTGATGATGGCATTGGCATGTCCAAAGAGGCGATCGCTACGATCCTCGAAGCGAAGAATGGCTCAGCTAATCGTTTTTCTGGGATCGGGATCAAAAATGTCCAGGAGCGGATCAAGCTTTTTTTTGGGGATAAATACGGTTTGCGTCTGGAAAGTAATCTCCACCATTTTACCATGGTGGAGATTACCTTGCCGATTATCAGGTAAAGGGGGGTAGGAGATGTTAAAGACGATCATCGTTGATGATGACGTGTTTTATCATACCAATCTTAAACAACTGATTGCTTGGGAAGCGGAAGGATTTATCATCAGTGGTACTGCCGTTAGCGGGGCGGAAGCGCTACGGCTGATGGCAACCGTAACTCCCGACCTTCTAATTACCGATATGAGTATGCCTGGGCTTAATGGTGTTAATTTAATCCGTCAAGCCCTCGAGAAGTTCCCGCAGCTTAAGGTAATCGCTCTGAGTGCTTATGAAGACTTTGAATATGTCAAACAAAGCTTAAAAATGGGGGCGGCGGATTATCTGTTAAAACACAGGTTGACTCCGGAGACTTTACTGACGGTCTTACGTTCCGTGAAACGATCGATCGACCAGGAAAAGCAGGAAGAGAGGGCGCAAAATAGACTTGAAGAACAGATTAATCTAGGCCGTTCTGTTTTAAGGCGAAATTTTATCAAGAAGCTAATCTCTGAAGAACCTCCGGACCGTGAAAAGATCCACGCCGGGATCGAAGCGCTTGAATTAAACCTGGCTACTAAAAACCTGTTGGTGGCGGCGGGGATGATTGACGACTACTCCCATTTAAAGGAGATTTATACAGCCGCTGGTCTTGGCGATTTGGTCCATTCGTTACTTGATATCTCAGCGGAGATCCTTACTGATACCGGTCAAACCATAATTTCCGGGTTGGATGAGGGTAAATTTATCATCATCTTTTCCTTTGCTGACATTTGTAGTAATCAGAAGATGTATAACCTAGTGATTATGGCTTTGAATCGGATTCGAGCAACCCTTAAAAGGTATTTAAATATCACGGTTTGTTTCGGCTTGAGTGACGTCTGTACTCATATTAGGGATCTAAGTTCTTTTTATCGCCAAGCGGAGCAGTTGTTAGAAAAGCGGTTTTATTATGGGAAAGATCGGATTTTTTATGACCAGGTGGTCGAGGGGAAGCCGCTCAATCTTTCGCTCTTGGAAGTGAAAGAAGAAAAACGCTTACTGGAGTTGGTTAAAGCGCAGAAGCGGGAAGAGTTGCATCGGGCGCTAAATACGATCTTCGAACGGATCCAACAATACCAACCCAATCTCAGTGCCAGCAAAATGGTGTTGGTGACTTTGATCACAATCGTCAACCGATTGATTTGTGACTTTGAACTACCAGAAGAAATGGTTTATGC
>DOID01000143.1:0-369 GCA_003511465.1 Bacillota bacterium | reverse complement strand
CTCCCTTCGAGCAACTGGAAGGGTTTGACACCATTTGCGAGGTGAAGAGTTGGATCTTATCGCTTTATAGTAAACTGGTAGACGCCATCGAGTTATACCAATTCGATGATGGATTGTCGGAGGTTACCAAGAACGCGATCCGGTTTATGCACCAGAATTACCAAAAACCAATTAGTTTACGGCAAATTGCGGAAGAGATTGGTGTGAATTGCTCTTATCTAAGTAGGAAGTTTAAACAAGAATGTGGACAAGGGGTGGTGGATTATCTTAACTCCTTCCGGGTCAAAAAAGCGAAAGTCCTGATCGAACAGGGTTGCTACATTGTCAAGGAGGTGGCGGAAGCAGTCGGTTTTAGTAATTATAATTACT
>DOID01000085.1:17795-18185 GCA_003511465.1 Bacillota bacterium | reverse complement strand
GACGAAAAGCCCGTTCTTTTTGTTGCATGATTCCAATCGACTCTATCCTTATAGTTATAATTGTGGTCGTTGACGCAGTTTTAGTTAAGCGGAACGGAACTTCGTTGGTGGGTAACGCCCCAGCGACGGCCGATTAGGTGCGCGACTAAGGTGGGGGGAGTCAGACCACCCATAACCCGTAGCATCCGGTTGACCAGCCCGGGAATATAAATACTGTGACCTTTAAGCGCATGGTCTAAGGTCCGCGCGGCCACAAAACCAACGTTTTTAGTGGTAATCAGACCCATTAATCCCTGCGCATTAATACCACAGATTGCTCTTTCGGTGGTCGGCATTCCGGCCGGGCAAAGGGTGGTTACTGTTCCACCCGACGGTCGCAATTCTTCGCGT
>DOID01000085.1:17252-17678 GCA_003511465.1 Bacillota bacterium | reverse complement strand
TCGCGTAAAGCCAGGGAAAAATCCAAAAGAAACCGTTTAGATGCCGCGTAGATCGCTTTAATCGGCATCGGATAAAAGGAAGCCAAACTAGAAACATTAATGAGGCGAAATCCTTTGGTTTCATCCCGTAAGTCCAGGATGGCTCTGGTCATTTCCAAATTAGCCTCGATGTTCAACCGGATAATATTACGAATCTGTCCCGAAGTCCGTTCCATAAATGGACCTTCATAGTCAAGGCCTGCTACATTAATTAAACCCCAAAAGGTCAATCTACCCTTACGGAACTGATCAAACATCTCTTCACGTGACACGTTATCCGTTAAATCGCAAGGATGGTACCGGACCTCTATATCGTACGCTACGGACAAAGCCGTAGCTAAATTCTCCAAGGCTTCTCTCGACAAGTCCGTTAATACTAGGTTCCAC
>DOID01000085.1:16900-17147 GCA_003511465.1 Bacillota bacterium | reverse complement strand
CTAGGTTCCACCCCCTGTTCGCACACTCAACCGCAAAGGCCCTTCCTAGCCCACCGGTGGCACCGGTAATACACACGTAACTAGTCACCTTTCATCCGCCTCCGCTCAATTCGTTATTTATCAAGGAATTACTTAATATTCACTGGGGAGATCAAACAAATCCTGCTCAAAGTAATGATAGCGTAGCTAATTGAAAGTGTCAAGCGTATGTTTGAATTAATTGTTTAAAACACTCGCTTGACTTTTT
>DOID01000085.1:8548-16813 GCA_003511465.1 Bacillota bacterium | reverse complement strand
CGCTTGACTTTTTAGGGGGTCAGTGTTAAATTTAACATGGAATCAGACTTATTGTTAGGAGGCATGAGTATGACTGAACACCCAATGGCAGGAAAAACTCTGGTCGTAACTGGGGCAACCTCGGGAATTGGTTTAGCTACTGCGATCGGACTTGCCCAAAAAGGCGCCCAAGTAATTGGGGTCGGCAGATCAAAAACTAGATGTAGCGAGGCGGAAGCATTCATTAAAACTGCGGTACCGGACAGCGTCATCACTTTTTTCCAGGCTGACCTTGCTTCACAAAAACAAATCCGAGAACTGGCGGCGGCGATCACTACGAAAATTAAGTTAGAAGGTAACGGGGTACTGGATGCCTTGATCAATAATGCCGGTACCTTTACCAGTTGGTTCGTGACCACTGGCGAGGGTTTTGAGCTCCAGTTTGCCGTTAATTACCTTGCCCCCTTTCTCCTCACCCATCAATTACTACCCCTCTTAATGGCCGCCCCGACGGGACGGGTCATTTCCGTCAGTTCGGGGTCCCATTATGGCACCATGATACACTGGAAAGACCTCCAACTACGCAAACATTATAATGGCTTATGGGCTTATAAACAGTCCAAACTGGCTAATGTCATGTTCATTGCCGAACTCAATCGGCGCTTAGGCGCAAACTCAAACCTCCGGGCTTTCGCTGCCGATCCGGGTCTCGTCAATACAGAGATTGGGCTGAAACAAACTTCCGGTCTGGCCTACTGGGTTTGGAAGAAGCGCAAGGCGAAAGGATACCTTCCCGAAGACGGCGCCGCAACCAGTATTTTTTTAGCAAGCGATCCGACAGTCCAAAACACAGACGCCTTCTATTGGAAAAACTGCGCGCCCACCCCTCCTAGTCGTTATGTTAAACAGACCGACGCCCGACAACGTTTATGGGTTCTGTCGGAAAAGATGTGTGGGATTAGCTATGCCGATTATGGTTTGAAATCAAGCTCGTGATCTACTTAAGCTTTTTGGCGGTAAGACACCTTGACTGAATAAAGCTTCTACGATAAAGTAGGAGTAAATAAATTTGCTTAAAGCAGATGTTTTAATGGAGGCGTGACAGGTATGGTTCAGGACCGAGCTGCCGTCAAGACCCAAATCATCCTCGCGACAATTGAATGCATAGAAAAAGACGGCTATAATGCCGTCACCACCCGTAATGTCGCCCAGGCCGCCGGGGTTAACAACGCGGCTATTAACTATTACTTTGGGTCCAAAGATAACCTCTTGGAAGAGACTTTTGCTTTTACCCTCAGCCACTTTTTCATCGACATCAAAGAAATCTTAAAAGATAAATCTTTAAACGCTTACTCCCTACTCAAAGTATTGTTGGCCTTTTTATTACAAGGGTTTATTAATTATCCTAATATGGTAAGGACTTATTTTTTGGTCCCCGACCTCTTCCGTCAATACGGTCAGTCTTTCCTACAGCAAGTCGAACAATTCCTGGAGACTGTGAGTGATCGGATCCATAATGAAAACCCGGCCTTAAGTGAAAAGGAAATTCGCGTCTCCCTGATGCAAATCATCTCCGTCATTTTGTCCTTATGCTTACCACTAGACTTTTTGCAAGACTTTTCCGGAATTGATCCTAAAGATCCCCCGACGCAGATGGCCTATATCGATCATCTCCTTACCCACTATCTGGACTGGGTTAACCCCCTTGAAATCAAGGAAGACGAGCAAAAAGTCACCCAATTGTTAGAAAGAATCAAGAATACACAAGATTTTGACCGGCCGGATTAATGGCCGGTCTTTTCTGCATTCTAAGCTTTTTGCGTTGTACCCATCCTAGCCCATTCTTACTTCCACCAGATTATCGGCTTTCATCTGGGTCAAAGCAATCCGATTACCCTTCACCTTTTCCCCGTTAATGGTCAATTCCGCCACCCCATGACTGACCCGATCCGGATTCACAACTTTTATTTCCAAGTTTTTTCCGCGAAAGACCCGCTGCACGGTGAAACCCTCCCAGTCGTTGGGAATGGTCGGATCAATAATTAATCCCTCATAATCGGCACGTAAACCCAGAATATACTGGGTGACGGCCACAAAACTCCACGACGCCGTCCCGGTCAACCAGGAGTTGCGTGCCCGGCCAAAATGATCCGGATGTTCTTTCCCCGTGATAAACTGGGAATAAACATAGGGCTCCATGGTGTAGATTTCAGCGTTTTCATTTTTTGCCGCCGGTAAGAAAGAGCGGTAATACTCAAAAGCCCGGTCCCCCCGTCCTAACACAGCTTCCGCAATGATCGCCCAGGTATTAGCATGACAAAAGATCCCGGCATTTTCTTTTAATCCTGACGGGAAGTCGGTAATCGCGCCCACTTCCAAGATATGCTCCCGGTAAGCCGGATAGTTTTTTACGATCCCATGCTCAGTAGCTAATAATTCTTTGAGGCTATCCATCGCCGTAACTAGCATCTCCCGATCGGCAACGTTCGCAATGACCGCCCAGGTCTGGCTATTGATAAAGATCTTAGCCTGCTCACTAGCCTGACCGCCCAGCTTTTTGCCACTATCCAAATAACCCCGGAGAAACCATTTGCCATCCCACGCATGCTTATTAATGTGGTCTTTGATCTCCTGACGATAAGCCCGGAAATGGTCGGCATCTGCCGTCTGCCCCAGCTGCTCGGCTAAAGCAATAAACTCATTTAACCCCACACAATACAAGAAAGTACTCCAAATGCTCTCCCCCTGGCCTTTGAGGTTAATACAATCGTTCCAGTCAGCAGCCAGTCCCAGTAATAAACCATGGGGTCCCCGTTTCCCCCAGGAAAATTCCAAAGCTTTTTTTAAATGGTCATAAACACGGTCCTCACCTTGATCCGCATAGGGAATAATGGTCTCCAGAAACTCCAGATCACCCGTTTCTTTAAGATAAGCGGGGATCGAGAGTAGTAACCAGAGGTGATCGTCGGAAAAAATCCGATCCTCCGGCGGAATATTATGGGCACCCTGCTCCCACCATAATGGTTGTACACTGTGCATGGCAGCGCCACTGGATAGCTGCCCTTGAAGTAAATCGACCAATTTAGCACGGACCGCCTCGGGAATGGAATGTACCACCCCTAAGGTATCTTGGTTCGTATCGCGGTAACCGAGCCCATCCCGGCCCCCGGCTTCATTAAAAGAAGCCGAACGCGACCAGTTAAAAGTGGTATGACATTGGTACTGGTTCCAAATATTCACCATCGTATTGATCTCATTGGAAGGAGTCGAACAGGTCAATTTCGAAAGACGTTTTTCCCAATACTCCTGCATTTTGGTGAATTCCGCTTCCACCTTCGCCCGGTCGGAATAGAGCTGTTGGCATTCCCTACCAACAGTAGCCGCGTCACCGATGCCGACCATGAATAAGGCATATTTAGTTTCACCCGGTTTTAAGGTGATCCGATTTTGCAACGAAGCACAGGGGTTACCGCCTTGCGCGATGGAGTTACTACATTTTCCCCTCTCCACGGCGATGGGGTTTCCTTCGTTCCGATAAAGCCCAATAAACTCATCCCGGTCAGTTTCAAAACTTTCCACCGGGAGCGTGGAAACCATAAACCCTTGCGGCCTCCGATTTGGCCACAAGCGGATCGAATAATCAATCATTCCGTCTTGGTACCCCATTCGACAAGTATAAAGGATATATTGGAAATTCGACAGA
Source organism: Bacillota bacterium (assembly GCA_003511465.1). Taxonomy (GTDB): domain Bacteria; phylum Bacillota; class UBA4882; order UBA10575; family UBA10575; genus Capillibacterium. Next base: position 13,131 of record DOID01000085.1, on the reverse strand, counting down.
TCCTGATCCATATGCCAGAAACACCATTCGGCATACGAAAAAAGGGATAATTCCCGCTCCCGATCGGAATTATTGGTCAGTTCCACTTCCCAAAATTCCAGTGGCCGATCGATGGGGACAAAGACCCGATAATTTGAGGTTATCCCCCGGTACTCGCTGTTGAAGGTGGTATAGCCTAAACCATGATGACAGACATTCTTATACTCCGCCAGCGGCTTCCCCACCGGTTGCCAGGAAGCAGACCAGTAATCACCATCCTCATGATCGCGGATATAAATATACCGCCCGGGACGATCCATTGGAATACTGTTAAAGCGAAATCGAAGCATCCGACCGGTCTTTGGTGATTGGTAAAAACTATAGCCACTAGCGTTATTCGAGATTATCCCACAATACTCGGATGTACCTAGGTAATTCACCCATGACATCGGTGTCATCGGGTTAAAAATAATATACTCTTTCTTTTGGTCATCAAAATAACCATAACGCAACTTTTTGTCCTCCTTCCACCTTTCGGTTTTGAATTGTTAGACAGTTGTGCCCTGAATAATATTTATTCGCTAGTTATCAGGTATTACCTCCTGTTAATCGTAATAAGTTTCGAAGGAGACCAACCTCAGATCCTTTGATCTAGTAAAAAACATCTGGTGAGTCCAGATGTTTTAAGGATAAATGCTTATTTTTCGTTACATTTGATTATCACTGCTCATTAAAGTCAACATAGAATAATTACATCTCGGGAAAGGAGGTAAGGGCATGGATTCTCCCCATCCATTTAAAGAGCTCTGTGATCTGTTACGAAGACTTAAAGGTGAAAGAGTTCTTCTAATCCTGGAATCCGGTGATCGGGAGTGCGTCAAAGTTGTCGCCGTTATCGACGAAGTACTTGTTGCCACCCTTGATCGTAAATTTATTTTTGTCGATTGTGACTGTATCTGCGCCGTAATTGCTGATTGTTTAGATGTGCTCTCTGAAGAATTCGGTTTAGTTTACCAAGAGCAAGAAGAAGAATAATAAGACCATGAGACCACCACTACGGTGGTCTTCTTAGTTTTCCCGCTTCCTTTTCGAAAATGGATAAAGGGTTTTCAAATCTTGCCGGAGAATTATAATTAGCATAAATAATTACCAAAAGCATTCATTTGAACACCCGAAAGAACCATAAAGAGGGAAGTGTTTTAAATGCGCAAACTATTAAGAAAGCTCCTGCGTTTTTTTAATGGTCTCCTCGATCGAGTCGTGGCTGTTTGTGGTGTTGTCGGCCTTGCGCAATTCCCTCAGTTCTTTGGGCAGTATATCCAACGCCTCGGCGGACACTTGGCCGAAGCCAAGTTCATGCTGGTCCGTTTTGAATTGATGGCGGAATATTTTAATATGACCCTTGATGAGTACATTAAGACTCATCTTAATTCCGGCAACGAAGTCTTTGCCTCTTCCGGACAACTCATCAATGAACTGCTCAGTAGAATCCAGATGCTGGAAGAGACGCTGACGGCTCTAAGAAATGCTACGGTTTATAACCGCTGGTGGGTTTTCATCCGCGAGTTCGATTACGAGATCGTCCGTGAAACGTGGGTAGATTTCACCCCCGGTCTCCCCACTACCCTGGAAGGGTTAGTCTACAGTGTCTGTGGCTTATTTGTTGCCTGGGGCGTTTTTCAAGGGATAAAATCTTTATTGAACGGCATCGCCAAAATAATTAAAACCATCTTTATCCGTCCGAGAGACTACCGGGTTCCGCTATAAAAGCAGACCTTATTTAGGTCTCCCTCTCCTAATCCGCTACCTTTCACCTTTCTATAACGGAATAATGACTCCTAACATATGCGTATCGCCCAAATCATCGCCTAAAAGAGCATAATCTATCACGAAATAAAGCCCCGTAATCCCTAAGCCCAAAGTCATATTTCCCCGATCTAGTCCCGCTCTGATCCTGATGTTTTCAACCTCAACTTCCATACCAACCCGAAACCGATTATCCATCTCAACCTCCTCAAGTAAATCATAGATCGAGGCGGTAATTAAAAATGAATTGGTAAACCGGTAAGCAATCCCAGGGCGTACATTTCGGATGTAATATAAATCTTGGCCCAACACTTTAAATTTTGGACGGTTAAAGTCTTGGATCAATAACCCCAAACTAAGTTGTTCGTTTGCCTGGTAAAAGAAACTTAGATCAACACCCATAAATGTCGCTGAATCAGCTACGGGCCAATAACCTTCTGTTTCATAACGCAAACCAAAATCCATAAGTCTTATATTCCCCCCGATTGACAACTGTTCGTTCAATTTTGTCGCGAGGGAACAAATAAACCACCGTATTTTATTGTCTTGATAGACTAGCGAGAAATCATCCGTATAGCCCACCGGATAATAATCGGCGATATTAATATAACCCACGGCATAGGCCAGCCCCGATTTTGGATCATAAGTCCCCACCGCCAGGAAATCATCGTAATTGATAATATCTCGATTATTCAGCGTCCGCGTCCATGTGATTTCCGTATTTTCCAGCTGGACAAGTCCGGCCGGATTCCAATAAACCGCATTAATATCGTCGGCTAGGCCAATAAAAGAAGCGCCCATCGCCAGTGGTCTTGCCCCAACACAAGCACTAGCCACATTTGAATGTACGACCACAAGGCTTACTAATAAAATAGCGATTATCAACTTATTTTCCAAACTCACCACTCCAATCTGTAACAAAAACCAAACTTGCTTGAGTTAACTCAGCGTACATAAACCACGAAATAATCCTAACAAGTTTAGTTATTAATTTACTTCAGCATACTAGATCTATAAAGACAAGCCCAGGATTACTACCCTGGGCTATTTTTCTATCTTGTCTTCTATCCCTACTCACTCTCGGTTAAAATAAGAACCCTGCCGATATTCCGATTTTTGTGTATTTCCAACTCAGATCATAATCGACTCCCGGATCTTCTTTTAGTTCCCATTTTCCATTATGGATAGAATACAACACTTCTAATTGCAGCATATCATTGAAGACAGCACCCCCGCCAAAACCGAAGAACAAACCACCCTTTGCTTTTAATTGTTCAGGCAAATTCTCTTGCATGTATAAATTATACCCAACCTTCCCTGTCACGTAAAAATTGGGATCAATTTGGAATCTACCCAGCGCATAAATGGGAATAAAATTAAAGCCATCAACTCCACCTTTCTCTTTCCGCTTTAATTGGTATTCCGCTCCAGCACCAACCGCCAAGCTTTCATTTAAATCATAATAAATTTCTCCACCTACCGAAAAACCCATTTCGGTGTCATTTTTAAGGCTTACCGGTAAGAAACCCTCTTGTTTTACAGTAACCCCCAACTCTCCACCAACATCCGCCCCTACCTTAATTACTCCCCCTGCTAAAACCGCATTAGCAGTAAAAACTAATAGTAATGTGACAATAATCAGAGAAAACATTAATCTACGCATAAAATTACCTCCTTAATAATATTTATAATACTTATTCTCTTTACGTAACTACTTTCCTTCTGATGATGACTCTTTTTTACTTTATTTTGTATTATTCCTTTTCACATAGGGCTTAAACACATGTTAGCTGGTGCAACGCAATCAATATCAAGGCTCTTGGATAAAATAAAATATGCCCAGACAAATTCATCTGGGCCGACTATAATCCAATCTTTTACTTTTAAGTCACTCTTAATGATAGTTAAAAAGCCTAGAATAATCATTCTAGGCTTTTTAATGCACTAAAAATTCGTTTTGTTCTAACACACCGTTACCGCTTTACCACCGGGCGCATATTCCGCACAACAAATTCGGTGTTTAGGGTAATCCCCGATAGTTCCCGGCCTTCATTAACAATAGCGACGATCATCTTCCCGGCTTGCCTTCCTTGTTCGTACGAAGGGTTAGTAATGGAGGAGAGCTGAGGGAAGAGCTTCTGGGTTAGCGGCAAATTATCACCGGCCACCACTTGAATGTCATTGATATTCAATCCTAAATCTTGAATGGCTCGGATTGTTCCATAAGTCATCGGGTCACTGGCGCAAATGACAGCGGTCAGATCCGGATGTTCCGCGATCAAACTTTTCGTTTTCTCATATCCTTCCTCAAAGGTGAAATCACCTTCCCGCACTAGACTCGGCTGAACTTCGATTCCCGCCTCTTGTAAAGCAGAAGTATAACCATTCAGTAAATCATCCCGGTTAAACATGAAAAAACTATAAGGCTTGTTCAAAAGGCCAATCCGCCGATGTCCCAGGGAAATTAGATATTTAGTCGCCAGATAACTCCCGGGGGTTTGATCGACTTCAACAAAATTATTCTTCTGCTGATCATAACAGATCCCCAAGGTCACATAACGCAAGTTTTTTGTTTGAAAATCCTTTATGATTTGGTCGATCCCGAAAGAAGGGTAGAGAATCACCCCATCAACGTTTCGGTTTTGGGTCAGGCGGAGCGCTTCTTGAAGCGCATCCTTTTTGTGTACCGGAGCAGAGATGATCAGTTCAAAACCGGCGGTTGAAACGTAATCATGGGTGCCACGCAGTTGTTCCATCATGTTCGGATCCTGAAAAACAAAATCCGAACCATAAGGGAC
>DOID01000085.1:8009-8246 GCA_003511465.1 Bacillota bacterium | reverse complement strand
ACTATACACGATGGGCGACATCGGTGTCAACCTCTAATCAGACACGGCAATAGACTTTTACCGTTTTTTGCCCTGGTTTCGCCAGAACAGTACGGCCGTTAACCTCTCCTCCCTCCGCCGTAAGCTCATATTCGCCGCTTTGTTGATGGTCAATCCTAATCTGGTAACAAACACCCCGGAAGGTTCTGCTGATTTCCACTGTTTTCAGTTCCGCCGGTAGACACGGATCAATGACTA
>DOID01000085.1:7582-7783 GCA_003511465.1 Bacillota bacterium | reverse complement strand
CGAATCATTACCGGCGATCATCTGAGCGTAAACATAAGGTTCCAACCGATGAACAGCGCTGAGCTCTTCCCGGTAAGCCGGCGCTATTCTTTTATAATAGCTGAAAGCTTCCTCGCCCCGCCCCAGTTTTGTTTCGGCAATGATTACCCAGGGATTGTTATGACAGAAAATCCCGGCGTTTTCTTTCACACCCGGCGGATA
>DOID01000085.1:1469-7412 GCA_003511465.1 Bacillota bacterium | reverse complement strand
TTAACCGCTTCTAAACTACTGTGGGCGCGACCATCCTCAAGGCCTAGTCCGGCCATAACACAAAAGCCTTGGGGCTCAATATAAATTTGCCCTTCAGTATTTTCCTTACTACCAATCTTTTTCCCCTCGTCATTATAGGCCCGTAAGAACCATTCCCCATCATAACCGTGGTCCATGACGGCCTGCTGCATCCGGGTGATAGCATCGGAAATTTGGCCTGCCTCGTCCTTTAAGCCTAATTTATGACAAAGCCGGACATACTCCGGGGCAATATAGAGAAAGATTGCCGCGATCAGAACCGATTCCGCGGTTAGCCCATCCTTATTGACGCAAGTCTGAAAGGCCTCATCGGGGTTTTCGGAAAAACAATTTAAATTAAGACAATCATTCCAGTCAGCCCGTCCGATCAATGGTAAACCATGGGGCCCGAGGTTATTTAAAGTGAAACTCAATGAAGCACGCAGGTGATCGTGGAGAGTAGCCTTGGTAAATGGTTGATCCTCAAAGGCCACTTCTTCCCCGAGAATGCTGTCATCACCGGTTTCCTTGATATAGGCCAGCACCGAATATAACAGCCACAGCGGGTCATCGTTAAAACCGCTTCCAATCTCTGAGTTGCCTTTTTTCGTTAATGGTTGGTATTGGTGGTAAGCGCTGCCGTCGCTAGACTGGGTTGCCGCTAAGTCCAAAATCCGCTGTCGTGCCCGGTCCGGGACCATAGTGACAAAACCCAAGATGTCCTGGTTCGAATCGCGAAAGCCGATCCCCCGCCCAATTCCAGATTCAAAATAAGAAGCGCTACGAGACAGGTTGAATGTGGTCATGCATTGATATGGATTCCAGATGTTGACCATTCGATTCAATTTCGAGTCGTTGCTCTGTACTTGATAGTCTTGTAACCTTTCCGACCAGTATGTTTTTAACTCAGCAAAAGCAGCCGCCACGGCAGGGCCAGTGGCCATCGACTTCATCAATTCTCGGGCAGGTGCTTTATTGATTTTTCCCGGTGCCTCAAACTTTTGATTTGGATCATTTTCGACATAACCCAGGAGGAACACTAATTCTTGCTCTTCCCCCGGCCCAATCTGTAGATTGAGACAATGGGAAGCAATGGGTGCCCACCCGTGGGCGATGGAATTACCAGACTGACCACTGATTACGGTACCAGGATTCTGCAAACCCCGATAAGGGCCGAGAAAAAGATCACGGTCCGTATCAAATCCGGCTAGTGGGCGATTCACCCCATAAAAAGCATAATGATTACGGCGTTCCCGATATTCGGTGGTGTGGTAGATCACACTACCTTCCACTTCAACTTCGCCGGTATTGTAGTTCCGTTGAAAGTTAGTCATGTCATCATAGGCATTCCAGAGACAGAACTCAACAAAAGAGTAGATTTTAAGCTCTTTCTGCTCCGAAGTGTCATTGCGAAGAACAAGCCGATGGACCTCGCAATTCTGTTCTAAGGGCACGAAATAAAGCACCTCTGCCGCTAGCCCATTCTTAACCCCTGTAATCTGAGTATAACCTAACCCGTGGCGGCATTCATAATGATCCAACGGCGTTTGCACCGGTTGCCAAGTTGGAGCCCAAACCGTTTCTCCATCTTTAAGATAAAAATAACGCCCTCCTGTATCCAGAGGAATATTATTATACCGATATCTGGTCAACCGTCGCAATCTGGCATCTTTGTAAAAACAATAACCACCCCCGGTATTAGAGATCAAACCAAAAAATTCCTTTGTTCCAAGATAATTGATCCAGGGGTATGGCGTTTGCGGAGTAGTAATCACATATTCCTTCTGCTTGTCATCGAAATATCCAAATTTCACTTCTTTGCCCTCCATTTCTCAGCGTAGAAACACGTTACATTAAAGATTAGTTTTACTTCAGTGGTAAATATAAAGTTTTAAGGAAAAAGAGAAGAGCGGTTACCGCTCTTCCCCGGCACGCTACCAGCCATCTTCCTACGTCTCTTTTTCAGAGTCTCATTAATCCGGTCAGCGGCCGCATTTAAATGTTTCTCAGCTGTTTTATCCTTAAATATTTCATTGTCATCGATGTCATTATAGCATAGCCCCTTTCTTTTCCCCAAATCCCTAAACCAATAAAGAGGTCTTGTTATCCTTCGTTATCTTCCATTTACGGCTTTTTGCTTATTTATTCTCACCATTTTACCTGCCAGTAACATTTTAGCTCACACACGCTTTCAGGTGTCCTGGCGGTAGCCAGGGTGAATGACTACAAAGAAAAAGAGTCGCCCAAATTCGCTAAGCGACTCTTGAATTCACCGCACAGGTTCTAGCTTGTAGCTACCTGATGAGCTTCAAAGTAAGGTATGTTCCCCGACTAACTTCTGCCAGAGGTCGGGGGTCTCTTGTTGCATTGCACTGATCAGTTCTTCATCACCGATCACCGTATTACGGCCTTCCGCGTACTCCCGATCGACCCATTCTTTAAGTTTCTGGATCGCCGGATCCTTTTTCTCAATCCGCTGGTCCCCTTTTAGTTCAAAATACTGGTTTACCCAAAAGGAAATCCCGGCACCCCCTGAGGATTGGTTCACCGCCACCACAACCGGGCGGTTCAAAAGTTTTTCTGTATTAAAGATGTTATAAATCTCTTCATCTTTTAGCAAACCGTCGGCATGAATCCCGGCGCGGGTAAAATTGAAATAACGACCGACAAAGGGGGTCATGGGCGGGATCCGATATTTCAACTCTTTCCGATAATAATCCGCAATTTCCGTGATCGCCGTCGGGTCCATTCCATCCAATGTGCCACGCAGTCCTGCGTACTCAAATACCATCGCCTCCAAGGGACAATTCCCGGTTCGTTCGCCAATACCAAGTAAAGTGCAGTTTACTCCTGAGCAACCGTACAACCAGGCCGTCGCCGCATTGGGCACTACTTTGTAAAAATCATTATGGCCATGCCACTCCAATTGTGCACTGGGGATCCCAGCATGATGCCACAAACCGTAAATAATTCCCGGGACACTACGGGGCAGGGCAACCCCCGGGTAACTCACACCAAAACCCATTGTATCGCAAGCGCGGATCTTGATCGGAATTCCACTCTCGTCTGAAAGTTTGCTTAACTCAATGGCAAAGGGGACAACAAATCCGTAGAAATCCGCCCGGGTGATATCCTCCAGGTGGACCCGGGGAATAACGCCAATTTCAAGCGCTGCTTTAATAATCGAAAGGTACTGCTCCATTGCTTCCTTCCGCGTCATCTTCAGTTTATTAAAAATGTGGTAATCAGACGCACTGGCCAAGATCCCAGTCTCTTTTAAACCCATTTGTTTAACAAGTTGAAAATCACCCTTGACGGCCCGAATCCAACCGGTAATCTGGGGATACTCATAACCCAGCGCCATACAGCGTTCCACTGCGGCTTTATCTTTGTCACTGTACAGGAAAAATTCGGATTGGCGGATAACCCCCTTGGGGCCGCTTAGTTTATGCAAGAGTTTATACAGATGGACAATCTGATCCACCGTATAGGGCTCTCTGGCTTGTTGGCCGTCTCGGAAAGTGGTATCGGTAATCCAGATCTCTTTCGGGGGGCGCATTGGAACATGCCGATGGTTAAAGGGAATTTTCGGCGCTTCATCATAATTATATAAATGTCGGTACAAATTAGGTTTATCCACATCCTGTAACCGATATTTATAAGCCGATTGCTCTAAAGTATTGCTAATTTCACTGAATTCTAGCATGGGCTCACCTCCGCTGTCATTACCCAAATAATTTTTTAGATTATATCATGCTTTCCCCGAAAAATCCCCCACTATTAACAAGTATTAAGTATACATATCCTCTTGACCGTCGGATTATTTCCGTTCGGTAAAAAAAGTTGGTTGTGAGCCACAACCAACTTTTCGCCAATGACGTTATTTGCCTTAAAGAAACTTACTTATAAACGTCTACGCCAGGGAATGGTCCGGAAATCCGGTCGGGAAAGCGCATGGGCAAGGACGAAAGCGTCAACTAATTGCTGGGCTCTACTTTCTTCACTCCCCTGCCACTCACCGCTATCCGGAAATTCCCAGTCTTTCGCCTCTGCAAACATGGCCATCGCGTCTCCCTCATTTAGGTCCTGTTCTGGGTTGAAAAGCTGGTTCCACTCCTCAGCTGTGACCAAACCCTTTTGTGCTTGAGGATGGTCCGGTAATTTCCGATCCGGGAGCGTTTCTTGCCAAACTGGCGTTGGTTCCGGCCTCATCCTAGGCAAGGATTCGGTCGGCCTGACCGGTGGCGTTTCTAATTCCTCTCCCGGGCTGTCCGCTTTCGACTCGGTCCTTTGCCGTTCTTTGGCCATCTTCTCCATCAGGTTACTGAAAACGGAAAAGAGCAGAATAATAACCCAAATCCACTCCATGTGCTCAACCCCTATTTCTTTAGTTCACCCGAATCGTCGCTAGTTTTCGGTCCCCGGCCGATGGCGTCCCGCATGGCCGTATCCGCCTGAATATTCTGGAGTTGGTAATAGTCCATGACTCCAATTTTCCCCTTTTTTAGCGCTTCGGCAAAAGCTCGCGGCACTTCGGCTTCGGCTTCAACCACCCGGGCACGCATCTCTTGAACCTGGGCTTTCATTTCTTGTTCCCGCGCCATGGCCGCAAACCGTCGTTCTGAGGCCTTCGCCTGAGCAATATTTTTATCTGCTTCCGCTTGGTCAATCTGAAGTTTCGCGCCGATATTCCGTCCCACATCAACATCAGCAATATCAATGGAGAGAATCTCAAAGGCGGTCCCGGCATCCAGTCCTTTTTCCAAAACGGTTTGGGAGATCTTATCCGGATTCTCTAATACCGACTTATGGGAATCGGAGGAACCGACAGTCGTAACAATACCTTCCCCCACCCGGGCAATGATGGTCACTTCGCCAGCGCCTCCGACTAAGCGGTCAATATTGGCGCGCACCGTAACCCGGGCTTTGGCTTTAAGTTCAATCCCGTCCTTGGCTACAGCAGCAACCTCGGGCGTCTCAATCACTCGCGGGTTAACACTCATCTGCACCGCCTCAAGAACGTTTCGCCCGGCTAAATCGATGGCCGCCGCCCGTTCAAAACTTAAATTAATCTCCGCCCGCTGGGCAGCGATCAAAGCGTCAATCACCCGGTCCACATTACCACCGGCCAGATAGTGGGCTTCCAGCTTATCAACGGTAACTTCCAAACCGGCTTTCTCCGCTTTAATCATCGGCAAAACAATCCTTGAAGGCGGCACCCTCCGCAGGCGCATGGCAAAAAGAGTCCAAATTCTAACATTAACCCCTGCCGCCAGCGCCGAGATCCACAATCCGACCGGAATAAAATTGAAGAAGAGCAGAACAAAAATAATAATCAGAGCTAAAACCAACAAAGAGAAAATATCCATCAAACAACCCCCGTTTCTGATTTACTAACCAACATCGGTAATTTTACCCTTCGACCCGCACCAATATTCTCCTGCCTTCAACGGCAATAACCTTGACCTTTTCCCCTGCCGAGATATAAGCGCTTTCTGAGACCACATCCAACCGTTTTCCATTCTCCAGCTCAATAACGCCGGACGGACGTAACCGATGAACCACCACGCCGACCTGGCCAATATATTCTTCGTAAACAGGAACCGCCGAATAGCCTTCTTCCTTCTCCGACGCAGTTTTGAGGATTATCCGGTCCAGAAACGTACTTTTCCTTAGATATTGGAAGAGCAAGGACACGAGGAACACGGACCAACTAAGCGCGATGATCAAAGCGGCAACCCCCTGGCCGCTCGAGGCGTAGGATAAAATAATGCTGCCCCCCGTGGCGAATAACCCCAAAATTCCGGCAAACCCGAAACCGGGAATAAAAAAGGCCTCTATGATCAACAAGACCACACCAAGGAAGAAAAGGACAATCACTTCCATCCCCGCCAAGCCGGAAAACATCCGTGCCCCAAAAAAGAG
>DOID01000085.1:231-1164 GCA_003511465.1 Bacillota bacterium | reverse complement strand
TTAAGCGCTTCTTGCGCCGTAAGCGCCAGGAGCTCACCCTTGGCCACCACCCCTTCAACTTCTACCTCCGGGTCAACCATGGCCTCGGCCAAGAGCGGATTAAGCTCAATTCCTGTTCTTTGCGCCCGCGCTTCTGCCACCCCCCGAAACATCTTACGAAAAGCCGCGATCGTTTTTTCCGGGGCTGGGCTACCATCGGCTACCAAGGGTTGGGAAGCGCCGAGCACCGCATTGGGCGACATCACAATCCGATTGGCGCATAAGGCAATGTAAGCGCCAGCCGAGATCGCCCGTCCTTCGATAAACACATCCACGGGAATCTTCGAGTTACTGATGGTGTCCCCGATCTCCGTCATCGAATCGGCATAGCCCCCCAGTGTTTTCAGTTCCAATAAGATGGCATCAGCTTGTCGTTGTTCGGCTTCGCTGATCGCCCGGCTGATAAAATCCGCGATCCCGCCGGAAATATTCCCTTTGAGGGGGATCACATACAATAAATCAGCGTCCGCCTCGCTAACCTCCCGGTAAGATGCTATTGTAACCACTAAGGCGATAACAAGCAGTACAAGGGTAAAAGGACTGATTTTCATAAATTTCTTCAGTTTCATACCTAACCCCACTTTCCTTAGGTTCTTAAAAGAAATGATTATTCCTCAGTTTTAATTATACTATACCCCAGGCGTTACGTAACCCTAAAATACGCAAAAAGGTTCACCCGGTGCGCGGGTGAACCTTAAAAGTCAATTAGGAAAATCTCTTATTCTTCTTTCGGGCGGCTTCCGATTTCTTTTTCCGTCGTACGCTAGGCTTATCGTAATGCTCCCTTTTTCTCACTTCCTGGAGGATCCCTGAGCGCTGACACTGACGCTTAAAGCGACGCAAGGCACTATCTAGGGACTCGTTTTTCCCGATCTTGACTTCGGCCATGATCTA
>DOID01000085.1:0-132 GCA_003511465.1 Bacillota bacterium | reverse complement strand
ATCTTGACTTCGGCCATGATCTATTTCCCTCCCCTCGCTGCCCACAAATTAATTCCTTAGGCACATAGAATCCAAGAATAAACATACTAATATGCTATTATAATATATTCTTCGCAATCCGTCAAATTATCC
>DOID01000117.1 GCA_003511465.1 Bacillota bacterium | reverse complement strand
TGTTCGGGCGCGCCCGTCCTCCAGACCAAACCGCAGGCGGAGGACTTTTTCTTCCCGGGCTGTGAGGGTATCCAGCACTTCTTCCAGTTGTTCTTTCAGGAGGCGGAAAGAAGCAGCATCCGCCGGAGCCAGTGCATCCTGGTCTTCAATAAAGTCCCCTAGGTGACTATCTTCCTCTTCCCCGATGGGAGTCTCTAAAGAGACCGGCTCTTGCGCAATCTTGATGATCTCCCGGACCCGCTCTACGCTCAGTCCCATCTCTTCGGCGATCTCTTCCGCGCTTGGTTCCCGTCCAAGCGTCTGCAACAACTGCCGGGAGATGCGGATTAGCTTATTAATGGTTTCAACCATATGAACGGGAATCCGGATAGTCCGGGCTTGATCCGCAATCGCCCGGGTGATGGCCTGCCGAATCCACCAGGTAGCGTAAGTACTGAATTTAAACCCTTTGTGATAGTCGAATTTTTCCACCGCTTTGATTAACCCTAAGTTTCCCTCTTGAATCAAATCAAGAAAGAGCATACCCCGGCCGACATATCTTTTGGCGATACTCACCACTAAACGAAGATTGGCTTCGGCTAAGCGACGTTTGGCATTTTCATCCCCGCTTTGTGCCCGCTGCGCTAAGTCCAATTCGCTTTCCGCGGTTAACAGCGGTACCCGGCCAATCTCCTTCAAATACATCCGTACCGGATCATCTAAAGAAATGCCTTCCGGGAGGGAGAGATCGACTTCGCCCTCTTTTTCATCGTCTTTTTCGTCTTTAGTCTGGGGCTCCTCATCTTCCGCCACAAAATCAATCCCTTTGCTGGTTAAAAGTTCATAGATCCCATCGATTTCCTCCGGAGCAAGTTCAATATGATCAAAGGTGTCCATGATATCCTTATAGTTAATAATACCCTTTTGCTTGCCTAAGGCGAGGATCTTTTTAATCGCAGCTGCTTTGAGCGCTTTTTGATTTGTACTGCCTTGGATCCGCTCAGCAGAAGCTAGATTGTGCTTTTTAACCTCTTTTTCTTTACTCACTTTTACAATCATCCTTCCCAGAGAAAACCGGAGAAATAATTAATAAAATAACCATTTTTATCTTAAACCGGAGAAAGTCGGAAAATCTTCTCGCAGTTTTTTGTGGAGTTTGTTTAATAAGGCCAATTTATTTTGTAAATCCAGAGCCGGAGTAGGGGCACTCGCCTGTAGATCCAGGCTGACCGCTACTTCCCGCTGTAACCGGCGAATTTCCTCAGCTATTTGGTGTTGCTCCAGCCGCTTCAGGCAACCCTCGACATCAACCGGCAGCGGATTCATGGTGTTCTCCGTGAGGAGTTCTATATATAATGCGCGAGTTTCCGGAGGGAAGGCCGTAGCCGGTGGTGGCCATTCTCCGGAAACATCCCATTCAACCAATTGGTGCAACAATTCAGTATAAAGTGGAGCGGAAAACTTAATCTCTTTTAACGCTTGTTTTATTCGCGTAAAAAAATCTTTCTCCTGCAAACAGCCACGTAAAAGTTGTCTTTCCAACTGCAAAAGGTTTTTCTCGGCGGGAAGAATCCCTGGTTGTTGCTGATAAGTAATATCATTAGTATGCCGCTGGTTGTTTTTTATATCCAAACGTTGTTTATTTTTCCTTGAGTTATACGAGTATATGCGCCACTCATCGTAAATGGTCGTTTCGGAGACTCCTACCGCCGTCGCTGTTTGTTTGAGATAGGCTTCCCGCATAATTTGATTTTTAACCTGACTAAGAATGGGGAAAACCCGTTGGACAGCCCGGGCTTTGCCGTCGGGGGTCGCAATCTCCTCTTGCTCTAGAATATATGCTAATTTAAAGGTAAAAAGATCAACACTTTCATCCACGAAACGCTGGAAAGCCTCAACGCCTTCCTTTTTAAGTAAGGAATCGGGATCCTCTCCGCTCGGGAGCCGGACAACCCGTACATTTACACCCACCGCGGCCAGGAGATCTAAGCCGCGGATCGTCGCCGCCTCTCCGGCGGCATCGGCATCATAGGCAATATACACTTGATCAGTATAACGCTTTAACAGTTTCACTTGCTCCGTGGTCAAAGCCGTTCCTAAGGAGGCAACCACTTCATCCAACCCTTGTTGGTGGGCCTGGATCACATCCATATACCCTTCCATAACGATCACCCGCTCCCGGCGGCGAATCCCCTCCCGGGCCTGAAATAGCCCATAAAGGGAATCACCCTTTTGGAAAACCGCAGTTTCCGGCGAGTTTAGATATTTAGGTTGTCCATCGCCCAAAAGCCGACCGCCAAAGCCTACAATCTGACCACGAGCATTGGTAATCGGAAACAATAACCGGTCCCGGAACCGATCATAAAAGCCTTCCCCGCCGCCACAAACCAGACCGGCTTTTTCCGCCTCACCAAGGGCGATCTCTTTTTTTCGAAAGAGGCCGACCAAGGCAGCCCATTGGGGAGGCGCATAGCCCAGACGGAACTTTTCGGCAGCCGCACGGGAAATCCCCCGGGTTTCCAAGTAAGCTGCTGCTTTTTCTCCGGTTTGGGTTCCCCAGAGGACCTTGCGGTAATAATCGGCGGCAAACGCATTTAACTGGTAAAGACGTTCTCTTTCGGCTTTCCTTTTTTGCATGTTCGGCGAAAGTTGAACTTCAGGTAAAGGGATTCCAGCCCGCTCGGCCAAGAAGCGAAGGGCTGGCCCGAAAGTCAGATTTTCCATCCGCATGACAAAAGTGAGGACATCACCCCCGGCGCCGCAGCCGAAACAGTGAAAAAGTTGCTTCTCGCGGCTGACCGTAAACGAAGGGGTTTTTTCGCTATGAAAAGGGCATAACCCCATAAAGGTTTTTCCGCGCTGTTTAAGGTTAACATACTCGGAGATCACCGTAACAAGCTCATTATTCTCTTTTACATCGCTAATAATTTTTTCATCGGTTAACCGATCCAATTTTCTCACCTAAAGGCTAAATTCGTTCCGTCGCCCGAAATTCCTCTTTACAAAGCGAACAAGTTCTGTTAATCTACGGTAATCACCTTCGTAATCACCTGGCCGGAATAACCCAGTGGCCCTAGATCCGCGCCGCCATAATTTACGCGCAAACCACCGGCGTTGCCGATCCGAAGGGTCACATCCTCCGTCAAGGCCCATTCCTGCCGTTCATCGGGGTAAAGGGTGCCTTCAAAGATCACCCTTTCGGAAACTCGGCCGTAGACTCCCAGCCAAACCACTTCACTGGCTTGAACACTCAGTAATGATTCCGGTGTGTTGCCGGGTAACGCTTCCCGCTCCTCCTGGGTTGGCCAGGTCTCTACAGTATGCTGCTGCTCCTCTGTTCTCGTCACTTCTTGTCCGGTTACCCTTTCCTCGGCAAGCTCATGCTCCTCCGCCGGTGTGTTGCCGGGTAACGCTTCCTGGGAATCAGACGCTGAGGGTAACAGCGCCCAAAGCATAATCACCACGACCAAGAGAAAACCGATCACC
>DOID01000060.1:8705-8897 GCA_003511465.1 Bacillota bacterium | reverse complement strand
CCTTGCCATTATGACCGTCACGATCCAACACCCACTCGCCTTCCTTTTTGCCGTGCTCTTGGACCGGATCGGGGGTAAAGTGGAAAGGATCTTTAAAACAATTTTCTTCATTCCTTGTGTCATTCCGATCATGGTAACCTCCAAGATGTGGGTGAGCATCTATAACTCCCAGTATGGGCTCTTAAACAAAGC
>DOID01000060.1:4678-8467 GCA_003511465.1 Bacillota bacterium | reverse complement strand
CGCCAAACCCTCGGCCGGATCACCATCCCCCTGATGCTACCGGTAATTGCCGTTAATGTGATCTGGGCGGTTATCTCTTCGTTAAAACAGATGGAAACCATTTATCTGACCACCAACGGCGGGCCGGGTAATGCCAGCCAGTTTTTAGCCAATTACCTTTATATCAAAGCCTTTGATGCCTATGAGTTTGCCTATGGCAATGCGGTTTCCGTTTTATTCGTCGCGGTCTGCCTGATCACGACAGTGGTGTTAAATAAATGCTTTAAGAAAGAGTATTATTAATTGAGGGGCGGAGGGGAGAAGATGAGGAACGTAAAATATCAGATTCAAGCGGATTCGATCAAAGCCAGTTCGTTGCCTGGTAAGAAATTCGCCCGCTATTTTATTTATTTGTTACTGCTAATTGTAGCCATCGGCCAGCTCTTTCCCTTGGTTTGGTTAATCAATTATTCGCTGGTCAAGGATGGTGACCTTTTCGGGCCGGACCTGTTAATTTGGCCCCGTGACCCGCAGTTCAAGAACTACAAGGTCGCTTGGGTAGACGGGAAAATCCCCCAGTATCTTTTGAACAGTATCATTATCAATGTAGTTAGTGTTAGTTTGACCGTGCTTTTTTCCGTGACCATGTCCTATGCTTTTGTGCGTATGCAGTGGAAAATGAGGAACATTTTCTTAACCACCATCCTGTTGGGGATGATGATTCCACTGCACGCGACGTTGTTACCGAATTTCATGAGTTTCCGCGCGGTAGGGATCGCCGATTCCTATTTAGGCTTAATCATTCCCTATATCGGGATCACCTTGCCGCTGGGGACCTTTTTGATGACCGGTTTTATTCGTTCGATCCCGGTATCAATTGAAGAATCGATCTTAATTGACGGCGGGACCATTTTCCACATTATTATCCATGCGGTTTTCCCCTTGGCCAAGCCAGCAGTGATTACGGTAATTATTATGACCTTCTTTACGACCTGGAATGACTTTATCATGGCAGCCACTTACCTGGCCAGTGACCGCTACCGGACCCTGCCGTTTGCTGTCTATAATTTTGCCGGTCAGTATGCTTCCCGGTACGCGGTGCAGTTTGCCGTCATGACCTTGGTGGCGCTGCCGTCACTTTTGCTCTATATGGCGCTGAATGACCAGATTACGAAGGGGATTACGATTGGGGCATTGAAGGGGTAATGAAAAGTGTGTTATAATCCTCCTAACATCTGGTATTAATGGGTTTTGAAAAACTCTGATGAAGTGGAGGAGCATGATGCGTAAATTCAGATTACTGTTTTTGGTGATCATTCTCTTGTTGACCGTAGCAAGCAGTGTCCATGGGGAGACAGAGGAGCTGATCATTGGGGATATTGTCGTGAAGGGATTGACCAGAACCGACCCGCAGTTGGTCCTTAAACACTTGCCAGTGGGGATCGATGATCAATGGTCCGCCGAGACCGAAGCATTAATCGTGCAAACATTATTCGGGACAAACATCTTTGACCCTTTTTCCATCGCGATTTCTACGGAAGCAATGACTGGAAACAAGGTCAGGGTGATCATTCAGGTGGAAGACGCGGGCTATTTTATGCTTCATCCCTACATCTACGTTTTTTATCTGGTAGGTGATCTTACCGAAAGTCAATTCACGCAAAGAATCATCAACCCCTGGGGCAATGGGGTCAGTTTTTCCGTAGGCGTGAATTGGAAGGCGGATGACTTTGCAAATGATGCTCCCGGACCTTGGCAGAGCGTGGGCTTTGACTTTTTAGGCGCGAACGGCAGCATATATACTTATGAATTCCGTAACTTCGAAGAACATAAGAAGTTCAATCAGCGGAGCTTTGAATTAAACGGTCAACGCCATAAACTTTTCATGAGACACTTTATTAATCCTAATTTGACCATGGGTTATACCCTTACTTATCAAAACGCCGCTTACCTTGAGGAGGGCACTCTTTCTGAACAAAAGTATGTTATTGCTGCGCTGAGAACAGATTTAGCCGATTTAAGAATTAATCTGGGGCACGGCTTCGCTTTGGAAGATGGCGCGGATTATAGTTACGGCAGTTTTAATTATGCGAAAAGCCTTGCGGTCGCCGAGGATAAAGTGGTCTATTCGCTAAAGGGTGGATTGGCCACGGATCATACCCCCTTAAACTTCCAATTTCTGGCCGGAGGATATAATTCGATTCCACTTCGCGGGCACGAATATGAACTGGCCGGTAATGCTTATTTAGTAAATAATCTGGAATATCGCAAACAGTTGCCGGTAAGCGATCTCTACGGCCTCGTTTGTGTGGATCTGGGAAAAGTGGCTGAACGGGCTAGTGATTTTACCAAGGCCGATTTCATGCTGGATGCCGGTCTCGGGCTCGGATATGATACACCCATGGGTATGTTCCGGTTGGAAGTCGGTTTTGACCTGTTAAACGGCGGCAATACCTGGGAATTCAGGTTTGTGCTTTAGTTTATTCCGCTTGACAAATACCATCAGGTTTGATATCTTATATGAAATATATCTAAACGAAAAATGCGTTGAACGGGAAAACGCCCTGTCGGATCGGTGGCACAGAAAGCTGTTGGTTGCTGAAAAACAGCGCACCTAGGCAGAGTGAACTCACCCGGGAGCAGTCATCCGAAAGCTTTGGTTTTTTCAGAGCCGGGCAAGTAAGCATGAACGGGTTTCTCGCCGTTACCAAGAGAGGATATTCGTTTTCAGGGGTTTTGTCCCTGACGACCGATGTCATAAAAGTGGGTATTTTGATACCAAGAAGAGTGGTACCACGGAAGTAAAGCTTTCGTCTCTTGCCGATCAGGTAAGGATGAAGGCTTTTTTTATACGCGAGGAGGAGATCGAATGAAAATTGCTTTTTCGACACTAGGTTGCCCTGATTTTGATTGGACCGATATTTATGCGATGGCGAAGGACCTGGGTTTTGAGGGGATTGAGATCCGGGGACTAGGCAAGGAAATCTTTGCGGTTAAAGCACAACCTTTTACCGAAAGTCAGTTACCGGAGACGGTTGAGAAATTAGCCAAACTGCGGCTGGAAATCCCTTGCCTCTCGTCGGGGTGTTGCTTGAAATTTCCGGAGCAGGCGGAAGCGAATTACCAGGAAATTGTAGAATATATTACCCTCGCCGCCAAGCTCGGTACGGATTATATTAGGATCCTGGCTGACCGAGAGCCCCACCCGTCCGATGAGGTAGATGATGAGGTGGTGCTTACAGCCCTCCGGCGCTTAGCGCCGCTGGCGGAAGCCAAAGGGGTGACCCTGCTGGTGGAGACCAACGGCGTCTATGCCGATACCAACCGTCTGCGTAATCTCCTCGACCAAGTAGGAAGCGATGCGGTGGCCGCGCTCTGGGATTTGCACCATCCATACCGGTTTGCTGGCGAAAAACCGGAGACCACCGTTCAAAATCTAGGCGCCTATATCAAATACGTCCACATTAAAGATTCTGTGGTTGAGGACGGTGCGGTTAAGTACAAAATGATGGGCGAAGGCGACCTCCCCATTGACGATATGATGCTAGCCTTACGCTCAATTAACTATGAAGGTTATATCTCCCTCGAGTGGGTTAAACGCTGGGCGGCCGAACTGAGCGATGCGGGCGTGGTCTTTCCCCATTATGCCAATTTCATGGAGCGTTACCTCAAAAAATCAACCGCCCCCAGTCGTCTCTTTGATAATAAGGCCAAGACCGGTAAGTATGTGTGGGAGAAAGATACCCTCATTGACCTGACCTTTCCACAAGTGCTGGACCGGATGGTAGAGGAGTTCCCCGACCAGTACGC
>DOID01000060.1:0-4534 GCA_003511465.1 Bacillota bacterium | reverse complement strand
TGGGGGTCAAACCCGGTGATCATGTGGCGATCTGGGCCACCAATGTTCCCCAGTGGTTCATCACCTTTTGGGCAACGACGAAGATCGGTGCGGTCCTGGTGACGGTAAATACTGCCTATAAAATTCACGAAGCGGAATACCTACTCCGCCAGTCCGACACCCATACTTTGGTCATGATCGATGGCCATAAGGACTCGGATTATGTTGCCGTCATCAAGGAACTCTGTCCGGAACTGGAAACCGCTGAGACCGGCCGCCCGCTGCATACAAAACGCTTGCCTTTCCTGCGTAACATCATCACCATCGATTCCAGACAAAAAGGGTGTCTGACTTGGGATGAAGCCTTTGCCATGGCCAAGCGCGTTCCCCGCGAAGAGGTGTACCGCCGGGCCATGTCTATTAGTAAAAATGATGTCTGTAATATGCAGTACACCTCCGGGACCACCGGTTTTCCCAAAGGGGTAATGCTCACCCACTATAATGTGGTCAATAACGGGAAAAATATCGGTGATTGCATGGATCTATCTACCGCTGACCGCATGCTAGTGCAGGTCCCCATGTTTCACTGTTTCGGGATGGTGCTGGCGATGACGGCGGCCATGACCCATGGCGCGACCCTTACACCGTTACCTGCTTTTTCACCCAGACTGTCCTTGGCAGCGATTAGCCAAGAGCAGATCACCTGTTGCCATGGGGTGCCCACCATGTTCATTGCCATGCTGGGCCATGAGGATTTCCCCAAAACCGACTTCTCCCAGATGAGAACCGGGATTATGGCTGGTAGTCCCTGCCCGGTTAAGGTGATGGAGGATGTAGTGGAGAAGATGAATATGCGCGAGATCACGATTGTATATGGTCAGACCGAGTCCTCCCCCGGTTGTACACAAAGCCGGGTCGACGATGCCCTTGAACTGCGGGTGAATACCGTCGGTCGCGCCCTCCCCGGAGTGGAGTGTAAGATCGTCGATCCGAAAACCGGTGAAGATCTTCCCGATGGAGAGAACGGAGAGTTTGTCGCGCGCGGTTATAACATCATGAAAGGTTACTATAAGATGCCAGAGGCGACGGCGGCCGCGATTGATGAAAACGGCTGGTTACACACGGGGGATCTGGCCCGCCGGGACGCTAATGGCTATTTCCAAATCACCGGACGAATTAAGGATATGATCATTCGCGGCGGCGAGAATATCTACCCGAAGGAGATCGAGGATTTTATCTATACCCATCCGAAAGTCCAGGATGTGCAAGTGATTGGCGTGCCTGACAAAGGGTATGGGGAAGAAATTATGGCTTGTGTGATTTTAAAGGCAGGGATGACGATGGACGCCGCCGAAATTCAAGGGTATGTCCGCTCCCACATGGCCAAGCATAAAACCCCGCGTTACGTTGATTTCGTGACCGAATTCCCAATGAACGCCGCCGGAAAGATTCTCAAGTACAAAATGCGGGAGCAAGCCATTGAGAAGTTTAACCTCTGAGCGTTATTATAGAAATTAGTTCTGATCGACAAAACAGCTTAGAAGTAGTATTAAAGCGATATATAAAGAACCCTCACAAAAGTGGGGGTTCTTTACTTATCTTTCAAGGTTATAACTATCAAGAATATTATTCATGCTACGACGGATATGTTTATCCATCGCTTTTTTAGCCTTGTCAGGTTCATATGAGTAGATATATTGAATAATTTCTCCATGCTCCTTAATAGATTCAAAGCGATGTTCCGCATCGATAGTGGTTTTCCCTACCGAGGGACCGTTCCAGAGCCCCATCAGGAAGTTAGATAACTTTTGATTGTCCGCCGCTTTCCAGATCGAGGTGTGTAAAACCTGATTATAGTTAATATATTCGTCTTGGGTAACAATGGAAAGGTTGTCCACAATTTTTTGTTGGATCTCAAACAAATGAGAAGTGTCCATCCGATTTACCGTGGCACGGGCTACAGCTTCACACTCTAATAGAATGCGCATTTCATAGTGATCAGTAATAAATTTGGGGTTAATTCCCTTAACAATAGCTCCTCTATTCATCCGCAGTTGGATCAACCCTTCGGAAGCCAGGGTTTGAAAGGCCTCGCGTACCGGTGTGCGGGACACCCCGAGTTTTCTTCCTAAATCCGTTAGCGATAGTTCTTGGCCCTCGTGGAATTCCCCAGCTAAGATGGCTTTCCGCAGGATGGATGCGATTTTTATTCTTGCGGGCATAATTTCTACTTGTTCCAAACCCGTCACCTGCCAGTTCTTATGATTATTACTATATCATATATCATTGGTTGTGGTAATTGTCAATAAATAGCCTCATCCTGTATGTGTCAAGTTTTAGTGGGCAACTTTTTCCTTACAAAATCATCCATTACCCTTTTGGGTGAATTTCAATCCTTTTGCACCAATTACTGTAAGTTGTGGGCCCAGCCCCAATGATGCTTTCTCATTAAAAAATGCATTTATCCCGGGGCGTGATTACTGGCATTCACTTTTATCGGTACACTAATTCACTGGCTATTCGATTACCTACAAGCCGTTGAATTGCTTTCCTACCTTCCGTGAGGGCTTTTCCCGTGAAGGGTACCGGGGATTCCTGTATCTTGTAAAATTTACTTTCCTTTGGTTTCTTGTTGACTTCAGCGGCGGAGAGCAGAACAACTTCTATTACCTCTTCGAGTTTTTCCTCTGAAACAGCACCACCTAAAAGCCCATCTAGATTTGCGTAGAGTGTCCCGCTGGCCCTGGCGGCCAATAATTTTGCTAAATGACTGGCCCCATTTATGGACCAACTCATTTTACGCCCTTTCATCCTCAGGGCAACGATATCGCACACATTATGTTCCATGGTGCCTAGAGTGCGGTATTCTAACCCCTGAGGGGGTTTTGGCAGGTCTATGCCCCTTAAATGAAATGGGATTAGGCCTTCGTGATTACGGGCCAAATAATTATACAGATCCTCTAGCTTTTTGAACTTGTCTTGGTCCTTATTGTTTTGAATGAGTAGTTCAGTTAAATAGTCAAACCCTTTGTCAACTTCGCCCTGTCTTAAAAACCTCTTTAATTTGCTGGCCTGCTTTTTATGAGGCACCTTTTTGATAATGGCTTGTGAAATATGAAACGGATCCAGCTGAAAATGGGAACCTTCTTCCCCAAGCCCCGCTTTAATCCAGGAAGCTCCGTCTCCATTAATGATTCTCACTTCGATCTCATCGGTATTGTAGTTTTCCGCCACGGTGGCATCCCATAGTTCCTTGAATTCACGACTACTAGAAAATCCGCTACAGACCGTTTTGTTATGAACTACGTATCCTTCTTTTTGACCCGCCCGCTTTTTCCAGCCCTCATAATTCACGGCAAGCTTTAACTCTTTTTTCTTACTCTTTCCCTTACAGGGCCGATCTTTGCCTTGCATGGAAAGCCAAATCCCATCGGCCTCGTGGAACAGCACTTTCACGCAACGCTGTCCTTTGCTTTTACCTTGCTGATACTCTCTGATGAGCTGTCTTTCCTGCGCATCAAGCTTTTCCCCAACAACTTGAACCACATTCCAGACTGCGGTGTGACTGAGCCCTTTGTTTGATAGACTTTCAATCGCTTGGGCTGTTTTTCGGTAAGGCTCTTCGAGGGCTCTTTCCACTATCTTTTCCGCCAAATTTGAAGAAACACGACCAATGGTTTCACTTTTTAAATATTTATCCAATAAAAATATGTATTGGTTCCGCCCGTTTTCATCCTGAGTCTTGTATATTCGTCTGGAGTACTCAACGGTTCCCATTACAGTATGAATACTGGTCTTTTTTAATCCCTTATTTTTGTATTCCTTGGGATCACGCCGGGCCGACAGCATCAAATCAAGTCGTTCCAGAACATCTTTTAAACAATTGCAGGCAATATCGCAGACTGTTTTATAAATTGTTTTTTCAAGGGTCTTGAAATCTAAATCAGTATTGTTTAAACTTAAACCGTACATATCAATCACTCCGTTTTTTGTTTTGTTGCAAATTCATTATAACGGATGATTTATGTACAGGGAAGGTACCTTTTGGGGTGCCTTCCTTTTTTATCCTACCTGCCAACTAAAATTATACACTAACGAGTTCCAAGCATGTTTCAGTACTTCATTATGTAAAACTAGTGAAACAACATAAGTGAAGCATTTAATACCGGTAGGGCTAGCGGATGGCTTCCGCGCTAATCGAGAAATATAAAGCATAAAAAGTCTATTTGATTGCCAAGTTTAAAGTTGATCTAATCGACTTAGATCATTGCAGTCAAGAGTTTCGGCTTATCCTTTTTCGATATACATTCCGTCTTCGAACTTGGGCTACCATTAAAATAATAATAATGGGTTTCTTTGTTTCCCACCGTTTCCGTTATTGCTCTCACTTTTCCTTCTATATCATAGTTGATAATCTTATCCCCGTCATATAACATGAAGGAGCTTTCAATTACACTATTGTTCAATAAAGCCACCTGACTGGTACAAAGCCCTTCCTCATTGTACTGCATTATTTCAAAAACATCCCGAGTATCCCCTCTCCGTTAAATCCATA
>DOID01000132.1:648-3468 GCA_003511465.1 Bacillota bacterium | reverse complement strand
ACTTGTTAATATCAAATTAACATGTTTGATCCCAATTGTCAATACTAAGATTATTAAATGTGTAGTCATTCTGTGCTAATGTCATGTTGAATCTAAAAAATGAGGCTCATCGGTGAATTACACTTGCCCGTATTTTTTACTCGTATGCACTGCTATATCTTAAACTCCCGACACAAAATAGTTCATACCTTCTTTGCGTAATAGGATCGGATTCTTCTTCCCAGATCGAAATTATTGCGTCTCTATTTTTATACATAATATTACATAACTCAGAAGCAAAGTATATTTTATCAAATGACAAATTCATTATATCCATTAGCCTATGATCTAAAACCTGATTATAATAATCTTTTGATGTGATATTAGGTATATGCGATATGGAGTCTGTACAATATCCTTCTTTATTGAATTTACATGGTCTACAGATATCGTCTTCCCCATCTGTAAGTGTTAATACAACCTTATGATTATTTATAACTTTGTTTGCAACTAAATAAAAATCATGTTTGTATACTTGATCAGGAATAAACTCATTTAGTCCAGAACCATAAAGTTTTATTATATCCATAAAATGATGGGGTTTTATTCTAATCATATGTAATACCCAATTAATACCCCTGGGGATGGCTCTGATGCCAGCGCCAGGCGGTGGCGATGATTTGTTCCAAGTCCGGATATTTAGGGTTCCATCCCAGCTCCGCCTTGATCTTCGCCGACGAAGCAACCAAGACAGCCGGATCGCCCGGGCGGCGAGGGCCGTCAAGTACTCTAATCTCTTTTCCGGTTACCCGGCGGGCAGTCTCAATTACCTCTTTATTGGAATACCCCTGTCCATTCCCCAGGTTATAAATGGCTGAGTTCCCCCCAGCTGCCAGGGCTTTTAAAGCCAGGAGATGGGCCTGGGAAAGATCGGCGACGTGGATATAATCCCGGACGCAGGTCCCGTCGGGGGTTGGGTAGTCCGTCCCGTATAACTCCAGGTGATCCCTTGCACCCAGGGCCGTTTGTAAAACGATGGGAATCAGGTGGGATTCGGGGTGATGGTCTTCGCCGATCTCCGCTTCCGGATCGGCACCGGCGGCGTTGAAGTAGCGAAGCGACATAAAACGCAAACCATAGGCTTGCTCGTAAAATTGTAGAATGCCTTCAAAGGTTAATTTGGAAAATCCATAGGGGTTAGTGGGGTTTTTGGGATGGTCCTCCGGAATCGGCACCTGCTCCGGTTCTCCGTAAACCGCAGCGGTCGACGAAAAAACGAGATACTTTACCCCGCCCGCCACCAACGCGTCCAGGAGCGCCTGGCCATTTCCGATGTTGTTCCGGAAGTATTTCGCCGGATCTTGCACCGACTCGCCAACCAGACTATGAGCGGCCAAATGAATAACGGCCTCCACCTTTTCTCGGGCAATAACCTCAGTCACCAGATCAAAATCGCTGATCTCCCCCTGGATGAAAGTTCCCTTGATTACCGCTTCTCGGTGTCCCTTACCTAAATTATCGAGGATTACCGGGTCATGCCCTTCCCGTGCCAAATCCAAAGCAACTTGGCTGCCAATATAGCCCGCTCCTCCGGTGACCAATACTTTCAAAGCGCTCACCTCAATTTATAAAATCTCCGCACCACTTGCGGCCTTGCTTGTGTATACCTGAGCCTTGATCCCGGTCTCTTTTTGGTAGGCGGGGATAACTTGGGCTAAAAACTCCTCCACGGCCTCCCCTTTAATCAGGTTCACCGTACAACCGCCAAAACCGCCACCGGTAATCCTCGCCCCCAGCACTCCGTTAACCTTACGAGCTAAGTCCACCAAGAGATCAACCTCGCTACAACTAACTTCGTAATCATCCCTGAGTGAATCATGGGATTGGTTCAGAAATTGTCCGAAACTAATTAAATCTCCAGCTTTAAGCGC
The DNA here is from genome assembly GCA_003511465.1 of Bacillota bacterium. Classification (GTDB taxonomy): domain Bacteria; phylum Bacillota; class UBA4882; order UBA10575; family UBA10575; genus Capillibacterium. Next base: position 1,558 of record DOID01000132.1, on the reverse strand, counting down.
CTTAGTGCTTTTTAGGACCCGTTCATTCTCGGTGATGACATGGTGACAGCGTTTATAGATCACCGGAGGGAGCGCAGCAGCACAGGCCGCCAGCATCTCTAAATTCGCATCCCGTAAAGCTTGCACCGCCGGGAAGTGAGCGGCTAGGATCCGGACACCGGTTTCGCATTCCTGACGCCGCTGATTGTACGCGGAGTCAACGAGACTATGTTTGACTCCACTGTGGCAGATCAAAATCTGGTAACCGCCAAGGTCGATGGGGATCGGTTCATAATCCAGCGTCCGGCAGTCCACCAACAAAGCATGGCCTTCCTCTCCGAGCATGGAAATAAACTGATCCATGATGCCACATTTCATCCCGACAAATTCGTTCTCCGCCTTTTGACACAGGAGGGCAAGGTCGGGCTGGGAAATGTTAAAGTCGGTCAAGTGCCGGACCGCAACCGCCGTGGCTACCTCCAAAGCAGCCGAGGAACTCAGCCCCGACCCCTGCGGAATTGTACCGAGGAAGGCAATCTCCATGCCACCAAGGTGGGCACCTGCTCCCTGCATCGCCCAGAGCACTCCCCGCAGGTAATTACTCCAAAGTTCTTTCGTATCATAGGTGAGCGGACAGTCCAGGGTAAATTCCACTGTGCTTCCGTAATCAATGGAATGGATCTTAACCACTTGGTCAGTGCGTTTTCTGGCCGCCAGCATCATGTCGAATTCAATTGCCATGGGAAAGACGAAACCTCCGTTGTAATCAGTGTGCTCCCCGATCAAGTTTACCCGTCCCGGGGCCCGGACAACCGTTAAGCCGTCAGCATGACCGAAGGTCTTGACAAAAGCTTGTTTCAAAACTGCTAGCGCTTCCACGTTATCCCTCCTGATCTAGGATTTCGACTTCGCTTATACTTTGGGGTCCGAC
>DOID01000132.1:0-518 GCA_003511465.1 Bacillota bacterium | reverse complement strand
GCTTCACAACCGGCCAGGTATTTTAGTTTTTTCGCGGTACGATGGGGAGGATAAAACTCAAAATGAAGATGGTAATGGGGGTACTCGGCACCATCGGTCGGTGCTTGGTGTACGACCATCAGATAGGGGAAGGAAAAACCAAAAAGGGCATCATATTTAAGCAACAATCCCTTTAATACTAAGGCCAAATCCCGTCGATCTTCGGCGGTGAACTCAGCCATGGAAGCCAGGTGTTTTTTAGGGGCGAGGTATACTTCATAGGGGTAGCGGGCAAAGAAGGGGATAAATGCCACAAATCGTTCGCCTCCAAAGACAATGCGCCGTCCGTCTTGGTATTCCTCGGCTAGCGTCGCGCAGAATAGGCAGTTTTGGTGCTGCTCATAATAGCGCTTGGCTGCGCCTAGTTCTTTTTCAACTGTCGGCGGGATGTACGAGAAAGCATAGATCTGGCCATGAGGATGATGGAGGGTTACCCCAACAGCTTCCCCTTTGTTTTCAAAGATAAAAACATACTTGAT
>DOID01000054.1:14646-16802 GCA_003511465.1 Bacillota bacterium | reverse complement strand
GCTGCTGCTCCTCTGTTCTCGTCACTTCTTGTCCGGTTACCCTTTCCTCGGCAAGCTCATGCTCCTCCGCCGGTGGGGTCTCCGTCCGTGACGCTTCCTGGGAATCAGACGCTGAGGGTAACAGCGCCCAAAGCATAATCACCACGACCAAGAGAAAACCGATCACCCCCGGAATGAGGAAAGCCGTTTTTTTGCGGGCAGGCTGCTTGGCTGGTACCTTTTCGGGCACCACCGTCTCGGTCAAAACACCGAGCGACCCCTCCGCTTGGGTTAAACTGCCTTCATCAACTTGGAGCTCCTGCTCTTTGGCGGCATAGTATTTTTGCAAAATCTGCTCGCCATCTAACCCCACGTTTTTGGCAAAATTAACGAGAAAACCCTTCACATAGACTTCTCCTGGAATCTTGTCAAAGTCGCCCGCTTCCAATGCTTCCAAATGTTTGTAGCGGATCTTGGTCACCATCTGGATTTCATCCAGGGATAACCCTTTTTCTTCGCGCGCTGCTTTTAACATTGCTCCGATCTCTTTCATTGTTGTCCCTCCTCAAGCAAAGCGCCAGCTTAACAGGCTCTTCTTCTCAAAAACTTCGGCATAAGCCTGGTAATATCCTGCTGATAAATAAAGTCAACTAGGCCTCTGGCTTGTTCAGCTCTTCCAGCTGTCGCCGGTTAATCAGTACTGTCCTTGGTTTACTTCCTTCGTGAGGACCGACAAAGCCTTTATCCTCCATCACATCGATCAAACGCGCCGCCCGGGTATAACCGATTCTAAACCGGCGCTGCAAGGAAGAGGCGGAGGCTTGCCCCTGATCAATCACCATCTGTACCGCATCCCAAAACAGTTCGTCTTCTTCCCCGGCAATGCCGCCGGCACCCTGTGTTGGCTGGGGATTGAGCAAAGCTTCCACATAATCGGGCGAGCCCTGCCGCCGCCAATGCTCGGTAACGGCTTTAATCTCTTCGTCCCGGACCAAGGCACCCTGCAACCGGACGGGTTTTAAGGCACCTACCGGTGCGAATAGCATATCGCCCCGGCCGAGGAGTTGTTCGGCACCGGCACAGTCTAAAATGGTGCGCGAGTCCACCTGGGACGAAACCGCAAAGGCAATCCGGGAAGGAATATTAGCTTTAATTAAGCCAGTAATTACATCGACCGACGGCCGTTGGGTGGCAACAACCAGATGGATCCCGGTCGCTCTGGCCATCTGCGCCAAACGGCAAATGGAATCCTCCACATCCACCGGCGCGACCATCATCAGGTCGGCTAATTCATCAATCACCACGACCACATAGGGCATGGGGTTTTCGTTCACCCGATTATAGCGGGCGATATCTCTAACCCCTTTCTCGGCAAAGGCCTTGTACCTTGACTCCATCTCGGCAATAACAGCCTTAAGAACGGCAGCAGCCTTTTTCGGCTCGGTCACAACCGGGGCGGCCAGATGGGGAATGTCCTCGTAAACAGATAGTTCCACCCGCTTCGGGTCGATCAGAATCATTTTTACCTCAACTGGTGACGCCCGGTATAAAAGAGAAAGAATTAGACCGTTCAGACAGACACTTTTCCCGGAACCGGTCGCGCCGGCAATCAACAGATGGGGCATTTTGTCTAAATTAGTCACACTCGGCTCCCCGGTAATGTCCACTCCCATCGCCAGCCCAAGTTTTCCGGCGCTCCAGAAAGGGCGAGACTCCACCACTTCCCGGAGGGTAACAGTACGTGCTTCTTGATTTGGCACTTCGATCCCAACCGCTGATTTTCCGGGGATCGGCGCTTCAATCCTTAAACCCCGTGCCGCTAGGGCTAAAGCAAGATCATTAGCCAGATTCACAATTCTGCTGACTTTAACCCCCGGTGCCGGATGAATTTCGTAACGCGTAATCACCGGACCCTGGTGGACCGCCATGATTTGAGCCTTCACCCCGAAGGAAGCGAGGGTCGCCTCCAATTGGGCCGATTGGTCCGGGATTTTAGGGTTACGTTTCTGACGGATTGGCGGTTTCAGTAGATCTAAAGACGGCAATTGATACGGGCCAAGCTTACGTCCGCTTTGCACCGCCACTAGAGCTGGTGCTTCCTGTTTCGGATTTTCCTTTCGCCCCGGATTGTCGTTTTTACGCTCACCTGTTCTGATCCGTGGCTTTCTGGGGATATC
>DOID01000054.1:11568-14386 GCA_003511465.1 Bacillota bacterium | reverse complement strand
ACCGAAATTAATAGCAGCAGACATAAAACCACTACTGTCCCTGTTAAAGAGAAGATCCGGTCCAACCCATACAGAAAGATACTGGCCACCGCTCCTCCCCCTTCTTGATAATCGAAGGGCAGCGGCGCGCTGGGCACTCCGGAATAAATTAAGTGTAAAAGGAGGATTCCCCAGAGACAACCAGTGATCACACCCACAAAGCGGTAAGTCAAGGAAAAGTTGCGGTGATTTTTCAGTAATTGCCATCCAAGGACCGCAAATAAGAGGGGAAGAAGCAAGGAACCCTTTTTCCCGGTAACCGTATATAACACCCGCCGGACAGCTTCGCCAAAAGTTCCCATCTCTTTCATTTGCAAAGACAGCAAAAGCAGGACAGCCAGCCCCAGGTAGAGCACGCCCCAAATCTCCGTCTTTAATTCTAGTTGCCGTTCGCTCCGTTCCGAATGGTTCTGGCTTAGCGCCGGTTTTGTCTTTTGTTTTTTAGCCATCCTCAGATCAGCTCCTCCTTCCCTTCCAAAACCACTTCTCCGATATTGGCGGCATGATCCGCCACCCGTTCTAAATTAGCAATCAGTTCTAAATAGACAATGCCCGAACCCGGCCAACACCGGCCTTGGTTCAGCCGATTGATGTGGTTCTGGCGCATCTCTTTCTGAATATTATCAATCACCATTTCCCGTTCTAATACTTGTTTCGCCAAAAGGGGGTCATCCGCTTCCAAAGCAACAAGGGCTTTTTTGCAGATGTCTAAGACCTTTTCGTATAAAAGCGCCAACTCGTCCATGGCCAACTGGGAAAAGGGCAGTTTCTCTTCTAACTTAGCCTGGGCAAACTCCCCGATATGCTCGGCATGATCGGCGATGCGCTCCACATCATTGACGACATGGATTAACCCGGTTAAATACCGGGATTGATTAGCGGTCAGAATATTCTGTTTGGACAGTAAAGTAGAAAGATAAAGGGTTACCTTGGCATGTAAGGCATCCACGTGGTCTTCTTTTTTGCCAATATCTTTGATCGCAGAAGACTGTCCTTTAAAAAAGGCGATTTTCGCGAAGTATAACATGTCTATGGCAATTTCACCGGTGCGGAGGATCTCTTTGGCCGCTACCCGCAAAGCTATACCCGGGGTCGCAAAGAACCGCTCATTTAAGTATTCCCCATCAGTCGTCTTTTCTTCCTGATTACGCCAAGAACCGGTAATCCGTTCCGTCAGAAAAGACGAAAAGGAACCCGCTAGTGGTAACCAGATCACGACCATCAGTAAATTATAGATGGTATGGGCCATGGCAATTTCCTTACTGAGGAGCCGGGCCCCGGTGGGTAGCGGTCCCGCCGGAACGGAAAAGATAAATTCTTTCGCGGCACCGGCTGAACGCCAGAGCCAAAGCGTTGTCCCATTAACCACCTGCGACAAAGGTCCCTTAAGCAGTAGAAAACCCAATGTGGTGGTGCCGATGATTAACCAGTGGGCCCAGACCGCTCTTTTGGTTAGGATATTGTCTTTAACCGATGCTAAAGTAGCGGTTACGCAAATTCCCAGTCCCGTACCGAGGATAAACGGTAATACTGCGGTCAAATGCAAGAAAGGACTTTCCTGACCACTGATGGCCACTTGGCGGACGAAGGCTTGCAGAACTCCGATCGTCGCCAAGTTGTTTTGGAGCAGTGCCGTAAAGAGAAAGCCCAGCAAATAACCGTACAAAGGGGAAATCGCCTGTTGGGTTAAGATCCCTCGCGCAAACAAATGCTCGACTAATGGTTGCATCGCTGTCGTCAGAATATTTAAGCCGATAAAAAGTAGACCAAAACCCAGGACAGTACAGCCAAAATAATGAGTATAGCGTTTCTTCCTGCAGGAAAAAAGGAGAAAGCCAAGACCAATGGCAAGAAAAGCATACTTCCCCAATTGAACAGAGGTTAAGTACACCAGCACGGTCGCTCCAAGATTAATCCCAAGCAGGATACAGATTCCCTGTTTAAGACGGACTAATCCTGAACCGAACAGGCTAATCAACAAAACTGTAGCCGCTCCCGCCCCTTGGAGCGTCAGGGTCATTAAAAAACCGGTTCCCATCGCCATCAACGGATTGCTGGTCCGGGTCAATAAACAACTAATTTTGTCGCCGGCGAGATATTGAAAACCCTTCCCCATTAAGGAAAAGCCAAACAAAAAAAGACCAAGACCCCCGGCTAAGCCGAAAAATAAATCTTGCATCACGCTTGCTTAATTGCCTCCCATTTAATTCACCATTTTGAACTTTACTTCGTTTTCACTATAGGTTTCTCCTCCCCTCAAAAATACCCGATCTTAAAGAAAAAACCTCTCTTTAAGAGGTTTTAATCGGTTTTTAACTAAAAAATTACATTACCCGGCGTGAAGCGGGGATTCAGGAAATCTTCCGGGTCAGTACTGAGCAAACGGGAAATGGTTTGCTCCCCCTTGCTATTCATGCTCACCAAGACTCGCTTGCCGTCAACCTCAAGTTCTCGCCACTGTTCTGGTTTTTCCTCTTCCTCAGTCCCGAGGATCACCTCCAGGGGATAGATGGAATAAAAAAGCATACGCTCAACTCCTTTGCGGACCGGCGCCTTGCAGCCGGATTAACTCCCTTAGTTTTTGCAAGGCTTGGCCGATTCCACCGATCTCATTGATTAAGCCGGTCGCCACCGCATCTTTCCCCACCAGTACCGAACCGACATCGCGGACCAAGTCCCCAGTCCTAAACATCAATTCCCGGAACTTTTCTTCGGTAATCCCCGAGTGACTGGTGACGAATTTGATGACCCTGTCCTGCATTTTTTCTAGGTATTCATA
>DOID01000054.1:10880-11388 GCA_003511465.1 Bacillota bacterium | reverse complement strand
GCAATAAAAGAATAGTTGGCGGCCACGGCAATAGGAACCCCGATGGAATGTCCTCCGCCCAGCACTAAGGAGACGGTCGGTTTCGAAAGGCTCTCCAACATCTCCGCAATGGCGAGTCCTGCCTCCACATCTCCACCCACCGTATTGAGGATCACCATCAACCCTTTGATTCTTTCGTTCTGCTCGATGGCCACTAACTGCGGAATGATATGTTCATACTTGGTGGTTTTATTTTTGGCCGGGAGGATAAGATGCCCCTCAACCTGCCCGATAATCACCATGGTATGGATATCGGAGCCTGGAGCTGCCGCCGGCGCCATTTGCCCTAATTGTTTCAGGCTTTGTAAGGTCAACCGTTGCCGCCGGGGTGAGGTGGGTTTTGGCTCTTTCCCTTCCTGGTCGGGCTCCTCCTGGGGCTGAGGCGCTTCCCCCCGGTATAAAGTGGGGAAAGCCTTTAAATCCCACGGGCCGCTTGTTTTCATCTTGTATTTCAAAATATCCCCCCTGT
>DOID01000054.1:3458-10713 GCA_003511465.1 Bacillota bacterium | reverse complement strand
CTGTAATTCCCCCTCATTGTCTCCCCTATTATTTACTTTACCCGCTGAAAAAATACGGGGTTTACCTTGCCCCGTCCCCCGCAGTCAGGGACATTAAAAGTGCCCTTTGCATATGATGGAAAGCAATTACGCTTAAAAATGTACGGAAAGTAGGGTGGGTTTTGAAAGCTTTGCTCCTTTGCGGGGGAGAGGGCACCAGGCTTCGCCCCTTCACCTATACCCAGCCGAAAGTCCTTCTCCCCTTAGGTCACCAACCAATTTTATTCCATATCCTTGATACGCTAGCCGATACCCCCATCCGTGAAGTTGCCGTCATCATCGGCAACAACGGTCAGCCGATCATGGATTTACTCGCGAAAAGAAACCCTTGGGGTTTCAACTTCTCCTTCATTCTCCAACCGGAACCGTTGGGTCTGGCCCATACTGTCATCATTGCCCGCGAAACTCTGGGCGACGACCCCTTCCTGATGTATTTGGGCGATAACATCCTAGATGAACCGCTGCGCCCTTTGATCAACCGGTTCACAGCGGAAAAAGCTGATGCCCTCGTTCTTTTACGCCGGGTGAAAAACCCGCGTTCCTTTGGGGTCGCGGTCATCGATGATACCCGTGTGATCCGTGTCGAAGAAAAACCGGACCAACCCCAAAGTAACCTGGCCTTAGTGGGCATTTACTTATTTACGCCAGCCATTCACCAAGCTGTTCGTACCCTCAAACCTTCCCGCCGCGGGGAACTGGAGATCACCGATGGGATTGCACAGCTGATCACTGCAGGGAAAACAGTGCACTACCATCTTTTATCCGGGTGGTGGAAAGATACGGGCACCGTCACCGATCTCTTAGAAACCAACCACTATCTGTTGCGAAAACTTCCCCCTACCAACGAGGGCCAGGTGAAAAAGTCCGAAGTCAGCGGAGTTCTGGCCGTACAGAAAGGGTCTATTTTAAAAAACTGCCGGGTCAAAGGCCCGGTCGCCATTGGTACCGGCTGCCGGATCACCGGTGCAGAGATCGGCCCCTACCTGTCCGTGGGCGATGGCGTCAAGATTACCAACTGCCGGTTAAGCCGAGGGCTTATTCTCCCCGGCGCACAGATCTCAGGGGTGAATCTGGCTGATAGTATCGTCGGGGAAAGGGTGCAGATCAGCAGCCGCCAAAAAAACGATGAGCCCGCTTCACTGCTGGTCGGGGCCGATGCCATCCTAAAACTGTGATTTCAAAAAGCCCGATTTAAAGGAGAAAGCAATGAAAGAAACGGTAGACCTGATCGTCGTTAATTTTAACACCAAAAAGCTCTTGGCCGACTGTTTAGCTAGCCTCCGCCAATACAGCGGCGACCCCGGCGCTTACCGGATCTGGGTGGTGGATAACGGGAGTACCGATGGGAGCGTCACCCTAATTCGCAGCCTACCCCGGGTCAGCGGTCTTTTCAATCGTCGGAATCAGGGGTATGCCGCCGCCTGTAACCAGGGAATTCGTGCCGGCGCAGCCCCCTATATCTTTATCCTGAATAGTGACACTTTAGTGACGGAAGGCTGGCTCCCGCCGCTGCTTAAAGCCTTACAGGACCCCGCGATCGCGGTAGTCGGGCCCCGTTTAGTCAGTCCCGATGGCTTCCTGGTCGGAACCGGAGTCGTCGGCGATGAAGCCCATCCTGTCATAAGGGGTTGGGGCGTGCCAGATGAGCCTAGCCTTTTCTCCGTGCCCACGTCTTGTCTAAGTTTGTGCGGTGCGTGTCTGGGGCTGAAAAGGGCGCTCCTCCCACAGCTCGGTAATTTTGATGAAAATTACTTCCACTATTTTGAGGAGACCGACTATTGTTATAATGCCCGGCGCCATGGGTATAAAGTGCTCTATGTCCCCACCAGCAAAGTAATTCATCTGGTGAATGGCAGTTGTCGGAACCGGCGGCGCCTAAATTCGTATTTTCTTAAAAGTAAAGCTTATTTCGACCGTAAATGGGGGACGGGAGAAAAGGCTAGCGGTGGAAAACAGGACTAATGAGCGACTACTTTAATAAAAGGTCACTCCTCGCCATGATGGCGGTCCGAAATGAAGCAGAGCGTTACTTAAAACCAGTCCTAGACCGCTTAAGCACCTATGTGGACGGGATCGTGATCCTTGATGATGCCTCCACCGACGGCACCCCGGACCTGTGCCGGGCTCATCCTAAAGTGATCCGCTTTGAACGCTTAACAACTCCCCTTTTTGTCCAGAATGAAGCGGCCCTCCGGCGTAAATTGTGGGATTTAACGGTAGAAGCTGCGCCCACCTGGGTGTTGGCTTTGGATGCCGATGAAGTATTAGAAACCAGAGCCGTCGCGGAATTACCGCATTTATTAGCACAAACCCGTTGCGATCTAATTACCTTTCCGGTCTACCACTTTTGGGGGGATCTCCGTCATTATCGGGTTGACCACTGGTGGCATCCTAGCCGCGGACGCACCGCCTGTTTGCACCGGTACCAACCAAACCGAAGCTACCATTGGCCGTCCCGCGCCCTACACTCCGGCCGTTTCCCGCAAGAGGCTTACCTTACCCCCCGACTAAGCAGTTCCGTCCGCCTCTTGCACTTTGGATATGCCGACCGGACCACGCACCGCGCCAAATACCAGCGTTACCTAACCCTCGACCCACAGGGAAACTATTGTCCGCTCGTCCATTACCGGTCGATTCTTGACTCCCACCCACAGTTGAAAAGCTGGGTCGGGGAAAACATGGAGGCGTTATTATGGAAATAAGCATTATTATTGTTAATTACAATTCCCGTCCCTTTCTGGAAAAAGGCCTAGCAGCCCTGATTACTAATACGGCTCTTCCTTACGAAATCATTATTGTTGACAATCATTCCACCGATGATTCCCTTCCTTGGGTGCGAACCATCAAAAACTCCCGTGTCCGGGTGATCTGGAACGACCATAACGCGGGGTACGCCGCCGCCTGCAACCAAGGGTTGAAACTGGCCGCCGGCCGCTTTCTGGTGACGATGAATGCTGATGTGGTCGTCCCCCCCAATTGGGATTCCCGGCTGGCCTGGCACCTGAGTCACCATCCTTCCACACTAATGGTGGGCCCCAAAAGTTTAGGGATTGGTGGTCGGCAGTGGGCCGGTCCGCTGAACTTTTCGCAGCAGCTTAACACCGCCGACCGGAAATTTGCTGCCCATAACGCGCGACAATCAGTCCCGGCTAAATTTCTCATCGGCTGTCTGGTCTTTTTTGACCGGCGTTTGCTAAGCCAAATCGGCGACTATGATGAAAAACTTCCTTTAGGTGCCGATGACTTTGACCTTGCTCTCCGGATCCGGAAAAAAGGGTACCATTTAAGAATAGCCCAGGATGTCCTTATTGAACACGCTGTGCACGCTTCCTTTAAACGGAGCGACCCGGCTACCAACGATCAGCTGGCCACCGCCAGTTGGGATCATTTCCATCGGAAATGGGCTTCCGAACTGCAAACTTACGGCTGGAACCGACTGTTTGAGGATGATACCCCGGTTTTCCCCCACGAACGATCCTTTACAGCGTGAGCGACTACGCCCTAACGGGGCCGTTCAAAGGACCAGATATCGTCCCGCTGTACATAGTCATAGTTTATGGAGAAAGCCACCGGTTTAGCGGCGATCACCCGCCCCCAATAGGATTTCGGTAATTTCGCGATTTCTTGAAAAATCCGTTTCAGGCGGTGTTCATAGGTATGCTCACGATAAGCCCTTTTGTGGGCCGCGTCGCCGATTTGGCGGCACAATTTTGGTCTGGTCAGGTAATACTCGATTTTTTGCGCCAAATCCGCGGAATCAGAAAAACAAACAAGCTCTTGGTCGGCTTTGAAACATTCCAAAAGATCCGGTCGGGCAGAATCGACCAACTGAAAGGCACCGCAACCGGCCAAGGCGAAAACCCGGTCATTAGGACTCGTTGCCCCCACGCCGCGGTTGTTCCCCGAGGGCGGGTTCACCGGATCGCGATGGATGTTTAAGTTGATCTGGGCTCCATTGAAGTATTTTTGCACCGCGTGAAAATCATTGACCACTGGGAGCACAAATTGGCGTAAAGACGGATGTAATTTCCCCCAGCGGTCCCATACCCCGATCAATTTCACATTTAAATTTTTAAGGTAAGGTGCCATTTGATTCAAAACCTTCAACCGGTTGGGAAATCCCATCCCCACGAAACAAACATCACTCCGATACTCCGCCGGAACACTTAGGCGACGGTGTACTTCCGGATTACAACACCAGGGCAGATAGAATACATGAGGATGCTTATACTCGGACACCGCTTGTCGCTCATTGGTGAAGACCAAATCGTAGGCTTCCACCATCCGACCACGGTGTAAATCAATCTCATAGGGATCTTCCACGATCCACAAAACGGTTTTCGCCCCTAAGGAACGGGCATAACGGACCTGTTCCAAAGGGGTCCTGTTCCCATGCACCACCAATAAAACTTCAGGGCGAAACTCTTTAATGATCCGGGAAGAAAGCCTCCGCGGGCTAATCTGCCGTACTTTATGCTGAAGCCTTTTTAAGGTTGTAAATATATCATAGGCATAGCGGTAATGAAAGCCCATTGCTCCGGAATCCACAAACAGAACCCTCATCTTCTTTCCTCCTATTTAGAAAATAGCTCTATTTGATTCATCTGGTCTTAATTTAAAATCACTTCGTGATAATAATGAAACCAGCATGAACAACCAATTATAGCGCCTCTGGGGCTTGTCGACTCACCTGGTTCTGATTTAATCACTTCGTGATGTCTAGAGGTAACCAGGTGAGCGACGAGAAAATAGCTCTAAATATTATATGAGGTCAGGCTGATGGAGGTACAACTTGTGCTCCCAAAAGGCTCTTCTACTGCTTTCACCATCACCCGAAAATGCCTTGACCACAGCACCAAAGGCGCAGCTTAGTCGTAAACTAAACCAAAGAGGTACGGAAAGGGTGAACCGGTTTGCGCTTCTCGATTATCATCAATTGTTATAATACTTTGCCCTTGATACAAAAGTGTGTCGAAGCAGCGTTGGTTAGTACGAATCATAATAGTGAGTTAATCTTAGTTAATAACCATCCACCTTACGAAGACGCTTTATCTTTTTTGCGGGAATTCAGGCATCCGCGGGTCCGGATCTTAGATCCGGGAAGGAACATCGGTTGTATGCCTGGGTTTCAATACGGTGCCAAAAACGCCCAAGGCGAATATCTCGTCAAGTTGGATGATGATGTATTAGTGCCGCGGAAAAATTGGACTGCCGCCATGTATCAAGCGCTACAAGATCATCCAGCCCTCGCCTATGTCGCCTTACTTCCATCCGCGGTCAAAGCCTCCAGCGGTCGCCTCCTACACAAGTCCGGTTACACTTTGGAATTTCGCCGGAGCACCATCCTTTTCTGGTGCATGATGATTAGGAAACAAGTTTGGCAAAAGGATTTTTTCTTAACCGATCTCCCCCTTTATGGGGTAGGTGAGCGTGATTACGAACGGAAAGCTAATGCTTTAGGTCTAAAAAAAGCTTACCTAACCTCACATGTTTGTACTAGTTTAGGCCGGACGGAGGAATCGGATCCACTGTACGGTGCCTGGAAATTATTTTACGTGAAAAAGAAAGACAAAAGAAGCGACTTCGACAACTGGAAAAAAAGGTTTATCCTTGGGCCGGAAGAGGTTGTAATCATGCGCCGGTTCGGTTATCCAGAAAGCCAGATTGATGAGGTCCGCGCCCTACTAGCTACTGAGCAACAGGTAGCGACGCCCCCCCCGACCACCGAAAGGAGGTAGCTACAATGCCCCTTAAGGATGTCCCCGACCAAAAACTCCTTTCTGAATTGGAAGTCTTACGTAGAGTCCATCGAGCGCTCCGGCAAAAAAAACCTTTTTCCTTGGTCCGTATCGGTGACGGGGAAAACATCGTACTCGCCCAAGATAAATTCATCCGCAACAAAGAACTGGAAGAGATCTATTGGGTCCGCCAAGGACGCCGTACCGGGGGGAAAGGTGTTGACCTGCCCAACCTCGTCCTCCGCGACCGGATGCTAAAAGGAATTAAAGCCGCCGACATCGTCGGAATCTGTCGATACCATAATGATGAAATGGCCGCCCCGACCAAGTTTAAACGGGCGCTGACCAACAAAATATTTGACCATTACCGATTATGCCCAGCCAACCTTTGCTATGTCTTTTGTAACCGAAAAATGGTCTCCTACCGCTATTTCTGGAAGATTGTTAACCAGTACCGGACCTTACTAATTTCAAAGTGGGCTGATCAGTATGCCGAGCGAGTTGTCGGAAAGTATGCCTCCTTACCGCCACAGATCGTCGGTACGGTCAATTTCACCCATTACAATCAGATCTCAACTGTTCTGAAAAAGATCAAAACCTACGACTTTGACCTGGCGTTAATTTCCGCGGGGGTCAATGCCGTGATTCTGGCACCGGCCATCGCCAAACATTGCGGCAAAGTCGCCCTGGACTTTGGCAAAACCATGATGTATACGGTTCGTCCCAATTACCGCGTCCAGCCCTGGAGTCCAGCATAACGAGGTGATGACTTTGACAAAAGACTATGTGGACCTTGTTATGGTTTCTTATAACAGTCGGCTGGTTCTCCCTGCCTTTTTTCAATCCTTACGGAAATTTACCAATAGTCCTTTTCACATCTGGGTGATTGATAACAATAGCGCCGATGGAAGCCAAGCCTTTTTAAAAACCATTTCCCAGGATAAATTCTTCCGTCCAAAAATGACCTTAGTTTTAAATAAAACCAATACCGGCGTGGCCAAAGCCTGGAATCAGGCGGTGCGGCTGACATCCGGCCGTCTGATCGTTTTCTTAAACCCTGATCTAATTTTTACTAAAAACTGGCTCATACAACTGGTGACCAGCGCCACTCGGCACAGAAAAGCAATGGTCGTGGGCGCGAAAATTCTAAACCCGGATGGCACCATTTATCATGCCGGCGCTATTTCTAAGATCCGCGGGAAAGGAAAGCCCAACCGCCCCGGCCTCCTTGATGAGGAAAAAGTGGTGCATTGGATTCAAGGCAGCTGTTTTCTGGTGAAGCGCGCAATCTTTCAGAAGATTGGCGGCTTTGATGAGCAGTTTTTTGTCTATGGCGAAGAAATAGATTTTTGCCATCGGGTACGAAAAGCAGGTTTCAACGTCCTTTATTCTCCGGTTCCCATTTACCACTTTCGGCGAGGGTCGGAGATCCCCCGGCAAGAACGGTTAAAACTCAGACAACGCAGCGCTCAATTACT
>DOID01000054.1:1896-3259 GCA_003511465.1 Bacillota bacterium | reverse complement strand
ATGAAAATTACGGTTGTCGGTTGCGGTTATGTCGGTCTGGTTACCGCCGCCGGTCTGGCGGAGGCAGGCCATTTGGTAACTGGCGTAGACCGCGACCGTACAAAAATATATAAATTACGCCGCCAGGAGGTCCCCTTTTTTGAAAAAAATCTGGAGCCCCTCCTTAAGCGGCACGTGAAAACCGGTCGGCTCTCCTTTACCACCAGTTTGAGCTGGGGGATGGCCGATTCGCAGATCATCTTCATCGCCGTCGGTACCCCACCCAAGTCCGACGGTGCCGTCGATCTGAGCCAAGTCGAAGCCGTCGCCGGGGAAATAGCACCACGGCTTCATAGTTATACCGTCATCGTGAATAAATCAACTGTTCCCGTCGGCACGGCCCGTCAGGTTAAAGCGATCATCCATCGCCAAGCTCGTCCGTCAGTCTCTTTTGATGTGGTTAGTAACCCGGAATTTTTAAGAGAAGGGAATGCGGTTTACGATTTCATGAACCCGGACCGGATTGTCATCGGCGCTGATTCGCCCAAAGCCCTTCAGCTCATGGAGGAACTCTATGCCCCTTACCGACAAAACAAAATCCCCCTGATCCGGACGAATCCGGAAACAGCGGAACTAATTAAATATGCGTCCAACGCCTTTTTAGCCACCAAGATCTCTTTTATCAATGAAATGTCAGAACTCTGCGAAGCGGTAGGTGCCGACTTGCCAACGGTAGCGCGAGCGATGGGTCTCGATCACCGTATCGGCCCCGATTTTCTCGCCGCCGGCCCCGGCTATGGCGGCTCCTGTTTCCCCAAAGACACTACAGCTTTAATCCACATCGCCCGGGCCCATGGGAAACAAGTTTCCATCGTCGAAGCTACCGCCGCAGTCAACACTCGCACCAGAAAAAGGATGTTGGAAAAGATTATTCGAGCGGTCGGTGACCCCACCGGTAAAACAATCACCCTTTTGGGCCTATCCTTCAAAGCCAATACCGATGACCTACGAGAATCACCAGCCCTCCCGCTAATTGAAGGTTTACTAGCCGCCGGCGCCAACATTCACGTCCATGACCCAGAGGCCCTGGCCGCCGCTAAGCAGATCTTCGGCCCGCAGATTTCATATTTCCAAGATGAATACACTGCCGCACATGGAGCGGCGGCCGTGGTGATCGTTACCGAGTGGGAGCAATACGCCAAACTGGACTTGGCTTTATTGAAAACGAAAATGGCCCAAGCCATCCTGATCGATCTACGTAACCTCTTTACCCCGGAAGAAGTACGCGCCCATGGTTTTAGCTACGAAAGTATCGGCCGGGGAAACTAAAGAAGCTTTTTGTGTTGTATCCATCTAAAGAAATTTCGATACAATATATAGTGTT
>DOID01000054.1:616-1772 GCA_003511465.1 Bacillota bacterium | reverse complement strand
CTTGTTTTGGGCTATCAATATATTGTATCGAAATACTTAAATCAAATAACAACGCAAAAAGCCCAAAGGATGTGATGGTGACAAATGGGAAATTATCTGCTTTATTGTGAGGATCTGGCCGGAATTGTCGCTCTGAACCTACTCTTGCAGGAAAAGCACAAAATCATTGGGATTATTGATTGCTCCGGGCGTTTGATTGAACTTGCCCTGCAAAAAGGATCCACCATCTACCGAAATATACAACTACTGCCGGCGGAGGCCTTAGAAGAGGTGGACAGCATCATGATTGGTGTCGACACGGAACCATTGGCGACTGAGCTGAAAAAGGAGTTGACGGCCAGATTTCCGCAAAAAAAGATCTACACCTTACTTGACCCGGAATACCTCCCGACTTTTTTGGCGCTCCGACAGACCTCCCTTCAGCAGTTAATTACGGATGAACCGCAAGTAATGCCCATCAAGTATGGTAATGATGATGTCCTGGTCTTTGTGGATAATAAGGCCGAAGCGAAACGAGCGAGAAAGGTCCTGGAAAAAGAGGTCATTGCCTTTATGCACTCTTTAATAAAACCGAGCATGGTTATCTACGACGTCGGTGCCAATATCGGTACCCACAGCTTGATTCTGGGACGACAGCAGCCAAATTGCCAAATTCATGCTTTTGAGCCTGAAACTCTGAATTACTGGAAACTACTGAGAAACATTGGATTAAATAAATTAACCAATATCAAACCCCATCTGATCGCAGCCGGTGCGAAACGGGAAATTCGTTTTCTGTCACTCCAAGGCCAAATTTCCGGCCTCGGCCAACACTCACTGCAAAAAACGGTCAGTAACCTTACTACCCCGGTTGAGGTTTGGGATCTCGATTCCTATGTTAAAAAGAAAAAAGCCCCCAGTCCCAATCTGGCCAAAATCGATGTGGAAGGCTTTGAGCTCCAGGTGCTAAAAGGGATGTCCAATCTACTAAAGACCAAAAAACCGCAGCTCATCATCGAAGTGCATGAAGCTTTAATGGATAAAGTAAAGTTGGAAACTTTCCTCAAAAAAAGAAACTATAAGTTCAAGGAAATTGCCCATCAGAAAAAGAGAAGCTTTATTTATGCCTACGCCGGTGAGGCTAAAATCCCAAAGGGGAAAGCTCCGGCAAAAGGAG
>DOID01000054.1:0-394 GCA_003511465.1 Bacillota bacterium | reverse complement strand
GACATCTTATGCTCTTTGTTTCTCTTCCACCGCTGTTAATCGTTGTTCTATACTTTGAAACCTGTTTTCTAGATGTTTATCAGTGATGTATAAGATTGATTGTTCTTCAAACCTTTTATCTGTCTCTTCAATATGTCGATCTAGCTTCTCATTAACTGTATTAATTCCTTCCGCTAGTAAAGCTCTTTCTTTTTGCGCTTCTTCAGCTAAAACGCCCATTTTTCTGTCTAGTGCTTCGGTTTTTTCGTCAATATAATCCTTTAATGTTCCAAACTTTTCGTCGATATAACCCTTTAATTCTGTTAAGAAATAATTCATGTTTCCTTGATCCATGTGCTCTCCCCTCCCCTTTTCTTTATATTCGGTATGACCTAGAGATAACCTTCTTCTACTC
>DOID01000053.1:29823-32106 GCA_003511465.1 Bacillota bacterium | reverse complement strand
TCCAGTGGAGGTTTTTTTATAATTAAAAAACAATGAGTTCTCATTAAACTTACCCGTTAAGCCGATAGGTAATATAGAACACAAAATAAGCGGTTAGGAGCGTTATCTGACCATGGAAAAGGTTCTAGTAACCGGTGCTGATGGTTTTATTGGCAGTCATCTGACGGAACTTCTGCTTGATGAAGGATACGATGTTAAAGCCTTTGTTTTCTATAACTCCTTCAATAGTTGGGGTTGGTTAGATACCTTCCCCAAAGACAAGCTCTCCCGGATTCAAGTCTTCCCCGGCGATATTCGGGATCCCTATGGGGTACGCAAAGCGCTGGAAGGCGTTGATACCGTTTTTCATTTGGCTGCTTTAATCGGCATTCCCTTCAGCTACCATTCACCTGAAACCTATGTGGATACTAACATTAAAGGAACTTTAAATGTTTTACAGGCTGCCAGATCGTTACAGACCAAGCGGGTCTTAGTGACATCCACCTCAGAGGTTTATGGTACCGCGCAATATACGCCGATTGACGAAAAACATCCTTGCCAAGGACAATCCCCTTATTCAGCAACGAAAATCGGCGCTGACCGGATTGCGGAGAGTTTCTACCGCAGTTTTGACTTACCGGTGACGATCGTACGTCCCTTCAACACCTACGGTCCCCGTCAGTCGGCGCGGGCAGTGATTCCGACTATTATTACCCAATTGCTAAGTGGGCAAGCAGAGCTTAAGTTAGGAGTATTATCGCCGACCCGGGATTTTAATTACGTTAAGGATACAGCCACCGGTTTTCTGGCAATTGCCCGTTCCGGACAGACCATTGGGGAGGAAATTAATATCGCAACCCAACATGAGATTTCGATTGGGGATTTAGCACGGGAATTAGTGGCGGTGATTAACCCGCGGGCCCGAATTATCTGTGACGAACAGCGTCTGCGTCCGGAAAAGAGCGAAGTTCAGCGTTTAATGGGGAGTAATGCAAAGATTAAAGCGTTGACCGGGTGGGCGCCCCGGTATACGTTAAAAGAAGGATTAAAAGAGACGATTCAATTTCTACGGGACAATTTGGAACGGTATAAAACGGAGATTTATAATGTATGAATGAGGGAAAGTGATGAAGAAATTTATCCCCTTGTCGGTTCCGAATTTAAAAGGGAATGAGTTAAGGTATGTGCGGGCCGCCATCAAAAGCGAATGGGTGTCCACCAGTGGGTCGATGGTTAACCAATTTGAGCAGAAGATCGCCAAATATGTCGGGGGGGAAGGAGCGGTGGCCTGTCAAAGCGGGACAGCCGGCTTGCATCTGGCTTTACGGGCGGCCGGTGTTGGTCAGGGCGATGAAGTGGTCGTCCCAGCGCTGACTTTTATTGCGGCGGTTAATCCGGTTAAGTATGTGCATGCCGAACCGATATTTATGGATTGTGATGAGCATCTTTGTATGGATGTGGCCAAACTGGAGCGCTTTTGTGCCGAAGAATGTTCACTTGTCGATCAAAAACTAATCAATAATCAGACGAAAAAGTGGATCAAAGCAGTGATCGTCGTTCATGTCTTTGGTAATATGGCTGACCTGGAACGTCTGATTCCGTTGGCTCAAAAGTATAATCTTACGGTTATTGAGGATGCCACGGAGGCTTTAGGAACTTATTATACCGACGGTATTTTTAAAGGTAAATATGCCGGGACCATTGGTGACCTGGGGGTGTATTCGTTCAATGGGAATAAGATTATTACCACCGGCGGTGGAGGGATGTTGGTTGCCCGGGATGGGACAAGCTTAAAAAAAGTGAAGTATCTATCAACGCAGGCGAAAGATGATGAACTAAATTTTATCCATCACGACATCGGCTATAATTACCGAATGACAAATCTTCAGGCTGCCGTTGGTTTAGCTCAGTTGGAGCAGTTAGAAGCCTTTATTGCCCAAAAAAGAAAGAACTACGCTTCATACGCGGAAGATATTGAGAAAATAAACGGGTTAGAGCTCCTGCCTTTCAGGGAAAAGATCCGGCCTAACTACTGGTTTTATTCCCTATATTTAAAAGACCCTTCCTTCGATCGGGATAAAATGATTAGTTACTTCGCGGAGCAGGCAATTCAAACAAGGCCGATTTGGAGTCTCATCAATAGGCAAAAACCGTATATTAGCAATATAGCTTATAAAATCCAAAGAGCCTCCGATTATCAGCAAAAGGTGATTAATTTACCATGTAGCACGAACTTAACAACCAAGGAAGTATCTAGAGTTGTAAATTGTTTAAAAAGCTATTGTAAAGGTTGTTCAAGCGACT
>DOID01000053.1:28267-29686 GCA_003511465.1 Bacillota bacterium | reverse complement strand
CGGGAATATATTTAGTATAGCCTAGGGGCAACAATAGCATAAGGGAGGTGGGAGATGAAGAATGTTCTAACATTCGGTTCATGATGTCCACCTCATTTGTTTTCTAATCCAAATTGGGTATATTATTCATGAACGCGGTTAGCCTCTAAAAAGACAAGGGAAGGAGTGAATAGGATGGAGGTTAAGGTCTTTGGAAAAAACATCGAGGTTACTGATGCTCTCCGTCAATACGCGGAAAAAAAGGTAGGGAAGATCGGGAAGTTTTTTGCCCAAGAACCACCGACCGCCCTCGTCACCTTATCAGTGGAGCGGGGAGTACATATTGTCGACATCACGATCTCCATCAATGGTCTCTTACTTCGCGGGGAAGAAAAAAGCTCCGATATGTACAGTTCGGTTGATGGCGCAGTTGAGAAAATCGAGCGCCAAATTCACAAGTACAAAACCAGAATCAACCGGAAACTAAGGGAAGAGAATAAAATCATTTCCCCTATACCAAAAGATACAGTGGAGGTAACTGCGGACCCGAAGATCGTCCGCACCAAACGGTTTGCGGTGAAGCCGATGTCGGCTGAGGAAGCCGTCATGCAGATGGAACTTTTGGGCCACGACTTTTTTGTCTTCTTCAATCCCGATCTGGAGGAAGTTAATGTGGTATACAGACGGAAGGATGGTAATTACGGGTTAATCGAGCCGGAATTCTGAAAGTGAAGAAGCAAAAATCATCATGAGATGTCTAGAATAAGCACAACCGGTTTTGACCATTAATGGTTAGAACCGGTTTTTTATACGGGCTTTTTGCGTACGCAAAAAGCTTAATCAAAAGTATTCGTTGATGAAATTCGTTGTTGGTGGGAAAAGGGGATCTAGAATTGGTAACAGGTCGCCGTCAAGGGCTATTTCGCCGGTGTTGACTAGTTCTTGTGGACTGCAGCTTCCGGTAGCCAGCGCAGCGAGGGCGCTGATGGTACAATGCACGGCTGGTTTTAGGCCCATCGTTCTGCTGACGTGCATTCGTCCTTTGGTTAGGTTAAGCAGGTAGAGACCGCTATTTTCCGGCAGTAAGGGGTCGATAATTTCCATGACCAGTTCGGCGGTGAGTAGTGGGTAAGGTAAAGCCTCTAAGGCTGACCGCACATTGGTAATCCTCCCGAGGAACTGGGCGCAGGTGCCGGGTGGGATGTATGGGGCGAGCTGGGCTAGTCCCATAGTTTGGTGGGGTTTGAGATAGGCTAATTCCCGCAGGAGCGGTCGGCCGTGGGTAGCGGGGGAAGGAGGTAGAACCATAGCATAACCTTGGGGGTCAGCTTTGGGATTAGTGGCAGCCAGCCATGTGCGGCCGTGCTCTAAGTGGAGATCCAGCAGTAGACCAGTCCAGTCTTGCTCCGTTCGTACTAAGGCCCCGTCCCTGCTTTCCAT
>DOID01000053.1:26150-28097 GCA_003511465.1 Bacillota bacterium | reverse complement strand
GACTGGTCGTGGCCATGGAGGGCCTTGCTTAATGAATGCGCCGAGAACGTTCCCTTAGGGAGCAGGTAGAGACGATGGTCGGCATAGATCCCCCAGCCTAAGCGGGTATAAAACATGGTGTGAAAGGGCAGGAGAAAGGTGAAAAAGCGTCGGTGGGCAGCTAGGTGCCGAAGGGCGTAGGTCAGCAGGTTTTTGGCTAGCCCTAAGCGGCGGAAGGCCGGATCGGTGGCGAGCGCAATCAAGTAGGCGGAAGGATAGATCTTATTCCTGATCTTTATTTGACGGGGAGCCAGATGCAGATCACAGAGTAAACGCTGACCCTGAAAAATACCCAGCCCGTCTTCGGGCTGGAAACGGGTTTGGAAGTACCAGTCTAAGAAGGCAGGGTGATCGTGGAAACAGGCTTCCCATAACTGGCGCGCTTGAATTAGGTCGGCTTGGTTTAAGGGTCTGATCTTCATCAGGAAGTAATCTCAACTACGGTGTATTTTTCGATCAGACGCAGGGGGTGGTAACGTCTTTTTGCCTGGCGAAGGCCGGGGATACCCATATCATCCTCCCGATTGACGTATTTGGTGTCAGCCCATTCCTTGGCAATAAACAATTGATTGATTACGGAATAGATCCCGGAAAACTCCGGGTTGGCTTTTTCAAAATGGATGAGGGCGGTGTCTTTATTCAGGCGGCTCCCGATGGTAAAGGCTTGGATCGCGCCGCCCGCTTCTAGGACGCCACCTTTGAGGTTAAGCAGGGTATAATGATCGAAGGCCTCTTGCAAAGCCAAGCGCTCGGCTTCTACTTCGGGACTACCGGTTTTATCGGTTGCCCACTGCTCATAGAGGCGGAGACAAGCGGGGAAATGTTCCGGTGTCATCGAATGGTAAGCAAAATCGTAAGACTGGCGGAAGCGATTGATGTGGTTCCGCTTTTGCTGGTATTTGCGCCCGCCTAATTCAATCAGGTCTTTGGTCCGGTAGAGATAATCCCAAACTCTGCGGTCGGGAATGATCCGGTACCGGCTAGGCGGAAAATAAGGGAGCATCTCCTTGGGCACCGCCCGGAAAACCATTGGTCGATTAAAACGATGGAAATAGGCGCTGATTTTTGAAAAAAGGGTGTCCGGTTTGAAGCCGGAGTTAAAAAGCGGCGGCAAACAGTAGGTAGCGCCTTGATAAGTGCAGAGCAGAACTGCGTAATCCGCAGTTTGGTCAATTTTGACTTGATGCGAATCACGCCAAAGGAATAAGACCGTTGGGGAGAGATCAGAGACTTCTATGTAAAAATCGCGGATGAAACGGGAATATTGCTCGAAATCAGCCCAGGTGACTTTGTGAAAGTTAATGACGAATCCCCCCTGATTGTGCTAAAACCCCCATAGTATTGTCGGGGGTTTCTTTTATTATACCTCTTTCTGATCCTTAAAGAAAGGGGGGGATTTTCCCGTCTTAGCCCTTTGGTTTGAAAATGAGTGCGACCAGGAAACCGAAGATAATTGCAGAGGTAATTCCGGTGCTGGTTAATTCAAACATTCCTGTTAACACACCGATGACGCCATTTTTTTCGGCTTCGGAAATCGCCCCTTTCACCAAGGCATTACCGAAACTCAAGATCGGTATCGAGGCGCCGCCGCCGGCGAAATCGATCAACCGGTCATAAAGACCGAGACCGCCCAAGATCCCTCCGATTACCGTTAAGGCCGCCAGGATATGGCCCATATTCAATTTAGTATAATCCCACACAAGTTGGGTTAAACCACAAATCAGGCCACCAACCCAGAAGGCGTTAAAATATAGCTGCCAGTTCATTTCAGGCCTCCATCAATTTGCTGCACAGGGAATACCGCCAAGCATGTTCACTGCACCGACATTAGTCAGAATTTCCTTGCACCGGCGGAATTATGCTAGGAAAATGCTGTTACTTTCCCGTAATTTGGTTTTGCAAATTTCG
>DOID01000053.1:16347-26011 GCA_003511465.1 Bacillota bacterium | reverse complement strand
CGTAATCCCTTCGACCTTTATTCGTTACCATAACCTGCTATAATTAAGACAATGAAAGAAAGGAGGTAATAGGAATGAAAAGATGCACAGATTGTCACGTGGTCCTGAAAGGATGGGAGATGTTCTGTCCAAAGTGCAGCAAGAACCTGATGGTACATGCAGAACCCCAGAAGGTTAAGGCACGAAAGTGGAGATTATTCTAATAATCCCCACTTTTTTTATGCCCTCGTATCTGCGTTTGTATCCCTTCATAACTTCTGAAACCACATTTGAATTATACCATCTTCTAACCCCATGATTTTCTTCCCCCTATTCATCCAAAAGCAAAAAATCACAACCAAAACGGATATACTACCAGCAGTGGAATAATGGATCCGGGGAGGTTATATCTTTGTCTGCTCCTCAACAGAGAAAAGGGCGACGTTTTTTTTCGAAAAATTTCTGGCGCTGGCTGATCCTTTTAATGCTGGTGGGCGGTTTATCTGCGGTGGTCTTGGTTTTATATAACCCCTTCATTAGCGAGGTGGATCTCCGTCAGATTCTCCGACCGAATCTTCGTGCTTCGGTTCTGTTGGATCGGAACGGTGATGAATTACTGACGCTTAGTCCGTCCCGCGTGGTCTGGACGCCCTTAGAGAAAATCCCCTTGTTTTTGCGCCGGGCCGTCGTCGCGGTGGAAGATCGCCGCTTTTATGTGCATCGTGGCGTTGACTTCAAAGGAGTACTCCGCGCGGTCTACAATAATTTTCGCCGCCAAGAACGGGCCCAGGGTGGTAGCACTATTACCCAGCAGTTGGTAAAGAATTTATTACTTACCAACGCGAAGACGATCCCCCGCAAACTGCTGGAAATTGGTTATGCGGTAAAACTAGAACGGAATTATTCGAAGGATGAGATTCTGGAGTCGTATTTAAACGGGATTTATTTCGGCCATGGGGTGTACGGGGCGGAAGGTGCTGCCCGCTTTTATTTTTCGAAACATATTTGGGACCTTTCCCTTGATGAACAGGCTTTGCTGGTCGGCCTAATTCGGGGACCGGAATTGTACTCACCCTATCGCCATCCCGACCGGGCGCTGGAGCGCCGTAATTTGGTACTTGAAGTCCTTTTGGGACAAGGCGATCTTAGTCAACGGGAGTATGAACAATTGTCCGCTTTACCGCTGGAAGTAGAGGAAGATCCGAATTACCTGAGCAGAGGGGGCTATTTCGCGGATTATATCGAAGCCTATTTAGCCCAGCAGTATGGTTGGTCTGCCCAGTATATTCGTTCCGGCGGTCTCCGGATTTACACGACGGCTGATGCCTATATGCAACGGATCGCCGAGGAGACGATTGCCGCCCTTCCGGAGGAAACGGGGAGGCCGGAAGCTGCTTTGGTGGCTTTAAACCCGACGAATGGTCAGATCCTGGCCATGGTTGGGGGGCGAAATTATCGGTTCTCCACCTATAATCGGGCAGTGCGGGTCCGGCGGCAGATTGGTTCAGCGATCAAACCCCTCATCTTTGCAGCGGCGGTGGAAAGCGGGTTTACGCCGGACACCCTTGTAGTTGATGAGCTAGTTACTTATATGGTAAATGGTAACCCCTGGACGCCACAGAATGCCGATGGGGAATACCGGGGCCAGATTCCGCTCCGTGATGCCCTGGCTTGGTCGGTCAATACGGTGGCTGTCCGTTTGGTGCATGAACTTGGAGTGAAACCGGTATTTGATTTTATCCAACGCCTGGGTCTTCCTTTGGTCGAAGCTGGGAGCAGAAATGATCAAGCTTTGGCTCCATTGGCTTTAGGGGGGCTGACCACCGGGGTAACGCCTTTGGAATTATCCGGCGCTTTCACCGCCTTTGCCAACAAAGGACTCCGTTCCACGCCCCAGGGCCTGCTCAGGGTGGAAGATGCTCAAGGTCGTGTTTTAAGGCGGGGGAGTATCCGTCAGGAACAGGTGATCCGTCCCGAGACAGCGCAAGCAGTAACCGAAATGATGCAGGATGTCATTGCTTACGGGACAGGGCAACGCGCTGATCCTGGACGACCGGCAGCCGGGAAGACCGGGACCAGCAATGAAAACACAGATTCCTGGTTTGTCGGGTACACCCCAGAACTATTGGCGACGATCTGGATCGGGAACGATGACCGCCGTCCGCCTCAGGTTGGCGACCGGATTCTGGGGAGTGGTACCGCTGCCGAGTACTGGGGGAATTTCGTCCGCCGCGCTTTAGTTCGAAACAGTGTCAAAAGTTTTTAGGAAAAAGAGCAGAAAAAGGGATGTTTTCTGCCGATTTCGTGGAATTTCGGGGGTTTAGTTAGCAACTTAGGGGTTGACGGAATGGGAAAGGGATTTTAAAATAGACTAAATCATAAATCAGGATCATACATATAATGATAAGCGTTTTTATTTAAGGAGGTTATCATGGTATTCCGAAGGATGCTAAAAATTACTTTTTTAGCCTTGTTTTTATTTATCTTTACTTCACCGGCGGTCGTCGATTTTGTAACAGGACAGCACCGGATCGGCATGGCGAATGATCCTTTATTGAAAATAGAAGATTTTATCCGTAGCCACTATCCGGGGATTCCCAAAAGTGATCTGGAGGAGATAACCATTGCGGTTCTGGAAGCCAGTTCCCAGTATCACATTGATTCTTACTTGATTCTGTCGCTGATTGCCGCGGAAAGCAGTTTCCGAAAAACGGCGGTTTCCCGAAAGGGAGCCCGGGGATTGACCCAACTGATGCCGGTGAACTGTGACAATTTAGACTGGAAGGACATCAAAGCTAATGTCTTCCGAGGAACGGAGTATCTCCGACAGCAGTTGGAGCGGTTTGGAACGATCCCGACGGCCTTGGCCGCTTATAATGCGGGGCCGACCCGGATTGCCCGCTCGAACGAATGGCCGCGGGAAACAAGGCAGTATGTAAAGAAAGTAACCGGGTATTACGAAGATTTAATCGGCTTGCAAAACTAGGTAGTCCCCCACCCTAGCTACCGCTGGTTTAAGCTTCACCGCGGATAATACTCCCACCACCCACCACCAGATCCCCGTCGTAGAGCACTAAGGCTTGACCGGGGGTAATCGCCCTTTGCGGCTGATGGAAAACACAGCGGAGGATGGTGTCATCAACCATCTCAACTATAGCCGGTGCCGGAGAGTGATTGTAGCGGATTTTGGCACCTACTTCCAGCTTGGTTTGGAGCTTTTCAAAGGGGATGAAGTTCAACTGATCGGCGTAGACGGTGCGCTGGTATACTTCTTCATCAGCGCCAACCACCACTTCATTACTGGTAGGACGAATCTCTAACACATAAAGGGGTTTATCAGCGGCCAGGCCTAGCCCTTTCCGTTGGCCGATGGTGTAGTGGATGATTCCTTTGTGTGGGCCAAGCACGCGGCCCTGGCGGTCGACGAAATTGCCGGGTTCTCCGGGGGAAGCGGAGTGGGTTTCGATAAAGCGGCCATAATCATGGTCGGGGATGAAACAAATCTCCTGGCTGTCCGGTTTATCCGCGACGGGAAGTCCGATCTCTTCTGCGATGCGGCGCACTTCTTCTTTGGTGTAATCACCCAGGGGCATTAGCGTGTGGGCTAATTGCTCTTGGGTTAAATTGTAGAGGGCGTAAGTTTGATCTTTCTTGATGGTGGCGGCTTGCATTAACAGGTAACGCCCGGTTGATTCGGAAAAAAGAACCCGGGCGTAGTGTCCGGTGGCGATGTAATCGGCCCCGATCTGTAAAGCTTTGGTCAAGAGGGATTCCCACTTCACATAGCGGTTACAAGCGATGCAGGGGTTAGGGGTACGGCCCTGCCGGTATTCGGCGACAAAGTAATCAATCACATACGTGTTAAAATCATTCCGAAAATTTAAGGTGTAGTGGGGGATCTTGAGTTGTTCACAAACATGGCGGGCATCGTCGACTGCGGTCAGCCCACAACACCCGCCACTCTCTTCCTGGGGTGCGTCTTCCGGCCAGATTTGCATGGTAACACCAATCACCTCATAACCGGCTTTTTGTAGTAAATAGGCGGCGACAGAACTATCCACGCCCCCCGACATTCCGACGACAACGTTTTTTTTTGCCACTTTTCCACCCCGTAATTAATTCTCTTCGGTGCTGCCCTTTTCTTCGGCGACATAATTGGGCGGCGGGTTTAGGCCCTCGATTGATAACTGATTCTTTTGGGCGTAGTTCCAGAGTGCCGCCTGCAGCGCTTCTTCCGCTAAACAGGAACAATGCATTTTGACAGGAGGTAGCCCGTCTAAGGCCTCAGCCACCGCTTCATTGTTGATCTTCAGGGCTTCTTCAATGGATTTCCCCTTCACCATCTGGGTCATCATGGTGCTGGTAGCGATCGCCGCCCCACAACCGAAGGTTTTAAATTTCACATCCTTAATCGTATTATCCTCTATTTTAAGATAAATTTTCATAATATCGCCGCACCGCGGGTTACCAACCGTACCGACCCCATCGGCGTTCTCAATTTCCCCAACGTTCTGCGGGTTCATGAAACACTCCATTACTTTCTCACTGTACATCTCTTCACCTCCTATCAGTATTTTTTAAGAATTCTTCTGTACAAAATCTTCATAAAGCGGGGACATGGATCGCATCCGTTCAACAAAAACGGGCAGTTTGTCCAAGACCAAATCAAGCTCCGCTTGGGTGTTATCCTCACCCAGGGTAAAACGGATCGAACCATGGGCTTGCTCGTGGGGAAGGCCTAGCGCTAGCAGGACATGGGAGGGATCTAGTGAACCCGACGTGCAGGCCGAACCGCTGGAAGCAGCGATCCCCTCTATATCCAAGAGAAGCAAAAGGGATTCCCCCTCGACAAAGTCAAAGGAGAAGTTCACATTATTCGCCAGCCGTTGGTGGCGGTGGCCATTTAGCCGACAATAGGGGATCCGCTCGAAAATTCGGTCAATCAGGTAGTCTCGGAGGGTTTTTATGCGGGCGGTTTTTACCGCCAAATCCTGGTAGGCCAGGTCAATGGCTGTCGCGAGTCCGACGATGCCCGGGACATTCTCGGTGCCGGGTCTTTTGCCGCGCTCCTGACCGCCGCCGTGAAGGAAGGAAGGAAGCTTTACGCCCCTCCGGACGTAGAGGGCACCGATTCCTTTCGGCCCGTAAAATTTATGCCCGGATAAGGAGAGTAGATCAATATTTTCTGCCTTCACATCGATCGGCAGATGGCCAACGGCCTGGACGGCGTCGGTATGGAAGACAACTCCGTGTGCCCGGGCGACCGTGCCGATTTCCGCGATGGGCATGATCGTCCCAATTTCATTGTTGGCATACATGATCGAGATCAAAATAGTTTCAGCCCTGATCGCCTGCTCCACTTGTTCCGGCGTCACCAGACCATCGCCATCTACTTCCAGGTAGGTAACGTCAAACCCTAGTTTTTCCAGGTGCTGACAAGGATGGAGCACCGCATGGTGTTCAATGTTGGTGGTGATGATGTGATTGCCTTTTTCCTTTAAAGCGGCGGCGATCCCTTTGATCGCCCAGTTATCAGCTTCCGTACCGCCCGAAGTGAAAAAGATCTCCTTGGGCTCGGCACCTAAGTGCCGGGCAACCACTGCGCGGGCGTCGTCCAGTGTTTTTTTATTCCGTTGCGCCAGTTTATAGACGCTGGAAGGGTTACCGTAGTATTCTGTAAAATATGGTAACATTGCTTCGAGAACCGGTGGTTTAACCGGGGTCGTAGCGGCGTGATCAAGGTAGATCATCTTTTGGCAGCTCCTTTCAAGCTTTTGGCATTGTTCTTCCATGAAAAATTATCTGGGCGCGATCAATGGAAAAGCGCGAGATTGCGGCGAATTTTAATCCCTAGTTATTTAGTAGGAATACTAAAATTAGGATAACATGCCCGTTTGCCTTTGTCAACGCTTTTTATCGTTAAAATTGTAGGTGGTGCTTTAGATAAGATCTTCTACGCGACACGTTTCCGGGGTACGCTCCCGGAGTCCTTTGTAGAGCGGGTGGCGGAGGTGGCGGTCCGGTGTTACCGCCAAGTATTCCACCGCGCACACCAGATGGGGCTTGAGCCACTGGACGGATTTTAGGCGCGGTGGATTCTTTACCGGTGCCTCTTTTTGGTTTAAAGCGGCAAAACGGTGGAGTAAATGGTCGATCTCTGGTTGGGAGAATCCGGTTCCTACCAATCCGTAGGACTCCAGATCAGCACCGGCATAAACCCCGATGACTAAGGCGGATAAATCCTTGCGTCCCTGGGGGCTTTTGGTGTAACCACAAATGACAAAGTCGGCGCTTTTCGTAACCCGCGCTTTCTTCCAGTAGGGACTGCGTTTACCCGGAAGATAGGGGCTGTCCTTCGCTTTTCCGATGACGCCTTCCAGACCAAGAGCCTGAGTATGCCGGAAAAGCTCCTGTCCAGCTTCGGGAATGGGTGAGCTGATGATCAAATTCGGGCTGGGTACGACCACCGACTGGAGAAGTTCCTGCCGGGCTTCGAGGGGACGGTCCATCAGGGATTGGCCTTTGAGGTAGAGGAGATCAAAAACAACGTAGACGACGGGGTCCTGGCGCATTGCTGCTTGGATATTGGGTGCCGTAGTAGTGTGCATCCGGCTTTGTAAACGCTCGAAACTTGGTTTCCCGTCCGCTAGAACGATTATTTCTCCATCCAGAACAACTTCAGGCACCTTAACTTGATGTTGCAAGGTGCCTAGTTCCGGATATTGGAAGGAAATATCCCGCCCCGTCCGGCTCTGCAGTTTCGTGGCGGCTGTTAAAAAGGCCAGACCGCGCAGGCCGTCCCATTTGAGCTCGAAAAGATAAGCGGGAGAATTAAAGGGTGGGGCGCTAACGGCGAGCATCGGCGCGATTGTTAAGGGTAAGACCATGGTTATCCTGTCTTTTTCTTCCTTCTTTTTTTCGGGGTTTCCTTTTGTTCGGTGGTCGCTTGTAAACTGGCCTTTAAGGCTTCCATCAGATCGACGACTTTGGCTGTTTCCGGGGCGGTTGGGATTGCTACTTCCTCGCCGGCGATTTTGCCCTGAATCATCTCCATTAGCTTAGAACGGTATTCATTGGTGTACTTCTCCGGATTGAAGGGGGCGGAGAGGTTACCGATTAAGCTGTTGGCCATATTAACCTCATTTGGGTGGAGCTCGACTGCTTTAAACTGGTCGCTTAATAACTCGGGGCGGCGAATTTCATCGGGGAAAAACATCGTCTCCATGACAAGGAGCTTTTCCCACCCGCGGAGACAAGCCAGGACAGACTTGGAGCGGATCATCACACGGGCGATGGCTATTTTCCCCGTTTCAGCCATGGCTTGTTTCAAAAGGTCATAGGCTTTTTCCCCGCCGGGATTGGGCCCCAGGTAGTAGCTGCGGTCGAAATAGACCGGATCGATCTCCGCTAAGTCGACAAAGTCGAGAATATCGATGGTTTTGGTGTTTTCTCCCGGTAGGTTTTCAAAATCCTCATCTCGTAGAATTACGTAGCGTCCTTTTTCGTATTCGTAGCCACGAACCAGGTCATCGGGGCCAACTTCCACTTGACAAGCGGGACAGAATTTGCGGTAGGCGATCGGGGTTTTACAGGCCGCGTGCAGTTGATTAAAATGCAGATCTTTGCGTTCAGTGGCGGTGTACATCTTGACCGGGATGTTGACCAGCCCGAAACTGATCGCCCCTTTCCAGAGCGTACGCATGGTGAACCTCCTGTTGATTACGGTTAAAGTTATTATCTCCCGATCCCTCATTAAATACTTTTCTTATAAAGGCGGTAGGTTTTGTAATGGAGCCCGCCGACCCCCTCGGCGTCGCGGCGCATTGGGGTGTTGAACTCCCCGATGGTGGAACCTTCTCCGTAGGTAAAGCCCAGCTCTTTTGCTTTGAGCAATAATTGATAAAAGATCGTACCGGAGACACCTTTTTTACGGTACTCCGGGATGACGAAGAGGAGAAAGACGCGGGCGCCGGAGACCCGGTGGCGGTTGAGTAAAAATTTCGCCCAGCCAATCGGGAACAGCCGTCCGTTAATCTTTGGCAGCACCCGGTTGTAGTCGGGAATGGAGACAGCAAAACCGATTGGTTCTCCCTCCAGGCTGCGGGCGATTGGGATCAATTCGGGGATGATCAGGTCTTTGAGCTGAAAGGCGAGGGCTTTCAAATCATCAAGATTGGGCGGTGGGAGGTCTCCCCAGTCTTCCGGTAAGGCGTGATCAAGGATATACTTAATATCCTCCAATTCCCCCTCTAGGTTATTGAGGTTAAGGGAATTCACGCGAAAACCGTATTTATTCTGGGCATAGCTGACGACGCGGGCAGTTTTGCGTTCGCCCATCGCCTTCAGGTCATAGTAGTAGGCGTAAAGGTCGTTGTCCTTCATAAAACCAGCTTTTTCAAAATAAGCGGCATATTCCGGTGGATTATAGGCGTTCATCAAAACCGGCGGTGAATCAAAGCCCCAAATTAATAAACCGCGGAGGTTATCACCCTTGTTAGGCGAGATCGGCCCTTTAAGTTGTCTTATGCCTTGGTTTAGGGAAGAGAGCCAGCGGCAGGCATGGTCCAAGATTAAGATCCCCGCTTGTTCGTTCACCGCTTCAAACAGGGCGAGGTAACCTTCCTGCTCCCGCTGGCCTTCGCTATCGGCAGGGTCAACCCCCACCAGCACCCGGCTTAGAGGTCGTCCCACCGAATCGGAAGCGAGAAAGAGACGGTACGGACCTCTGGCCAGTAAAGGATTGAACCGGGGATCCAGTTTCTTTTTAACCTCTTTCAGTAAAGGGGGAACCCAGTTGGCGTCCTTTTTGTATATGTTCCACGGTAACCAGAGAAAATCCCGCATATCGCTACGGGTCACTACAGGTTTAATGGAAATCCGATCCATTAAGAACCCTCCATTAATTTTCTGTTCTGTCAATCTCCGTTCTGTTTTACAATTATTATAAACAGATTATGAAAGCTGATTAAAGAGGGGATTGTTGGAACTGAGCACGAAATCGCTTTTCTGCTTCTAAGTAACCAGGCTCGCTCATATTTTATAAGGATGAAAGTCGGGGTGGGAGAATGGTTACCAAAAAAAAGTTCTTCTGGTTAAATATTGTATGGCGACATGAGTACTTTCTTGCCATCATCTTTCTTTTAGCTTTTGGTTTTTTCTACGGGTGGACCAAGGAAGGGCGACCCACTACTGGGCCCCAGCTTTTACCGGCGGCGATTTCCGGAAAAACAATCGTTATCGATGCCGGGCATGGCGGTTTTGATCCGGGCGCCGTTGGCCGCAGTGGTTTGGAGGAGAAAGCGATCACCTTGGACGTGGCGAAAAGATTGAAACGCTATTTTTCCCGGGTCGGGGTTTATGTGGTGATGACGCGCGAACAGGATATTGATTATAGCCAGAGCCATGAGACGGGGGAGTTAACGAAGAAACGCCGGGATTTACTGCATCGGGTCGGGATGGCCAATGGGAGTAAGGCCGATCTGCTCTTAAGTATCCATGTGAACAGTTTTCCACAGTCGATTTGGTCAGGGGCGCAGTGTTTTTATGATCGTAAGGAGCCGGAAAGTAAGCGTTTAGCCCAGGCGATCCAGAACGCTCTCGTGACCAGATTAGGGCCTAACCGGCGAAAAGCCAAAAGTGCCGATTACCTAATTCTAAAGGCATCAACCATGCCTTCGGTAACGGT
>DOID01000053.1:14174-16177 GCA_003511465.1 Bacillota bacterium | reverse complement strand
ATCTTCTATGGCACGGCGGAATTTTTGACCGCACAAGCGTCGGGAGCGGCGCCGACGAGCACCCATTCTTTAACCGGAAAAGTCTACCCTGAAATGACCTTTCCCACGATGGACCCAGGTATGGTCTGCTTGTTTTTTGCGGCACCCAACAATGAAGATCTAAATTTTTCGCCCGAAATGCGAGAAATTCCAGAATTAGCAGGGGAGAGTAGACTTAAAAAAGGCCGCGTGATCTTGGAGGAATTGGCGCGAGGGCCGGGCGAGGGGAGCGCGCTCCTGCCGTGTTTACCCGGTGGCGACTGGGTCCGTAGTCTTCGCTTGGAAGGCGAACGGGCGGTGATTGATGTCCAGGCTGAGCTTGGCACCTTCATTAACGGGGGTGGCGCTTCTGAGCTCATGGCCATCTATAGCCTTGTTAATACCTTAGCGTTGAACCTGGATTTAAAGGAGGTTACGATCTTAGTAGACGGGATGGACTGTTCCACCCTGGGCGGACATTTTCTCTTTGATGAACCGGTTCTTCCGCGGCCAGATCTGGACCCGGCCGCGGAAGAACCGGAGGAAATAATCAAGTTCAGGCGATAAAGACTGCTGAATACCAGTTTTCTTCTTGCTTTTCGTCTTTTAAAGTCTCGATTGGTAAACCAAACTGCCGGACGGTGCGGAAGACATCGATGCCTACACTGTGGAAGGCCGGGCGGGCCTTTTTTGGTTGGACGCAAGGTTGTCCCTTAAACCCTAAGCACTCGGTGCAAAGGGCACAGTCGCTAAGGGAAAAGGCAAAATAGTAGCCATCAAGGAACGCTTCCCGCTCGATGGCAAAGGATACTTCTTGGGCCGTTTTTTTCTTGGTGGAGTGGATAATGACACCCCAGGCATATTCTTGGAATACTTTCCGGTATTCCCAGGGTTTTAGCGAACCCGGTCGCGAAGGACAAGTATGGCCTTTTCCCCAGTCGGCGCAACCATACATGCATTTGAGGATGGTACGGGAATCAAAAACGATCTCATCCAAGGTAAAATGGACAGCATGATCGGCACCGAGCGCAAGGGCCCGGCTTACGTAGAGTTCTGGCTTTGGCATTGGGACCACTCCTTAAGAGCATTTTACTTTTACTCAATCAGCTTGCTTAGATCGATTATAGCACAAAAGAAGGGAGAGGCACTATCCCTTACGGGACAGGTCTCTCCCTTGCTTTCACGTATCTTTTGTTTGAGGTGTGTTTTTAGTAATCCATACCACCCATGCCGCCCATACCACCCATACCTGGGTTAGCTGGCATTCCTGGTTTATCTTTCTCAGGAAGGTCGGCGATCAGGCATTCGGTGGTTAGTAACATCGCTGCGATGCTGGCCGCATTTTGTAATGCACTGCGGGTCACTTTAGCCGGATCAACGATACCAGTGGTCATCATATCGGTAAACTCACCGGTCATCGCGTTATAACCTTGGCCTTTCGGAAGATTCAATACTTTCTCGGCAATCACGGAACCTTCAGCGCCGGCGTTGTTGGCAATCTGTTTCACCGGCTCAGCGAGGGCCCGGCGGACGAGGGAAATACCGGTGGCAATATCTCCGCTCTCTTTTTTCTGAAGCTCATCAAGGAGCGGTGAAATTTGGAGGAGAGTAACGCCGCCGCCGGCGACAATTCCTTCCTCAACAGCTGCTCGGGTGGCGGATAAAGCATCTTCGATCCGGTGCTTTTTCTCTTTCATTTCGGTTTCGGTTGCGGCGCCGACCTGGATTACGGCGACCCCACCGGAGAGTTTCGCCAGTCTTTCCTGGAGTTTTTCCCGGTCATAATCGGAGGAGGTGTCTTCGATTTCCAGTTTAATTTGGCTGATGCGGTTTTTGATATCTTGGGAAGAACCTTTACCATCAACAATGGTGGTTTCTTCTTTCGTTACTTGCACCTGACGCGCTTCACCCAACATCTCCAGAGTGGCATTTTCCAAGGTCATTCCGACATCTTCAGAGATGACTTGCCCGCCGGTGACGATGGC
>DOID01000053.1:12190-13886 GCA_003511465.1 Bacillota bacterium | reverse complement strand
TCTTTAATGAGCGTGATCTTCTTATCGGTCAGGAGGATATAGGGCTCATCTAATACTGCTTCCATGCGCTCGGAGTCGGTAACCATGTAGGAGGAGATATAACCCCGGTCAAAAAGCATCCCTTCAACCACTTCAAGCTTGGTCTCTAATGTTTTGGATTCTTCAACGGTAATAACGCCGTCTTTCCCAACTTTATCCATGGATTCGGCAATCAGGCGACCGATTTCATCGTCGGAAGCAGAAATAGAGGCCACTTGAGAGATGTCTTCTTTTTTGTCCACCGGTTTACTGGTCTTCTCAATCTCATCAACCACAACCTGAACAGCTTTTTCCATCCCGCGTTTCAGGATCATGGGGTTGGCTCCGGCGGCCACGTTTTTCAAACCATCCCGTACCATTGCTTGAGCTAGCAGAGTGGCGGTGGTGGTGCCGTCACCAGCAATGTCATTGGTCTTGGTTGCCACTTCTTTGGCAAGTTGAGCGCCCATGTTTTCAAAGGGGTCTTCCAATTCAATTTCTTTGGCAATGGTCACGCCGTCATTGGTAATTGTTGGCGATCCGTATTTTCTCTCTAAAACAACATTACGGCCTTTTGGCCCTAGTGTAATCTTGACGGCTTCTGCTAATTTATTCACGCCGCGTTCTAGGGCATGCCGCGCATCTTCGGTATAAACCATTTGTTTACCCGCCATTTTTTCACCCTCTTCGTTAAAATTAAAAAATTTAGCTTAAAACTGTGTCAAATTTACCCGATAATCGCTAGGACGTCGCTTTCTTTCAATACCATGTATTCTTCGCCGTCCAACTTGACTTCGGTCCCGGCATACTTGGCGAACAGTACTCTGTCACCAACTTTAACTTCCATCGGTACTTTCTGACCGTTCTCCAGCGTTTTTCCGGAGCCAACCGCTAAGATTTCGCCCATTTGGGGTTTTTCCTTGGCGGTGTCAGGGAGGACAATACCGCTTTTGGTCTTCTCCTCACTCTCTAGAACTTTGATGACGATTCTTTCGCCTAATGGTTTAATATTCATTTTCTCCCTCCTCAAAGTTTCTTATTAGCACTCATTAAGGGTGAGTGCTAATTCTAAAATTAATTTTATTAACCAAACCGGGAAAATGCAAGAAGCATTACTGGTCATATTTCCCGGAATAGGACGGAATTAGGCAATTGGATTGAAATAGCTGCCGTTTACTTCCCGAGACGCCGGAAAGGGCAAAATCCTAACTATTTCCCCTGAAACTGCCTATATTTTACGATAAAGCCGCCAAAATTATACAATAACTACATATTAGTCGGTAAATTATTGGTAAAATGCACGCTTAAAGTAAGTTTTTTTCCCCCTTTACAAAGAGGTTTTTATCGGTTATAATATCTTTTGCGATGCCGAAGTGGCGGAACTGGCAGACGCGCTGTGTTCAGGGCGCAGTGGGAGCACTCTCGTGTGGGTTCAAATCCCACCTTCGGCACCAACTATTTCTTGCGAAGCAAAAACATTGAACGATTTACGTAACCCCAGTTGAGCTGGGGTATGTTTGTTTTCCGGAAAAATTGTCATCGTTTGATCGAACCATTTTCTCAGTAGCTGCTCCACGTTCTGGTTTGACAGTGCCACGCGTGTAACCATTCATTTTGCCTACCAATTGCATTCCATATACCACTAAGGAAAAGCACCAGGACATCAATCAGATTACCG
>DOID01000053.1:1263-12102 GCA_003511465.1 Bacillota bacterium | reverse complement strand
TTGATAATCCTTCGTTTATGAACGGAGGTTTTTTTATATTTCCCCCCTTTTATTTTTTAGTGAAAGTTTGTCTGGAAAGGAACAATATAGACGAAATGGCGTTTATTTGTGTAAATCCGATCTTGGGGAGGGCGAAGTTTTGCGGAAAAAGTTGTGGTGCGGAATTTGTTTTTTGGCCCTGGCGGCGCTGGTATTTGTTCCGATGGCACCGGCTGCTGAGGTTCGGGAACTAAGTCTTGGTGAGGCGT
Source organism: Bacillota bacterium (assembly GCA_003511465.1). GTDB lineage: Bacteria > Bacillota > UBA4882 > UBA10575 > UBA10575 > Capillibacterium. The sequence goes on along the minus strand of DOID01000053.1, from coordinate 11,854 downwards.
TGGCCTTGGGTTTGGAATCGAATTTCGCGATTAAAAAGGCGAAGTTTAACTGGGAAAATGCCAGTATTACTTATGAAAAGAGTAAAGCAGCCAATCTGTTGACCGCTTCTCGTGTAAATGAGCTCCAGTTGGAATTAAACCTGCTGCAGGCGGAGGCGAATTTCCTTCAGACGAAGGATCAGGCGTTACTAACCATTGCCCGGCAGTACCTGGAGGTGCTCAAAACCCGACAGGAAAGAGCATGGAAACGCAAAAAAGTGGAATGGGCAGCAATGACTTTGGAACAGATGCAAAAACAAGTCGATCAGGGATATGAGACCCGTTTGACCTTAATGCGGCAAGAGAATGAGTATCATAGCACCCGTTTAGAACTGAAAACCCTGGATGATAACTACGAACAATTAGGGCGAGAGCTTATGGTAGCTATTGGCCAGCCGATGGTGGGATTGGCGGATTTAGCTTTAAAACCAGTCAGTATTTCCTTGACCTGGGAGTTAAATGAGGAGGAATGTCAGGCCTTGGCCCGTAACCACAGCCGTGCTCTGCAGTCGATTACGCTAGAAGAAGAAATCGCCCGCATTACGCTGGAAAAGGCGATCATTGATTCCGTGTTACCCGTTGAGGTGCAAGAATTGGAAAACAAGCTTACACTTACTACCATCCGGCGGCAGGAGGCCGCGTGGGAATTGGAAAACTCCGTGCGCAAGCAGTATGCGGCTTTAAAGCAGCTCACAGAAGAGATCGCCCTTAATGAAGTTCATTTGGTTACGGTACGGGAGAATTTCCAAAAGATTAAGCAGCAACAGAAAGTCGGCTTGTTGAAACCGGTGGACTATTTAGCGGCTGAGGCTGAGTTGCTGCAAGCAGAGTACCAAATGCAAGCGGCAGTTGGGAATTTCCAGTTGAGAAAGGGAGAATTCCAACAACTGCTCGGCATGGATCTGGAGGTGTAACCGATGGTGAAAAAACAAAAGACGGTACATGGTTTTTGCTTGCTCTGCTTAATATTGGTTATTATCCTGGTCCAGCCGGGAAACCATCTACGGGCCGCGGAGAAGGGTAGTTTGGAAGCAGCGGTGGCCTGGGGTTTAGTCCATAGTCCCACCATTTTAAAGCTGGAGGAAGAGGTGGAGCAGATCCACCGACAGTTGGCAAAGATCGAAACCGGTCTGAATTGGCAAGCCGGTTTCACGGGAGGAATAACCGCGAGCAGAACGGAGGGCGCTGAAGCTCCTTCTGCTAATCGCAGCAGTGGGGAGCAGGCGGAGGTGGGGATCCAGGGGAACAAACTCTTCCGCACCGGTCTCTCCCTTGAACCGAAGATTACCCTAAAAAAACAGTTGTCCACGGATGAAGAAGCGGAAGTCGGGTTTACCTTCCGGCTCCAGCAACAAATCTATCCCTGGGTTCCGTCTGCTGCCGAACAGGAGTATTATAAGCTTTTAAATACGCTAAAAAAAGCGGAGGATAACTATGAATGGCAGGTTACCACCGCCAAAATCGACTGGTTAGAGGGTTACCTTGACCTGTTACGCCTTCAGGAGCAGCTGGTAGCGGCGGAAACAGAATATAACGTTGCTGTTGATGAATTAGCTTTAGTCCAGGCGCGGCAGAAGATCGGTGAAGCCGGAAAGCAGCAGATCCTAGCGGCTCAAGCTGCTTTGAAACAAGCGGAATACAAACTGAAACAAGGATTGAACCGCTTTGAGGAAGCAAAGCGCCAATGGCTCTTGGCTTTAGGATTACCCGCCGATTATCAAATTGTGCTTGAGGAAAAGAGCAGTTACTTTGGGGAATTGCAAGCGGAAGTTGACGCGCTGAAACTGACCGGTGATCGTCAGGAACTCTTTTCCCAGGTGGAGGCAACCCATTATCAAATAACCGCCAAGCGCATCGACCGAGCCCAGCTCGAGCAGGAATGGACGTGGAAGCAGAAGGATTATCAACCGGAGGTTACCACCGGTGGTACTTACGATGCACCGAGTAAAAGCTGGACAATGAATTTGAACCTGACTTATCAGTTCTGGGATGGAGGGGCGAGACGGTTAGAGAGGGAGGAATACGAAGCCCGCCAACGGGCGCTGGACCGGGAGGAAGAGAGTATACGCGCCAATTTAGATTCCCAGTTGAAAACGTTACTTGGCGGAGTGGAACTGGCAGAGTTACAGTTAGAGGAGAAAAAACTTACCTGGGAGAAGGTTAGTAATGAAACAGTTATTTACCGTCAACAACTGGAAGCTGGCTACCTGACAGAAAAAGACTGGACTTTAAAAGATCTCGAACGGAAAACCGCGGAACTTGGCTATAAAACCGCAGAGGATCAGGTGTTCTTAAGTAAATTACGGGTGTTACAATTGATCGGGTTGATCTAAGCGTGAAAACCGAACAGAATTTAATTATTAATTTAAATAAAGCGTTTTGAGGGGGCTATGGCAATGAAAAAAAAGCGACGGCGGTTCCTACCGGTGCTTTTGATCTTAGTGATTGGCGGAGTCTTGTTCTTCTGGGTGAGAGGTTCTAGAATGAAGCCGGCTGGAAATGGAGCGCTCAGGTCAGATATTCGGCCCCAGATGGTGATGACAGTAGAAAAGAAAGATCTCCAAAAAACGATTGCAGCCAGTGGTTATTTATCACCCCAACAGAGTAAGGAGTTGTTTTTTAGCGTTAGCGGGAAGGTGATCACCGATCGCCTTTCGGAAGGCCGCCGAGTGAAGAAAGACGAGGTCTTGGTAGAGCTGGATCCGACGAAACAAAAATTGGATAATCTGCAGGCGCAAAAGGCCTATGATTTGGCGTTGATTAACGGTTTGGAACGGGAGATTATTGAGGCGGAATTGGCCTTAAAGATGGCCCAGGAGAATCTGGAAGCGACGACTTTACGCGCTCCCTTTGACGGTATTATCACTAGAGATTTGGTGGATGTCGGTGATTATGTCGGGATTAACGAACAGAATGCGGTCGGGACGATCATTGCCGACGGACCCTACGAGATTGAAGTGAGAATTAGTGAGAATGAAAGTCCGCAGGTGGCGGTGGGGCAGCGAGTAATGATCACTGTCGAGGCGATTCCGGAACGGAAATTTGAAGGTCGGGTTAAGACCATCGCCTTACAGGCAGTTAATGATAATGGGGTGGTCACTTTACCGGTCAGTATCGTGCTCACGGAGGAATCACCTTTGTTGAAACCGGAATTCTCGGCTGAAGTGGAAATTATCGTCGATGAACTAAAAGACCAGTTGGTCGTCCCAATTACTGCCATTGTTAATGACAAAGGTGTTGAACAGGTAATTAAAGTTGTGGAGAATAAACCGGTACCGACTCCGGTAAAAACTGGAATGAGTAGCGGTTTTGAGGTGGTAATCTTAGAGGGGATCGTTCCTGGGGAGGAGATTTTGATCAATACCTACCAGTTTTCTGGGAACACTGCGGCTTCTAGTTCAACACCAACCCAAGGGAGACCGGGACCGCAGTCGGGAGCGGGAATTATGATTAGAGGTCGATAAGCATGTTAATTCAAGTAATTAATTTACAAAGAACTTACCAGATGGGTTCGGTTAAAGTGGAAGCCTTGAAAGACGCCTCTTTCCAAATCAAGGAGGGTGAATTCGTCGCCATTATCGGCCCGTCCGGTTCCGGAAAATCTACGCTGATGCATATTTTGGGTTGCTTGGATCAGCCGACTGCCGGTAGTTTTCTCATGGAAGGGCAAGACATTAGCGCTGTTTCCGAAAATGAGCTGGCTGAGATTAGAAACAAAAAGATCGGCTTTGTATTTCAACAGTTCAATCTTTTGCCGAAGGCGACGATCTTACAGAATGTCTCTGTCCCCCTGATCTACGGAGGGATCCGCGGACGGCGGCGCCAGCTTGAACTGGCGGAAAAGGCTCTCCAACAGGTTGGGCTGGGCGATCGGTTGCATCATCGGCCGACGGAGATTTCCGGCGGTCAAAAACAGCGGGTGGCGATTGCCCGCGCGTTAATCAACAATCCGGCGTTGGTTTTGGCTGATGAACCCACCGGTAACCTGGATACAAAGACCGGGAAAGAGATTATGGATATTTTCCGACAACTCAACAAAGAAGGGCATACCATCATAATGGTCACTCATGACCAGGAAATCGCCGAGCAAGCTAGGCGGGTAATCCAAATCCGGGATGGTTTGATCCAGAAAGACGAGGTGATCGCATGATTTGGGAGATTCTCCGGATGGCGGTCAACAGCTTAACGGTGAATAAAATGCGTTCCTTCCTGTCGATGCTGGGGATTATCATCGGTGTCGGGGCGGTGATTGCCATTGTCTCAGTGGGCTCCGGTGCGCAAATGCAGGTTACCAGCCAAATATCCCAGCTTGGTTCTAATCTGATTACGATCAGCCCGGGGATCCGGCGGGGGAGTAGCGGTCGGATCAGCATGACCTCGACGGATCTTTTTACAATGGAATTAGCCGACCAGCTGCAGCAGAACTGCCCATCGCTGGCTCGTATTATGCCGAATCTGCAAACCTCCGGTTTGCTGATCGCCGGGACTAATAATTACCAGACCACGGTGGTGGGAGTTACCCCTGTTTACCAGCAGATTTATGATTTCTATCCGGCGCGGGGCCAGTTTATTACCGAAGAGCATGAAGCGGGCGCCACCAATGTGCTCGTCTTGGGCTCAGGTTTAGCAACCGAACTCTTTCCGGAGACCGATCCTGTAGGCCAGAAGGTGAAGTTGTTCGTCCGCAACCGACACCTGCTCTTTGTGGTCGTCGGGGTGATGGAGGAGAAAGGGAGCGGCGCTTGGGGAAACATTGAGAACCAGGCGTTCATTCCCGCGTCGGTGCTGATGAAAAAGATTAACAATCGCAAATATGTGAGTGGTTATACGGCTCAGGCGGCTTCTGCCGCCGACGCCAAAGCGGCTGTAGGTGAAGTTCAATATTTTCTCACCCGTTACCTCGGCGATCCATCCCAGTTTAGGGTGACGAGCCAGGAGCAACTCCTGGAGACGATTAGCCAGGTGACCGGGACTTTAAGTTTGATGCTGGGTGGGATTGCCGGGATCTCGCTTTTGGTTGGGGGCATCGGGATTATGAATATTATGCTGGTCTCGGTAACGGAGCGAACGCGAGAAATTGGGATCAGGAAAGCCCTTGGCGCTAAGCGGCGGCATATTCTCACCCAATTCATCATTGAGTCTCTAGCGATGAGCGGGTTCGGCGGGTTGATTGGGATCGGTTTTGGTTGGCTGGGCGCTGCGGGGGTAGCCAAGATTGGGGGCTGGCCTTTGGTCGTCACCCATACCTCCGTACTGCTGGCCTTCTCCTTCGCCTTGTTAGTCGGTTTATTCTTCGGGATTTATCCGGCTAGGAAAGCTTCTAAACTAGATCCGGTGATTGCCTTGAGTTACGAATGACCGCTCCTTGACATTTTGTGAGGAATGATCTTAAATAAAACTAATAAAAGATAAATAATCGTTAAAAAGAATTCGGAGGGAAAAGATGTTTGCTGCAGCTAGGCAAGAACGGATTAAAGAACTTTTACTGAAACACAAACAATTTGATGTGGCAAGTTTAGCTGCTACGCTAGGAGTAACAGAAGTTACAATTCGAAGAGACCTGGACAAGCTGGAGCAGGAAGGGTTCATCATCAAAACCCATGGTGGAGCTATTCTAAAAGATCTGCCATCGGAGTCGGCTTTTTCTTCGGAAAGAGTTAGTCGGGAGATTATTGAGCTGGGTGAGGCGGCGTCGCTACTGGTCAAGAATAATGAAGCAATCTTTATCGGTAGTGGCTTAACTTGCCAACAGGTAGCCCTGAATCTCCATAATAAGCAGCGTCTAACGGTGATGACGAACGATCTCAAGGTAGCCCTAGAGCTGAAGGAGGCACCGGGGGTATTCTGTACGGTGACCGGGGGCAACAACCTACCGGGGACCGAATCCTTGGTCGGTGATCTAGCTTTACGGGCGTTGCAGGAAGTGCACTTTCGTCGAGCGATTATCTCCCCGTCCGGGATTAGCTTTAATAGTGGTTATTCTGCTAATACCGTGGAAGAAGCTCTTTTTTACCGGCAGTTATTTAACCGTTGTGAAGAAACGATTATCGTGGCGGATTATCGTAAATTTAATAAAGTTGGTTTTTCGCAGATCGCTAAGCTGACCGCTGCCCATAAAATAGTCACCAATAAAGAAGTTGATGATCGCTACAAGGAGTATTATTTCCAACAGAATATTAAATTGTTTACCCCCTACGCTGTAGAGGAAGGTCAGGAAGTAAGGAGGACTGATGGTGATCAGAGTGGGGATGTCTGATGGGTGAGTGTCCATATGTACTCGAGATGCGCCGGATTAAAAAATCCTATGGTTGCCAGAGGGTTTTGGACAACATCAATCTAAAAGTCAGATTAGGGGAAATCCATGGGGTAGTCGGCAAAAACGGGGCGGGCAAGACAACCCTGGTTAATATTCTGTATGGAGCTGAGCTTAAAGATGGCGGGGAAATTCGGTTAAGCGGGGCTTTGGTTGATCTTAACTCAGTCGCTAAGGCACGTAGTTACAGAATTTCCAAAGTTCATCAGGAATTAAACCTGTTTCCCAAGTTAACGGTGGCTGAGAATATCTTTGTCAATGTCTATCATGGAAAAGGACTGGTTCGCTTTGGGATGGTGAATCAGGAAGCGGCCGTGGTTGAAGCAAGAAAGGTCTTGTCGCAACTACACTTTACCATTGATCCCCTGAGCCGTATTGAAGATCTGGGCTTAGCCCAACAACAGATGGTCGCGATTACTCGCGCCATGGCCGAAAACCCACGCATTCTCATCCTTGATGAGCCCAGCGCTGCCCTTAATGAACAAGAGATTGAACATTTTTTACAGACGCTCCAAAAAATCCGCAAAACGGGTGTGACTATCCTCTTCATCTCCCAACGTCTCCGGGAACTGAAAAAGATTGCCGATCAAGTAACCGTGATTCGGGACGGTAAAGATATGGCGACGATCCCAGCCACAGCCCTTGAAGAAGAAAAAGTGATCAGACTAATGGTTGGTTTAGAGAACCGACAGCGCTATCCTAATCTGATGTTACCGACCAAGAACGAATTGCTTTGCGTTGAAGAACTATCAGTCGCGAAAATCTTGCATCGGATCAATTTTACTTTACATGAGGGTGAGATCTTGGGCATCGCGGGCCTGGCCGGATCGGGACGGACAACTTTAATGAAAGTCCTTTTTGGTCTGATTAAACCATCCAGTGGCCGGATTCTCTTGCGCGGGAGAGAAATTAAACAGAAAACAATTCGGCAAGCAATTAAACAGGGTTTTGCCTATGTCATGGAAGACCGGTTTGCGAGCGGACTTTTTACAAATCGCTCCATCGTGGAGAATATCACCTCCGCGAATTTGGATTTGATCAGTAAACGGTTTTTGCTCAATTCCGCCCTCGAGAAAAAAATTGCCTGGCGACTAATCCGGCACCTCCATATTATGGTGCAAAGCTTGGGGCAGAAAGTAATCACCTTGAGTGGAGGTAACCAACAAAAAACAATTCTTGCCCGCTGGCTCTTGGGCGACAGTTTGGTCTATCTCCTTGATGAACCCACCTCTGGTCTTGATATCCCCTCCAAGGTAGATATCTACAATATTATGAATGCAATTATTCGCCGTTGGGCAGGGATTATTATGATTTCATCGGATCTTTCCGAGTTAATTGGGATGTGCCACCGGATTATCGTTATTCATGAAGGCCGGATTAGTGGAGAACTAAAGGGGGAGGAAGCGACGGAAGAAAAGATTATCCGGTTGGCGTCGAACGTAGAATAGACGGTGGCTTTAGCCGCGAAAAAACTGACTAAAAACTACTTGTCCATGAGTAGTTTTTTTTATTTCCGGCAGATAGAACAAAATAATAAATAAAACAAAAAATAGATAAATAAAAGAAGGATTTAATCCAAAACGGAAGAATAATGAGAGATAAATGAAAAGATTGATGAGTGAGGGATGTTTATGGAGGATAAGGTATTACTTAGGATTAGGAACATAACGAAAATATTTCCTGGCGTTAAAGCCCTCGATCAAGTTAGTCTTCAGGTGGAAGTTGGAGAAGTCCATGCTTTGGTAGGTGAAAACGGCGCGGGTAAATCTACCCTGGTTAATATTATTTCGGGTGTTTTAAGGCCGGACAGCGGGGAGATGACCCTTGACCAAAGAAAGTATGCTCCGGCTAATCCCCGGGAATCGCAAATCTTAGGGATCGGCTTCGTCCATCAGGAGATGGCCTTATGTCCCCATCTCTCCATCGCCGAAAACGTCTTTATCGGTCGTCTGCCCCGGAAATTAGCGGCGCTGGCCGACTTTGAAAAAGCGCGGGTTGAAACCGGCGGCTTGCTTAAAAAATTTGCCACCGACTTGGACCCCAAGACCAAAGTCCAGGAGCTGACGATTGCCAACCAACAAATTGTAGAGATTATCAAGGCTTTATCCCTGGACTGCCGACTATTGATCCTTGATGAACCGACCTCCTCCTTGACGGAAGCCGAAACGGAAAACCTTTTCCAGATTATTACCGACCTGAAAAGTAGAGGAATCAGCATCCTCTATATCAGCCACCGTTTAAGCGAGGTTTTCCAAATCTGTGACCGGATTAGTGTTCTCCGTGACGGAGGGCTAGTTAAAACTCTAGCCGTGGCGGATACTTCCGAAGACGAGGTGATCTCCCAGATGGTCGGGAGAAGTATTGAGGCGTTTTATCCGGCGAAACATCCTAACGCTGGGGAGGAAATCTTACGAGTTGAAGATCTAAGCTGTGGCAAAAAATTTCAGCACATTTCCTTTTCGGTTCGTGGTGGGGAGATTCTCGGGCTTTCCGGTCTGATTGGAGCCGGCCGTTCAGAAGTGGCGCGGGCACTTTGCGGTATTGATCGCTATGAAAAGGGCCAGGTCTATCTTTATGGCAAGAAGATCCGTTTTAATAATTCTTACGAGGCAATCCAGTCAAAAATAGCTTACTTGACCGAAAACAGAAAAACAGAAGGTCTCTTCTTGAAACTAGCGATTAAAACTAATATTGTCGTTACTTCCTTGAAAACAATTACCCGACGTAAACTGGTAGACCGGGGAAAAGAAGAAAGCTTGACGAGAAAATATATTGAGATCCTCCGGATCAAAACTGCCGGTCTTCAGCAGAAGGTACTCAATTTGAGTGGAGGTAATCAGCAGAAAGTGATGGTCGCTAAATGGTTGGCGATTAATCCGGTTGTTTTGTTTATGGATGAACCAACCCGCGGGATTGATGTGGGAGCGAAGACCGAGATCCACTATCTGATGCGAGAGCTATGTAACCGGGGAATTGGGATTGTATTAATTTCATCGGAATTACCTGAGATCATCGGCATGTGCGACCGGGTAATTGTGATGAACGAAGGGTTAAAAACTGGCGAGTTAGTCGGCGAGGAGATTACAGAAGAAAATATTATGCGACTAGCGGCGGCGAAAAAAAATAAAATTGCCTGATGAAGAGGGGGTTTATGAGGATGGATCGGAATTTGGGGGAACAGACAATCAAGCGAGGGTTGGAAAAAGAAGGGATGCTGGCTTTTTTGGGAAAAGCATTTGCCCTCCGTGAATTCACGCTGTTTGTTATTATCATCCTGTGTTCGGTGGTGTTAAGTTTTTTTACACCGCATTTTTTAACCGGGGCAAATATCAGTACGACTGCGATTGGCCTGGCGGCGGATGGCATTATCGCGGTGGGGATGACGGTTGCTTTAGTCCTAGGTGGATTTGATTTATCCGTCGGCTCGGTGATGGCCTTAAGTGGGGTGGTAGCCGGTTCGCTATACTTATCCGGGGTTAATATCTGGCTGGCGGCGTTTGTTGCGCTAATCTTTGGGATGCTTTGCGGGTTAATTAACGGTTATTTCATTGGCCATGTCGGTTTAAACCCCTTCATTACAACTTTGGGAATGATGAGTATTGCCCGTGGCGCTTCCTATGTTTTAACGCAGGGTTCGCCTTTATCTTTACCGGGGATCGCCAGGAGTTTCAAGTTTATCGGTGGCGGCCGAATCCTGGGTTTTCCGGTCATGGTCCTGATTTATGTTTTAATTGTTATAATCATGGACTTTGCGCTCCGTCGTTCTACTGCGCTGCGTCAGGTCTTTTACGTCGGCAGTAATGAAAAAGCTGCCAGTCTTTCCGGAATCAACGTTTCTAAAGTAAAAACCGGGGTATTCTTTTTAACTGGTACTTTGGCGGCAATTACTGGAATTTTAACGTTATCCCGTTTTACAGTGGCAGCCCCAAACGCTGGAATGTCGGCGGAAATGAGAGCGATTGCCGCTTGTGTGATTGGTGGCGCTAGTCTGAGCGGGGGAGAAGGAACAATTATCGGTTCGGCGCTAGGGGTGATTCTCCTAGCTCTAGTTAACAATGCGTTGATCCTTCTTAATGTTTCGGTTTATTGGCAGGATTTGATTACCGGCATGATCCTAATTAGCGCCGTACTGCTTGACTTTTTCACCCACCGTTCCAGCTTCTTACATAAATAAAGTAGTCGCTCACGCTGGCTACCGCCCGCACACGTGAATTGCTGAAAATTCAAAGCCAGGTGAGT
>DOID01000053.1:0-1144 GCA_003511465.1 Bacillota bacterium | reverse complement strand
GTCGACAAGCCCCAGAGGCGCTATAATTGGTTGTTCATACTGGTTTCATAATTATCACGAAGTGATTTTAAATTAAGACCAGATGAATCAACTAGAGCTATTTTCTAACTAGCATGTTGTTGGGATTAAAACCCAAAGGAGGTGATGGAAGAAGACTACTGTTTGGTTTGCTTGTAAGAAGGTAGATCAGGAAAAAGGAGGGAAAGCATGTAATGAAACGGTATTTTTTAGTGGTAACTTTACTTTTGGTTGTGGTCGTCTCATGTGTGGTGATGGGAGCCGGCCCGTTCGAGGGCAATCCCAAAGAAGAATATTATATGATCACTTTCGCTTCCGGGATTGAGTACTGGAAAGGGTGTTTTGCCGGAATGCAGGATGCGGCTGAATTGTTAGGCGTTAAGCCGATTTATACCGGTGCGCCGCAAGCCGATGTGAACCAACAAGTAACAGTGCTGGAACAGGTGATCGCCAAAAGGCCGGCGGGGATTGCCGTAACCTGTAGCAATCCCGATGGGTTAAGAACGCCGATTGACCGTGCGATTGAAGCCGGGATTCCGGTGGTTACTTTTGATGCAGATTCACCCCTTAGTAAAAGATATTGTTATTTGGGAACCGGGAATTACAATGCGGGCGCGATGGCTGCACGCTATCTGGCCGAACTAATGGGTAGGAAAGGAGAAGTGGCCATCTCGACAGTGACCGGTCAGTTAAACCACGAAGAAAGAAAGGCCGGGTTCATCGAGACTCTGGCTAACGAATATCCTAATGTAAAAGTGGTTAATGTCGGTAATGATAATAATGACCAGACCAGGGCGGCCACTCTCGTCGCCGGGTTTCTGCAAGCCCATCCCAATTTAAGCGGCCTCTTCTGTACGGATGCGCTAGGAGGTGTCGGGGCGGCTACCGCTGTCCGGGAGGCAAATAAAGTCGGAAAAGTTCGGATAGTCAGCTTTGATACGGATAAAGGGACCCTTGATTTGATTAAAGAAGGGATCATTGAGGCGTCAATCGCACAAGGGACCTGGAACATGGGTTACTGGTCAATGATGATGTTATATAATGTCCGGCATAACCTGGTTAAACCGGTTGAAAGCTGGCAGACCAAAGGGATTAACCCCCTCCCGGGCGTGGTTGATACCGGAAC
>DOID01000156.1:3973-6061 GCA_003511465.1 Bacillota bacterium | reverse complement strand
GAGGTTTCAAGAATCAGCTTTGGTTTATACCCCGCTTTTTCAAATAGGGCATCAATAATGGTCCGTTGTGTTGATTCCTTAAACATAAAAACAAAGGTATCCTCTTTGAACTGGGTAAGATCGGCAACCGCAAGTTGTTTCCCGGGCGGGTTAGCATACTTGGCATAGGGGTGAGAAGCTGGAATTGCTAGTACCATGTTATCCTGGGTAATGGGTATAAACGTAAGCCCACCGGTGGGGAGCGAGGACAACGTAACAAAACCAATATCCAGCGTGTCATTGCGAAGCATTTCCAGCTGTCTTTTGACATGGATTTCTCGGGGGGTCACAGTCATCTCAGGAAAGGATTTATAGAAATCCGGATAGACCGTCATGAACATCTCGATCCCACGCTCAGGTGTTAGACCAATCGTTAGGGTGCCCGCCTGTTTTTCCGCCATGTCGCTTAGGATCAAATAGGCTTCTTTTTTTATATTGAGCATTTTCTTGGCATGTGATACATATACCTGTCCCGCCTCGGTAAGTTTAAGGCTGTTCTTTGCACGGTGAAATAACTGCAAACCTAATTCCTTTTCCAATTTAATTAGCTGTTGATCTAAGGCCGATTGGGTAATGTACAGTTTTGCAGCCGCCTTGGTGATGCTGTTCTCCTCAGAGATGCTAACAATATATTCCATCTGTTTTGTATTCATAATGAACACCCCTTGTAGCTTGAGATATAAGTTTTTCTTAACGATATATTATTTAAGTTAATTTGACTAAATTATAACGGGTTAATATAATTAAATCAAGATGTAACAATAATTTTAATACCAACCATCATTCCAACAAAAACTGCGGAGGTGCTCAAATGGCCACGCCAACGATTGAGAAAATGGATGTCTATCCTGTTGCTGGTAGGGACTGTATGCTTTTGAATTTGAGCGGTGCCCATTCGCCATATTTTACCCGAAATATCGTGGTAATGGCGGACAGCACAGGAGCTATTGGGATCGGAGAAGTTCCGGGGGGTGAAAAGATCACAAAAGCCCTTGAAGAATGCAAACAGTATGTGATCGGCACCCACATCGCAGCTTATAAAAACACCCTGCTGCAAATAAAGGCTCATCTTGACGCCAAATCGGAAGATGATGTTCGCGGTAACCAGACCTTTGACCTTCGTACAGGCGTTCACGTCTTAACCGCAATTGAAGCGCCACTTTTGGATTTGCTCGGTAAGTATCTTGAGGTACCGGTGGCAATGCTCCTTGGTGACGGGATGCAGCGCGATCAGGTACGTATGCTCGGCTATCTTTTTTATGTTGGAGATCAAAAAAAGACGGATTTACCATATAGCGATGAAGCGGATGCCGCTTGCAATTGGTATCGGATCCGCCACGAAGAAACATTGACGGCTGAAGCTATTGTCGAGCAGGCGAAAGCAGCCCAAGAGAAGTACGGCTTTGAGGACTTCAAACTAAAAGGGGGAGTACTCGAAGGCCGGGAGGAAATCAAGGCGGTTAGAGCATTGAAGGAGGCGTTTCCGACCGCGCGCATCACCATCGACCCAAACGGCGGTTGGTTATTGAAAGAAGCCGTTGAATTATGTAAGGATCTGGGAAACGTGTTGACCTATTGTGAAGATCCCTGCGGCGCTGAGGGCATATACTCGGGACGAGAGATAATGGCCGAGTTTCGAAGGGCCACCGGCATTCGCACGGCAACGAACATGATCGCCACTGATTGGCGGCAGCTCTGCCATTCTACAATCCTGCAATCGGTCGATATTCCCCTAGCCGACCCGCATTTTTGGACGATGAGCGGTTCCGTACGGGTTGGGCAAATATGCAAAGATTTTGGGTTGACCTGGGGATCTCATTCGAACAATCATTTTGACATTTCCCTTGCCATGTTTACCCACTGTGCGGCTGCGGTTCCGGGTGAGATCAACGCCATCGATACGCACTGGATTTGGCAGGAAGGTGCCGAGCGACTGACCAAAGCGCCGCTGCAAATCGTCGATGGATGCGTAGCGGTGCCAAACAAACCGGGGCTCGGCATTGAAATCGACATGCCGCAGCTCTTCAAGGCCCATGAGCTTTACAAACA
>DOID01000156.1:3273-3738 GCA_003511465.1 Bacillota bacterium | reverse complement strand
AAAGATGTTAAGATCCCCAGGATGTTTAAGGTGAAACAAATATTATCCGGGGAAAGGATTGAGCTTAAAAAAATCCCGGCGCAGATCTGCTCATTATTGAATGAGGAGCGGTTTGCGGGAAAGATTAAACCCGGTATGAAGATTGCCATTACGGCCGGAAGTCGCGGCATCGCCAATATAGCTTTGATTACCAAAACATTGGTTGAGTTCGTGAAGTCCAAAGGCGCGACTCCTTTGATCGTAGCAGCCATGGGCAGTCATGGCGGGGCAANNAGGCCCATGAGCTTTACAAACAGAATTGCCTTGGCGGGCGGGATGATTCTATCGGGATGCAGTATCTAATCCCGGGCTGGAAGTTTGATGCAAAAAAACCGTGCCTTGTCCGGTAGGTGAAAATGCTTTGAGCAGCGAAAATAGTAACAGTATAGTAAGCGTTTTACTTAAAGATGTTAAGATCCCCAGGAT
>DOID01000156.1:0-2887 GCA_003511465.1 Bacillota bacterium | reverse complement strand
CAACTGCTGAAGGGCAGCGAAAGCTTTTAAGCAATTTTGGCATCACCGAGGAGACGATGGGGTGCTCGGTCATGGCCAATATGGATGTGGTCAAGATTGGCGTCAACGATGAGGGCGCTGCGGTATTCATGGCAAAAGATGCTGCCCTGGCCGACGGGATTATTGTCAGTTGTCGCATAAAGCCCCACACCTGTTTTCGGGGGCCCTATGAAAGCGGCATCATGAAGATGTTGGCCATCGGGTTGGGTAAGCAGATTGGCGCTGATACTTGCCATCAAGCCGGGTTTCAGAATATGGCGAAAAATGTTCCCTTATACGGGCGTGCTGTTTTGAAAAACGTGCCAATTCTATTTTCGGTAGCGGTTTTAGAAAATGCCTTCGATGAAACGGCAAAGATTGTGGCGCTTGAGCGGGATGAAATCGAAAGGAAAGAACCTGCTCTGCTGGAGGAAGCTAAGGCGCTTTTACCAAGGATTTTTATCCCCAAATGTGACGTCTTGATCTGCGATACAATTGGCAAGAATTTCAGTGGCAGCGGGATGGATGCCAACATTACCGGTACCTTTGTCACCCCTTATTGCAGCGGTGGCCTTAAGTCACAACGTGTGGCGGTGCTGGACTTAAGCCGGGAAAGCCATCATAACGCCACCGGTTGCGGCATGGCGCATGCTACGACCAGACGTTTTTTTGACAAGATGGACTTTGAAATGACGTATCCCAATGTAATTACCTCCACCGTAATTGAGAACGTGCGGATTCCAATGGTTCTGAAACATGATCGGGAAGCGATTCAGGTTTGCATCAAGACTTGTACCGATCTTGATCCGCGTGGGATTCGGATTGTCCGGATCGCAAACTCCGCGGAAGTAGAGCATATTCAGCTATCCGAAGTCTATTACGATGAGGTAAAAGAAAGCTCTAAACTGGTTATTGAATCGGATCCTGAAGAGATGCCCTTTGACCATCAGGGCAATCTGATGGATCTAGGACAGATCAGTTGAGAATAAAAAAGGAGGAGAGAAGATGAAGAAGGGTTTTGTTGTATTTGCGGCATGTCTACTGGTGGTTTTAGTGTTTTTTGGCTCTATGCAACTGATGGGAGCATCAGCGAAGGGGGCGTCGTCGGTAGACCCCGCAAAATATCTAAAGGGAAAGACCATCCGTGTTGTAATCGGTTCCACGGCGGTAACCGGTGATACCTACCTGACCGCCGATCTTGTGACAAGAATGATTTCTCAGAAGTACGGCTGTAGAATCAAGGTGGACCCCATTGGCGCCGGTCGTGCTCTTGAGCAGATTGTCACCACAAAAGCCGATGGTTCGACCATCATGATGTTCCACGACATGACCTACCTTGGGGTGTTGTTTGGCGCATACAAGGAAGCGGATTACAAACTTGAGAAGATGGTCGTGGGCGGCACTTTTGGGTATAACCCCGGTGATTGCTTTGCCGCTTCTGCATCAGCGCCTTATAAGACCATTAAAGAAATGGCCGACTGGATGAAGGCAAATCCCAATCAAACAGTCAGACTAGCGGTCGAAGCCGGTGGCGTTTCCCAGCTCGGGTTCAATAGTATCTATGGCTGGATTAAGGATACCTACGGTGCCGACGTTGCTTCCCGCCTGAAGGCCTTTGTCACCGGCTCTACCGATGAAAAGCTACAGGCGCTCTGGGATGGCAACTGTCAGGGAATTTATGCGGCGACTTCGGCAATCGAAGAGTACACGAAGGAAGGCGTTGACGCCCAACTCAAAGTTAATATTATCGGTTTGATGGCCGGACAGCGCGTAGAAGGCAGAACCTGGCCTACATTTGCGGAACAAGGCATCACCCTCAACGGCAAGCCCTATGCCTTCACTAAAGAATACTTTGTCTTCTATCCCACCGGCATTTCTAAGGAATACGTTGCGGCGATGGATGCCGCCATGGAGGCCGTCTGTAACAGTGCTGAGTATAAAGCAGAAATTGAAAAGCTCGGCTATAAGGCGCAGTTTATGGATTCTGAAGACGCCAACGATCATATTTACGAAAAACGGGAAGCTTTCCGGAAGTTAATTGAAGATGCCCCCAGCTTCGATGACTTGGTAGGCTAATCGACTGAATTGCGTTGTCTGCTGAATCACCCGGGTCCCCCCGGGTGACTCAGAATCATTGGTGAAAAAGGAGGACAATCATGAGGGACTTTTACGCTTATAAATACTCCACGTCGCATCTGTTCTTTCCGAAGATCATCATCACCGTACTAATCTTTCTCGGGTTATGGATTATCCTTCCTAAGCTTATTAAGGCGATTAAAAACAAGCAACCTTTGTTTCCTAAAGACAAGAAATTCTTCATCGGAAATTATGACAAGGTCAAACTCTTTGGCACCCTTATTTTACTTGTGCTGTATTTCTTGGCCTTGGAATGGATTGGCTTTGTCCCAGCCAGCCTAATCTTTATCTTCTTGTTCAATGTACTATATTGTGGCACAAAACCCCAGTCACTCTTGGTATCCGGAAGCATCACGGTGGTTTCTGTCATTCTTACCTGGCTGGTTTTTGGGGTAATCTTCAACATTACGCTGCCATAGGCAAAAAGGAGGGACAACATGTTAGAAATGTTAGGAGAAATTCTGACGCTATCACGTATGTTAATGGCTCTACTTGGTGTATCCGTTGGGATTATCTTTGGGGCAATTCCCGGGATGACAGCAACCATGGCGGTGGCCGTATTTTTGCCGCTGACCTATGCCTATGATTTAATGACCTCGCTTTTTCTGCTACTTGGTCTGTATGTGGGCGGCATTTCCGGCGGACTTGTTCCGGCCATGTTGATTAATATTCCGGGCACTCCTTCTTCCATCACTACCTGCTTTGACGGTTACCCCATGGCACAACGGGGAGA
>DOID01000130.1:3464-4260 GCA_003511465.1 Bacillota bacterium | reverse complement strand
ATCGCATGTAGAACAATTATTAACCGTAAAGGTCATCTTCGTAGGTGACCTTATTCTATAACCATCTGGAATAAACTAAGCAATAAAGGGAAGAAAGTCGGGGAAAATGAAGCAGTAAACTTTAGACCCAGGAGAGAGTTTAAATAAAATGAATAAACGGAAGGATGGAAGAAAGATGAAACATCAGATCACAAGGTTGATTTTCATCAGTGGGCTTGTTCTCACCCTAATCTTTAGCGCTAGCGTTTTAGCGGAAAATAGTGAAATATCAATACCGGAATTTGAGTACCACCATTTTAAGCTTGATAATGGTTTAGAGGTTTATGTTTTTGAAGACGAGCGTATCCCCCTGGTCGAATTGTCGATTTTCTATAAAGTCGGTTCGATTGACGAACCAAAAGGGTTAAGCGGGATCTCCCATTTTCTAGAACACGCCATGTTTCTGGGGACCGAGTCTTTGCCGAAAGGGCAGATCGAGGAGTTAATTAAAGGAGTGGGTGGTCAGTATAATGCCATGACCAGCTATGATTTTACATACTACTATAGTCAAGTTCCTTCTTCAATGCTGGAGCTCGTAATGGCAATTGAGGCGGACCGGATGGCTAATCTCAAGATCGATCCTGAAGATATTGAACGGGAAAGGGAAGTGATCCGCCAGGAAAGAAGGAGCGCTGTCGAAAACAATGTGGTTTCGCTCGGCCTAGAAAGGATACAGGCAAAAGCCTTTCCCGCATCAACTTTAAACCATCAAGTGATCGGCTGGGCGGAGGATATTAACCATATTAGTGCAGCAGAT
>DOID01000130.1:3102-3287 GCA_003511465.1 Bacillota bacterium | reverse complement strand
TAGAAGTCAAAGCCTTAACTGAAAAGTACTTTACCGGTTATCAAAGGCGGGAAATAGAACGTCCGGAATTTGTAGTAGAAAGACAAGAAGCAGAAATCGTCGAAGAAATGCCCTTACCGACAAATGTACCGATTACTTTAATGCTCTATAAGATCCCGGTTGGAGACCATCCTGACATCATGGCG
>DOID01000130.1:1072-2846 GCA_003511465.1 Bacillota bacterium | reverse complement strand
GAGGCCTTTGACCGGGAAGTAGCGCGCATCATTAATGAAGGAATCGAGCCGAAAGAATTTCAGGCGGTAAAAAAGGCCGTTGAAAAAAATATGATCTTTATGCAGAGGAATACAGAAACAATGGCCGCGAATATTGGTTTAAGCAAATTACGTTATGATCATCCGGATTTATATAAAGAACAACTAATTTACTTAAATGAGTTAACGGAGGAAGATATTGTAGAACTTGCCGGAAAGTACTTTGTGGAAGAAAACAGGGCCGTAGGTAATATTGTCCCGGTTAAGAATTGAGGAAGAAAGGGTGATGAAGGTGAGAAGACTGAAGTTTCTCTTCATGATATTATTAGTACTGTTCGTGCTGGTTTTCCCGGTAGGCGCGGAGGTGGAATTTAGTCCCGATTTATTTGACGAACTGGCAGACAGTATTAATGAAATCCCTTATGTTGAGACCCCTGCTTATAAACGGATTGAGCTAGATAATGGGATGGTAGAGTATCTGGCTGTCGATGACGAATTACCCCTGGTCGAGGTGGTCGGATATATCAAAGGCGGAAGCAGTCAGGAAAGTCTGGAACTGGCGGGGATATCGTCGATTATGACGAGGTTAATGAATACCGGCACAAAAAACTATAACGAAGCCGAATTATCCAGGTATAAAGAGCTAAATGGTGTGAACTTCAATATATATTCCTCCTATGACCGCTATAACTTTTCTGCTAATTCCCTGAGCATGGATCAGGAAGCATTAATCGCTTTGATTGCCGAAATACTGCGTAACCCCGAATTTGAAGCAACATACCATAGCCGGATCCTTCAGGAGTATTATCAGGTTTTACTCCAACAGTACTATTATGATTTTTCCCTCCTTGAGATGTTCTTTAATACAATCCTTTATGGTGAGCATCCTTACGCCTATAGTGATAATATCGGGTTGGTCATCTCAGCTTTGGAAAGAATGACCCCGGCGCAGCTAGGAACATATTATCAACAAACAATCGACCCCGCCAATCTAGTCATGGCGATCTCTGGTGATTTTGACCTTCAGGAAATGGAAGCAATAATCACACAAGAATTTGGGGATTGGGAAAGCAAAGGCGTGGAACTAAAAGAGGAAAAGGTAGTCATTGATGAGGAGAATTTCAATCGGATCGTGCTGATTAACAAAGAAGATGCGACCCATGCGAAAATGAAAATCGGCTATAATTTCTATGCTTCCGGGTTCGAAGATGAAGTTCCGTTCTTAATGGCAAATCAGATCTTTGGTGGTGGCGATTTTTCCAGTCGTCTGATGGATAATCTCCGCAGTGAGCGCGGCTATGTCTATGGGATTTATTCGGGTGTTACCTATAATCAACAGGGTGGTCTGTACTACATTAGTACCGATGTGGCTCCAGATAAGGCCTGTGAGATTTTGGCAGCGGTTAGAGCAGAGATGCTGGCCATTAAAGAAGGGGAGGAAAAGATTAGCGCTGAGGAGTTATTCAAGAACGTCAACCTCTATAATGCCTTTTTCCCCAAATCGTACACGAATCAGATTAGCGTCTTAGCTAAATTAATGTTTGATCAGGAAATCATGGATAAAGAAAAGGATTCGATCAATAATTTTATCAAAGCCTATAATGACTTGACTCCAGCACAGGTACAGGAGGTATTTGTTAAACACACCCTCCCGGAAAGGTTTTTCACCTTGATTGTCGGCAAAAAAGCAGACATTTTACCCGCGTTTCAGGAACAAGGGTTAGCAGTAGAGGTTATTGAGTTGTTTTAGATAATT
>DOID01000130.1:0-881 GCA_003511465.1 Bacillota bacterium | reverse complement strand
TTTTAATCTACTTTTAATAGCTGATTTGCTTAACCAAAAAAGTTAATATATCCCTGGATGAGCACTATTAATATAATAATCGGTAATACCCATTGGAAATATCCTTTAAAGGCGCGGGGTAATTTAATTCCCTCACCGGTGTTAACTTCCTTCATGTAGTTGTCAAATCCCCATCCCCAGCGGGTAACGGAGAAAAGAAGATAAACCAGCGAGCCGATGGGAAGCAGATTATAGCTGAGAATAAAATCTTCCAGGTCTAAGATGCTCGTTCCCTTACCTAGTGGTTGAAACCAGCTGAGAACGTTGAAGCCTAGAATGCAGGGCACAGAAAGGGCAGTAATTAATAACGTATTAATGAGGGAAGCTTTCTTACGGCTCCAGCCCCAAAGATCCATCCCAAAGGCGATGATGTTTTCAAACACGGCGATCACGGTAGAATAGGCGGCAAAGGTCATAAAGATAAAGAACAGCGAACCCCAGATTCTTCCGCCACCCATTGAATTAAAAATATTAGGGAGAGTAACAAAAACAAGGCCCGGGCCTTCACCAGGGTCAACGCCAAAAGAAAAACAGGCTGGGAAGATAATCAGTCCGGCAATGAGCGAAATCCCCGTATCCAGTGAGGCGATATTGATCGATTCCCCAAAAAGATTTCGTTTTTTACCGATGTAGCTCCCGAAGATTGCCATCGAACCAACGCCGAGACTCAAAGTAAAAAACGCCTGGCTCATGGAGGCAAAAATCGTTTCCCAGATCCCCTTTTCCTGCACGCGGTTCAAATCTGGCAATAAGTAAAATTTCAAGCCCGCACTGGCGTTGGGAAGAGTCATGGATTTAACGGCTAGCACAGCAACGATGGCCAGTAACAATACCATCATGAC
>DOID01000074.1:24523-29557 GCA_003511465.1 Bacillota bacterium | reverse complement strand
ACGTATTACGAGAAATTTTCCAATCGGAGTGTTGTGGGACGCACTGGTCGGGGCGACACTACTTTTGCCGCTTATTTGTCCTGGCGGATGGAACATGATGTAGCGGAAGCGCTTAAATTCGCCGCCGCTTTGGTTTCGATTAAAATGGAAACGCCGGGACCCTTTCAAGGAACGTTGGGAGACGTCTATAACCGGATCAGGGAATACCATTTATAAATACTTACCGAAAGCTACTTTTAAACTTTTGGAGGAGAGAGAACATGCATTTAGTTAAAACTTCCGAAAAATACTTTAAAGTTGATCCATGGCTGGTGGTTGAGAAAGGGTTCGACCCCGCCAAACAGCGGTTATCAGAATCAATTTTCTCCGTAGCCAATGAATTTATGTGTGTTCGGGGCTATTTCGAGGAAGGTTACTCCGGCGACCATTTACTGGGTAGTTACTTTAGCCAGCTTTATGATCTAATGGACATCAAATATCCCCAAAGGTTTAAAGGATTTATTACCGAAGGCGCGACGATGCTCAATGCCGTGGATTGGCTTTATACCCGGATTAGCGTTGACGGAGAAGAGTTGGACTTGGCTAAGGTTAAATTTTCGGATTTCCGCAGAACCCTTGATTTACGCAATGCCATTTTAAAACGGGAATTTCTGTGGACAACTGCGCAAAACAAACAACTGCGGATTACTTTTTTACGGTTTACCAATATGGTGGATACTGCCATGGGCTGCCAGCGGATTATTTTTGAACCATTGAATTTCTCCGGTGAAGTAAAAGTCTGTTCTGGTCTGGACTTTGATACCATTTACGAACTGGCCGCCGGCTGGGACCAAACTGAGGGGACCGGCTCTAGTCTAGAAAAGAAAGAGAACCTTAATTTCTGGACCTGCCAGCGCAAAGAACTAACCGATGGTTTGTACTGCATCCAGGCCCGCACCGAGCGGAGCAAGATCAATCTGTTCTCCAGTTTCCGGCTGGTTGCCGACCAAACGGTTAATCCGCGCTATGTGGAACGGGAGAAGTTTGTTGGCGCGGAATTTTCGCTGCAACTACAAAAAAACCAGGCCACGGCGTTCGACAAGTTGGTGGTGAACCACTGGGAAGAAACCGGTGGTGGGGAGCAGGTTTGGCAGAACGGTTTGCGCTTGGCGAAAAAATACTCCGCTGTAACCTATGAAGGAGCCTTCGAAAACCACAAACAATTCTGGAGCGATTTTTGGCGACGGATGGATATTGAAATCGAAGGCGACCCCGAGCTACAACAAGGGGTGAGATATTCCATATATACGGTGTACAGTAACTACCACGGCGAGAGCGACCGCCGGAACGTCATTTGTAAGCTGGCCGGCGAAGTATACAATGGAGTAAACTTCTGGGATACGGAGATTTATTGTCATCGGATGTATATGTTCCTCAACCCGGAGATCGGCCGTAAACTATTGATGTATCGCTATCATTATCTGCCCAGAGCCTTGGAAAACGCCAAACGAGTTGATTTAGAGGGTGCCCGCTATCCATTTTCGACCATAACCGGGGTTGAAGAGATGGGTGCCTGGCAACATGTGGAGCTGGAAATTCACCAGAACCTGGCGATTTATTATGCCATCTGGCATTACGACAAAGTCTGCCAAGATAAACAGTTTTTATACAATGAAGGAATCGAGATCTTGTTGCAGATGTGCCGTTGCATGGCCAGTTGGGGCGGATGGAGCCCGAAAAATGGCGATTTTGGCTTTTACGGGGTGATGGGACCGGACGAATTCCACATGATGGTTAATCATAACTGTTATACTAATTATATGGGGAAGAAGATGTTCAACTATACCCTGGGAGTGCTGGCGGAGATGGAGCAAAAGGCGCCCGATTTATACGATCAGGCCGTCAAGAAAGTGCAACTGTCTCCGGAAGAAACCGCCGAATGGAAGCGGATGGCGGATAAGATGCGGATTCTAAAGGATGAGGAAACGGGCATCTATGAACAGCATGATGGGTATTTTGACTTACCCCATATTGATGTTAAAAGTATTCCCATGTCTGAAGTCCCCATCTATAAACATTGGGCTTATATCAAGATATTTCGGTTCAATATGATTAAACAGCCGGATTTTCTTAACCTGCCCTATTTCTTCAGTCAAGATTTTTCCATGGAAGAGAAAAAAGCGAATTATGAATTTTATGAAGCCAGGACTTGCCATGAATCATCTTTATCTCCCTCCTTACACGGGATTTTAGCAGCGGAATTGGGGAAATTGGACGAAGCTTATGACTTTTTAGCCTATGCCGCCCGTTTGGATCTGGATAATTATAACCGTAATACGGAACAGGGAATCCATTCGACCTCGGCGGCCGGGGTTTGGGCCGGGATGACCTTTGGTTTTGGCGGATTACGGACCGACGGCGACATGTTAATTCTCAACCCGACCATCCCGGAAGAGTGGCACTCTTATCGGTTCCGCATTAGTTATGCCGGATCATTACTGGAAGTAGCAGTCACGAAGAATGAAGCGGTATTTCGAGTAATTGAAGGGGAGTCCGTTTCGCTTCAGATTTACGGGAAACCGGTTGCGGTTACGGTCGAGGGTGTAACAATCAAGCAAAAGGAGAAATGATGATGGCGCTTGTAACACTAAACGAGCTCTTTGCCACAGATTATGCGGGAGCGTTTTGCGGGTTTGATTTTGTTAATCTGGAAACGGCCCAAGCGGTTATTACCGGTGCGGAGGAGTTAGGGGCGCCGGTTATCTTAATGGTGACTGAGGGCGGGGTTAAGTACGCGGGGTTGGATTATATTGCGGCCATTGGCAAAGTAGCAGCGAAAAACGCCCGGGTCCCCGTCGCCCTCCATCTTGACCACTGCACCAAGTTTGAACTGATTGTTCAAGCAATCAAAGCCGGTTTTACCTCTGTCATGATTGACGCTTCCCACTTACCCTTTGCGGAAAATCAGCAGTTGACCAAAGAAGTGGTCCGGGTGGCGCATGCGGCTGGGGTCTCGGTCGAAGCCGAACTAGGCCGGATCGGGGGAAAGGAAGATAACATACAGGTAAAAGCGGCAGACGCCTTTATGACTGATCCCGTTGAAGCAGTGGAATTTGTCGCGGCAACTAATGTCGATTGTCTGGCGGTGGCGATCGGGACCAGTCACGGAATATATAAGGGTGAACCCAATTTAAACTTGGCGTTATTGCAGGAACTCAAATCCGTATTGGAGATACCCTTGGTCTTGCACGGCGGTTCAGGAATTCCGACCACTATGGTCAAAAAAGCAGTGGAAATCGGCATTCGTAAATTCAACGTCTGGACGGAATTGGCAGTTGCACAAACCAATACGATCCGCGCGGTTTTAGAAGAAAAACCCGCTCTTTATGATCCGCGTCCTCTTTTTACGCCGACCATTGCAGCCATGAAAGAAGTGGTTAAGAGTAAGATTCAGTTGACCCAAGCTGGGCACTAAAGCCATGGAACTTTATTCCCTGGCGAACAGCTGTCACCCCCTTCGTGTAATGAAACAAAGGGGGTTTTGCTATACCAGTTACTTCGATAATGGACTCGATCAAACGGTTACA
Source organism: Bacillota bacterium (assembly GCA_003511465.1). GTDB lineage: Bacteria > Bacillota > UBA4882 > UBA10575 > UBA10575 > Capillibacterium. Next base: position 25,991 of record DOID01000074.1, on the reverse strand, counting down.
GCACAGGGGATGCAGGATTTATTTGCCTATGTCGGAGCTTTTTCAAATGCACCGACCACAAGTGCTGGCAGTATTTTGGGTTCCAAGATAGCCGCATCAGAGCATAAATTTGTAATATATGGAGTAAAGATGACAGGCTCTCCGAGTGGAAATTATTGACCGGTCGGTCCGAATTTGGTACTATATTTATACCGAGGTGATGATGGATGAATAGTAAAGAAGATATTAGGCCAATTTCGTATATTAAAGCTAATGCGGCGGAGATTTTGTCTCAAGTGAACGAGACCCGTCGACCAGTTTATGTGACCCAAAATGGAGAAGCCAAGGCGGTATTGGTGGATACAGAATCATATGACAAGATGAAGAAGGCCATTAGTTTATTAAAACTATTAGCCCAAGGAGAACAGGATATTATCAGCGGGCGGGATTTGCCACAGGAAGATTTCTTTGCCGAACTGGATAAAGGGTTTGATCAACCGAAGCCATGAAAGAAGAAGGATATAAGGTCTTCTGGACCCATACCGCGCAACAGGATTTACTAAGAATTATTGAATATATTGCCACCGATCGTGAGGAGCAAGCAAAAAAGGTCTATTGCACAATTAAGCAAAAGGCTCAAGAACTGCGGCAGATGCCCCTAAGGGGTAGAATCGTACCGGAGCTACGCTTTTTTAATATCCAATCTTACCGGGAAATGCTCTCTCCGCCTTGGCGTATTATCTATAGAATTGTGGAAGATAAAGTGTGGATCCTGGCCGTAATTGACGGGCGGAGAAATGTGGAGGATATATTGCTTGAACGGTTTGTTGAGTAATAATCACTCTCTACATACCTACAGCCAACAGCCTATTTATTTGTTTTTGGTATCTTTAACTTTAAATAAGTCAAGGAACTCCTTGATATCTCGCATTGATTGCGGGGGTTTATATTGATTAGTTTTTTTGTATCCACCGTTTTCTTTTTTTGGCGATTTCATACTTATCCCTCCTCTAGGGATAGGTATGATTACAAGAAAGTAAATATTACTTTTTACGTTCACACGAAGCGGCCATTTCTTTAACAGCGATTTCAATGCTTTTAAGATATTGGGGTTTAGGATTGGCCGATTTCATGATAAAGCCCATGCCTTCTTTTTTGACACCAATCTTTTTCATATCTTTTAATACTAATGACTTCGCCATTAATTTCACCTCGTTTCAAGTTTATTATATCTTATGTTTCACTTTGATTCAAATTTGACTGTAAAACCCAACCGATTATGGAAACAAAGGAAGCTAGTAGGCCACTGATTGACCAAACCTCTGCATCCGTCAATTCATATTCCCCCGCTCTAGGATCAATAATAATAATGGTTTCCAATCCAGAGACCATGGAGTAAGCAATTACTCCAACCTTTTGGTTTATCGTAGCAATATCCTTACCATTCCAAGTAACTTCAACAATAGCGGCAAGTTTTTCTTCCAACTGA
>DOID01000074.1:9326-24428 GCA_003511465.1 Bacillota bacterium | reverse complement strand
CGGCAAGTTTTTCTTCCAACTGAATAATAGATCTTTTCTCTGCAGGGATGACATATATTTTTACCCCCTTGATACTATCATAAGCGGTTAGCAGAATTTTCTTGGTTTTGTCCTTGAGGTTTTCAAAAGCCTTCTCATAACTGTTTTCCAAAATATCTTTTTCGAATGAAGTTGATAGGTAGCTAGCGATTTCCTTATTTAAACCGGTTAAAGTTTCTAACTGTTCATCCAGTCTTTCATACCCTTTTTGGGCTTTAGTGGCTTTTTCTGGTGTTAGCTCTTGACTGAATTCTATGCCGAAAACCTTAGTTACGGTCTTTGCGATTTTTCCTGGGTTAAACATGCCACAGACAAAATAGATAATCCAGTAAACGAAAAAGGTTTTTATAAGAATGATGATGATAAAAGCAACCCAGCGGTTATGTAAATAAGTTAATAGTAAAGATGATAGATTAGTGGAAGAGGGAGGGGAATCGAGGATGTCATAGGAGCTGATTACAATTCCTGCAATCAATAGAATCAATAAAACAGTTCGTAATTTATTTGCTTTAAGCTGTATTTTTTCTTGCCCGCTCCCGATCCAAACTACTCCCGCCACCCATAAAGAAACTGCAATGGTTATTAACAATCGCCAGTCCACGGGCTCACCTCCCTACTACTACTTTTTACCAACAAAACCCTCGGTTATTATTTTGGAAAAGCAATCTTTAAAGCTATTCATTCAAGGGTTATTAACATAATTCGCCGAACATCCATTATATTCCTTCAATCTCCTAGAGCAATAAAATCACTTGTTTCTAATTCGAGAAAATCATTGATTTTAAGTGAGGGGCTTTTATGGAAATATGAAATACCAACCGACCGAACTTTTGTTCCATGACATACAGTTGTCACCCCTCCTTGTTACAATAAATATTGAGAGGTATTTTTGTTATTTGGTAGAATATTTTTATAATAACATAGAATTGTCAGAAGAGGCGGCAAGGAAGAGTTTGTTTTAGCACGTTATTTTATGTTTATCCAAGTTTATTTTCATAGAACCAGAAGGTTTTTGGATAAAATATTAGTCGAGTTTTTAAAGAATAATCTACCTAACAGCAAGTATCCTAACGATGTTGGTGATTATTTAGCCTGGAATGATGATAAAGTATGGAGCTGGATAAAAGACTATCAGAGTACTGATGAATATTCCAATCGCTTAATAACGAGAAGAATAATGAAGTGTGTTTATGAATCGCCGACTCATTCTGAACATAATGACCAAAGGATTTTTAATTTCATCAAAAATGAATTGGAGAGGAGATTCGGGAAGGGAAATTTAATCTATGATTCAGCTGATAAATTAGCGCATAAGATTCCGCTCAAGCATACGATCGATCGTGAACAGGCTATTCCGATCATTCTTGACCATAGTATTACACCTGGAACAATTAGTACAGAATCGGGAGTGATTAAGAATATGACGGAGCCAATCAATATTTGGCGGATCTATGCTCAAGAGGAAATTGCTTCGGAGGCTGAAGACATAGTTCAGGACATATTTAAAGCTATGTCATAGTAAAGGAGGATAACCATGGGTAAGATTGAGAGGTTAATCCCTGTAATTAGGGAAATCAGTCGGATTCAAAGGCCGGGCAAGAAAACACTGCAAAAACTGGTATATTTAATTGACGAAAAGGAATTAAACTAAGTTTCCCTTTTTCCATCCATTATTATGGCCCTTATAGCTCGGAGTTAAACTATGCCATTCATCGCCTCGAGATGCAAGGAGTCCTAATAATTAATCCTGAAGGGATGACCCATCAGATTTCCTTAACTGAAGATGTTGGTTTGATTAGGGAAGAGGAAGAAGAGACGTTAAGTAGAGAAGAATTACCACTGATCGAAGATGTTATTGCTAAATTTGCTACTAAATCCGCTTATGATCTTGAGGTAATTACGACTACCGATTATGTGGCCCAACAGCTTAAAACTAACGGTGAATTATTGGATAAGAACAGTTTAATCCAGGGAGTAAGAAAGATTAAAGGGGAAAAGTTTACCCAAGTGAAAATTGGAGAAGCGATTACCATTCTACAGGAGGAAGGATATTTAGAGTTATAGGGTTGGGACAGATTTTGCATTATTCTTTTTTTCGCGATCCTAATCGCTTGTAATAATTCAAGAAAAAAGATTGCAATGCATTGTGGTTAGAAACAGGCTGATGAGTCTGAAGGCAACCAATTTACCAGGATTTGAAAGAGAAGCTTGCAGAACACCATCTTAAGAAACCTCCGAGTAGAGGGTTTTAAAAGGCAACGGTTGCTCAGGAGCCAAGAAAGCAAAGGTGAACCGCCGATTATAAGGAGTTTAACGGCTATGTGATCCCAAGTACAGGTAAGATCACCTGGAAGCTGGATACAGGGGATTTCGAGTGGTATCATTTTGTGGTCAAGGAGATGGAATACAATCGGTAGAGTTCTCTTTCACTAAAATATAAGCTTTTCAGATGATTCTGCGTGAAGGAGGAGAATTCATGAATGCGATTACAGTGGGACCGGTGCCTCCCGGATATAAAAAACCGGTTTCTGAAGAATTGAGGGGCGAAATTAAAGAATGCACTTATCCTGTCCGGAACTACATTAACCGGTCACGTCAGCTGGTGACCAATCAGGAGATCAGTAGTGCAGAGGCAGGAAGAGAATCGGTTCAAGGGGAGCCAATAAGCAAGAAATGTAATGTTTATTTGCCAGCAGGTTATGATGAAAATGCTCAGGAGACAAAATATAATGTACTCTATCTCCTTCATGGGGTAGGAGGAAACCGGTATGAATGGCTATGTGGTAGTGGCCAGGTTGATGGGAACTATGTTATCTGCAATATACTTGATCATCTGATTGCCAATGGTGACATTGAACCATTGATTATTGTTTTCCCGGAGGGAAGAAGCGCTCATGATTGGGAGCATACTTCCTTTACCACCGACGAAACAAACATCTTGGGCTTCTATTACTTTGATTATGAGTTGCGATATGACCTTATTCCTTTTATTGAAGCTAATTTCAATACATATGCGAGTTTTGAGGATAAATCTCCCGCGGTAATTGCGTATAACCGAAAGCATAGGGCAATTGCCGGTCTTTCCATGGGCGGAATGCAGTCATTAAATTTAACCTTTGGCGGATATCGTTTTGATGCAATAAAACATACAAAGACGGCCAGTTACTTCAATAATGGACTCGATAAAACTGTTAAAGCACCGGGTATGCAGGATTTATTTGCCTATGTCGGAGCTTTTTCAAATGCACCGACTACAAGTGCTGGCAGTATTTTGGGTTCCAAGATGGCCTCATCAGGGCATAAAATGGATCTACTATATATTACCTGTGGTGACCATGATGATATAGCGATGAGCAGTTATGAAATGGCTGTTAATGGGTTGCGGGAAACGGCGGGGGAGAATTTCAACCAATATTATCAGGTACTTATAAAAGGCGGTGCCCATGACTTTGGTGTTTGGAATAATGGCGCCTATAATTTTCTCCGGCTTTGCTTCGGTACCGATATTTCTTGACAAATAATTGCAAATATGTTATCAATAGATCGTAGTCATTAAGAATATGTTAATAACATCCCTTAAAATCTAACCGTTTAGAAACGCATGTACAGGGTGTTCCTAATTTTATACATAACTCTCTGATTATAGAAATAATAATAAATAGGGTCGTTTAGACACCAAAAAAATTCATCCACAGAAATCAAAACCAAGCTTATTTTTTCGCTCAAAATCTAACCGGTTAGAAATGCACATTTATGAGGAAAGGAGTGATCGAGGCAGCGGAAAAAGCGGTAATCATTTTCGGAGTAGAGTGAAGCTACAACGAACTTGAGAATTATTAAGGAGGTTAATAATGAAGATTAAAGGTTCGGTTCTTTTCCTAATGCTAACGGTTGTGTGTTTAATCCTGTCAAGTTCAGTATTGGCGATTAATCCGGCTCGGAATGAAATGCTAGTTGCGGATATTCTCACCGGTAAAGTCGGTAATCCCGGGAATTTTAATTTCTGGGCGACTTGGGTCGGGAATGATAAAGGTCTCCAACAGCTTGTCATTGATCCTTTATGGATGGCGGATTATGTTACAGGCGAAATAATTAATGTCCTGGCAGAAAAAAATCCAATTTATTCCGATGGTTTCACGAAACTTACAGTTAATTTGCGGGAAGGAATATTTTGGAACGATGGTGTTGAATTTACTGCGGACGATGTAGTCTATACTGTTAAACTTTGTATGGAAACTCCAGGGATGAGTAGTCATACACAGTTTAATCAGAATATCAATAAAATATACAAAACCGATGATTATACAGTCGTATTTGAGCTAAAGAATGCCAATTCCCGGTTCCATTTTGAGTTTTTAGACCGGTGGGGGGCTTGCCGTATTTTACCAAAGCATGTTTTTGAAAAAGTTGAAGATCCGTTGAGTTTTCAGTTTAATCCACCGATTGGAACTGGTCCGTATAAACTTGCCGAATACGATCTGGGTGGTTACTGGTTCCTCTATGAACGTAGAGAGGATTGGCAAAGGACAGCCACGGGAATGCTCTATGGCAAGCCAGCGCCCAAATATGTCAAGTTTATCCATTATGGAGATGCCTCCAAAAAAGCGATGGCTCAAGTAAGCCACCAGCTGGATATGGCGGATTTAACCCCTGAATCACTCCAGGTTGTGCTGGATCGAAACAAGTATGCCCGTGGGTATTATGAAGATTTCCCCACAGCCGAATTGTTACATCCTTGCGTAACAGGAGCGGCCTTCAATACTCTAGTCAAGCCTTTTGATAATCGAGAAGTGCGTTGGGCTTTAAATCTAGCGTTGGACGCAAAAAGCCTGGCACTCACAGCCTATAATGGCGCTGCTGCCTTTTCACCAGCCTATATTCCAGCGCTACTACCTTACTATGAAACCTATTACGAAAGATTACAACCCTGGCTCGAAGATTATACCATTGAAGTAGATGGCGAGCAGTTTAAACCCTATAATGCTAATTTACCGTTTGAAATGGCCGAAGCCGCCAGAGAAAAAGGGTCTATACCGGAAACAGAGCAAGAGCTCAGAGTGATGTTCGGCTATGGCTGGTGGAAACATTCCCCGGAGATTGCCGAGAAATTACTGAAAAAGAATGGTTTTACCCGTAATAGTGATGGTAAATGGTTATTACCCGATGGGACCCCATGGAAAATTGAGATCGTCTCCCTTACGGCTGCGACTAACCCCTCATTTAAATGGGCTTTTGCGATTGCCAACCAGTGGCAAGAGTTTGGGATCGATTGCGAAGCCAGGCCGACGGAACAGGTTGAATCATTGACCGAGACCGGCGATTACCAGGTAGTAGGAGGCCAACCGGCAGCGGAACCCTTTGGTGCCGGGATCGATCTGTACAGAGCATTTAGTGTTTTCAAATCATCTTACTTTAAACCAATCGGTGAAAAACGGGTTGGCCATCAATCAAGATGGGTACATAAAGATTTAGATCGGCTCATCGAAAAGATGGAAAATACCGATTACAATGATCCCGAAATTATTGAATTGGGATTAGAAGTGGCCAAGATACTGATTGACGGACAACCAGGAGTTTCATTGGCTTCCTTCCCGGGCTTTATGGGACTGGACACCTATTATTGGACAAATTATCCGGGCGGTGAAAATCCTTATGCCGTTCCTTGGTACCATTGGCCCAACTTAAAATTCGTATTACCGTTCCTCGAGCCTACTGGCAGGAAGTAAGGAGCTAAAAGCCTCCCTAATGCAGGGAGGCTTTTAAAAAAAAGAAGCTGATAAATATCGTATTATGGAGGGCTAATGGTGTTTAAAAAATATATTATCCCACGCTTTATCCAGTATATAACGGTCTTATTTATTGGAATTACCTTGGTCTTCATTATTCCCCGGTTATTACCTTCAGACCCGGTTGAACACCAGCTCAATCGAATGACAGCCCAGGGGCAGTATTTAGATCCAGCGGCGGTTGAGGAAATGAGAGAAACGCTACAGGAATTGTATGGTTTGAAAGGTGGTCTCTTTCAACAGTATATTAATTACTGGAAAAGGTTGTTTATAGGGAACCTTGGCCCTTCTTTCACCCAGTTTCCTACCCCCGTTGTTGAGTTGATAAAAATCTCTTTGCCTTGGACCCTTGGACTATTACTGGTTTCCTTAATGCTGTCATGGGTAATCGGGACGATGCTTGGGGGAATAAAAGTAAGTTTCCCCAATTCAATTTTGGCAAAAATAATGGAAGTTTTGGCGATGGGGATGCGCCCGATTCCCTATTATATAATGGCGCTTGTTTTACTGATTATATTTGCCTTTATCTTTCCTGTGTTTCCGATGGCCGGCGGTTATAGTATGGGAGCTAAAGTAGGTTTTAACCTTAGATTTATCCTTGATCTGTTCAGACATGCTTTTTTGCCAATAATGTCAATGGTAGTGCTCGAGATTGGGGGCTGGTTTTTGCAGATGCGGAATGTCGCTTCCAATGTGGTTGAAGAAGATTATGTGGTTTATGCTGAGGCTTCAGGACTGCCTAAATTAAAGATCATTTTCCGGTATATTATGCGGAATGCGATTATCCCACAAATAACGGGCTTAGCGCTGAATCTTGGCTTTATCTTTGGGGGCGCATTAATTACCGAAATCGTATTCTCCTATCCGGGGATCGGCACGCTACTGTATTCGGCAATCTTGGCCGGGGATTATAATCTAATTTTGGGCATTAATATTTTTTCAATTGTCGGCGTATCAACTGCCATGCTAATTATTGATCTGATATATCCATTACTTGACCCCCGAGTCAGGTATCAATAGGGAGGGAGAGAAGATGTTGCGAGTTTTTAAAAGACTATTTCGCTACGATAAAAGATTTAGGTTTGGTTTTTCCATCTTAACCTTATTTATCATGATCGCCCTAATATCCTTGTTTTCGCCTTACAATATGAAAGCCTGGAATACAGTTCCTAGAGATATGGCTTCGAGCTTGAAATATCCCCTGGGGACAAATTCGATGGGTCAAGATATATTATGGCAAGCCATGGTGGCCATTAAAAATTCATTATTACTGGGATTAATCGCCGCTTTGATTTCGCGTATTATCGCAATTGTCCTGGGTTTGCTGGCCGGATATAAAGGAGGCCTCTTTGATCGGATTGTGATGACAATTAACGACAGTTTTATCATCATTCCTTTATTCCCGGTCTTAATCCTGATCGCCAGTATCCTCCGGACTTCTTTAAGCATAACTGTACTCGGGATCATCATTGGCTTATTTGGTTGGGCCTGGGATGCGCGGCTTTTTCGTTCCCAAATTTTAAGTCTAAAGGAAAGGGAATTCACTAAAACAGCAGTTTTATCAGGAATGAAAACGTATAAGATAATTACTTCCGAGCATCTGCCCTATATCATCCCTCTTATTATGGCGGCTACCATCAATAATGTGATCTGGGTAATTGGCATGGAAGTAACTTTATCGATGTTAGGGCTCTCTAATCTTAATACGCCAACCATTGGCACGATGATCTACTGGGCTTTGCAATACCAGGCCATCTTTTTAGAGAAGTGGAATTGGATCTTGACCCCCATCATCAGCTGTATTGTACTAATTCTTGCTTTATATATGCTCTCAACCAGTATTAGTGAATATCTTGATCCGAGAACCAGGTTACAGATGATCAAAGGGGAGTGAAGTCATGTCAATTTTAGAGGTAAAAGAACTAAAGGCTTATTATAGTACAGAAAAATACGGCCACATTTATCGGGTCAGGGCGGTTGATGGAGTCTCCTTTCAGGTCCATAAAAATGAAATATATGGGATTGCCGGAGAATCCGGTTGTGGTAAATCAACCCTGTTAAAAGCCGTCAGCGGGCTGATTAAGCCTCCATTAGAGATCTTGGAGGGAGAAGTAGCATATAATTTTGATGATAAAATACTGGATATTTTAGCTTTAAAGGAAGATAAACAACGCCGTCAGGTGCGCGGGGTTCGGATCTCCCATATTCCCCAGGGCTCAATGAGTGTCTTAAATCCAGTGCGAAGGATCAAAAAGTCATTTGAAGATATTGTTGACGCTCACCAAAAGATCAAAGACCGGACGTGTTTTGACAAGATGGTAAAGACACATCTAGAGGCCTTGGGACTGGACTGGAGTGTGATGCACGCCTTTCCCCATCAACTGTCTGGCGGAATGCGACAGCGGATTACGATCGCATTAGCCACAATTCTAAAACCGGACATAATTTTTGCTGATGAACCCACCACAGCCCTAGATGTCATTGTTCAACGGGGAGTAGTGCAATTAATAAAACAGATTAAAAAAGAGCAGCAAAATACCCTGATCATGGTCACTCATGATCTGGCGATCCATGCTAATTTATGTGACCGGCTGGCAATTATGTATGCCGGAAAAATAGTTGAAGAAGCTGATGTGGATATTATATTTAACCAGCCTAAACATCCTTATACGCTAATGTTATTAAAATCATTACCCACCATCGGAGATAAATCAATCCGGGCCAGTGCACCCGGAGCGCCACCTTCACTAATACATGTGCCATCCGGGTGTCGATTCCACCCACGCTGTCCAGAAGCGACGGAACGATGCCGAAAAGAAACCCCCGAATTAATCCAGGTGGGAGAAGGCCATCGGGTAGCATGCTTTCTTGAGGAGGGCTCTAAATGAAGATAAATCAAAAAAATTCCCAGTCTAAACAGGTAAAACTAAATCAAGTTGGGGTTGAACAGGCATCTTCACAGCTACTTACGGTTGATGACTTAACGAAAGTCTTTATCAAAGGTCAGGGCTTTACTAAATCCACAATCGCCGCGGTCAATAAAGTTTCATTCTCCTTGAAGCTTAATCAACCGGAAATATTTACGCTCGCGGGTGAAAGCGGTAGTGGTAAATCAACGGTGGCTAAACTAATCCTCGGTTTTGAAGTGCCTACTTCCGGTAGTATAAGCTATAAAGGTGATAAAATAGCCAAGCTGAAGGGAAAAAAGGAGTTCATGAGAGATGTTCAACCTGTTTTTCAAAATCCGTTTGAAACCTTTAATCCGTTGAAGAAGATTGATTCTTATCTCTATGAAACTGAAAAAAACTTTAAAATGGCAGAAACAGATCAAGATCAGCTAGTGGAAAAATCCTTAGAATTAGTGGGACTTTCAACTGCCGAAATCAAAGATAAATATCCCAGTGAAATGTCCGGGGGTCAGCTGCAGAGAACATCGATTGCCAGAGCATTAATTACCAATCCGTCATTACTAATTACCGATGAACCCGTATCGATGATCGATGCTTCTTTAAGGATGTCTGTGATAAATTTATTTAAAAAACTAAAGGAAGAGCAAGGGGTTAGTATCATCTATATTACCCATGATCTGGCGACAGCTTATTATGTCAGTGACCGGATTGCCATTATGCTAAGAGGACAGGTTGTGGAGATGGGTTCGGTCGAAAAGGTGCTGGGTAATCCGCTCCATCCTTATACACAATTGTTAAAAGCCTCAATTCCGGTACCCAATCCGGCCAATAAATGGGCAAGCGACATTGCCTTAAGTGATCTGGAAACTAAAGAATACTCGCGGAGCGGGTGTAAATTTTCCGGACGCTGTCCAAAAGTGCAGGCGATCTGTAAAGAATGTGAACCGGAAAATTATAGAATCGAGGACAGAGATGTAAAATGTCACTTGTATAAATAGGGGATCAGAGGGAGGGGTTATGATGATTTATGAGTATCACGTGGCCAAAACTGGTTCGGATTTTGGACAGGGAACAAAAGAGGATCCTTTTCTGACGATTAATAAGGCGGCTGCGCTGGCTCAGGCCGGGGATACGGTAATTGTCCACGCCGGGGAATACCGGGAATGGGTGAAACCCCGGAACACAGGATTAAGCAATACCAGGAGAATTACCTATCAGGCTGCGGAAGGGGAAAAAGTAGTCATTAAAGGGTCGGAACAGATCCGGGACTGGGAACAGCTGGAAGGATCGATCTGGAAAGTAGTGCTGCCTAATGATTTATTCGGGGAGTATAATCCCTATTCAGAAGAGCTCTTTGGTGATTGGTTTGTTACGACCGATTCCGGGAGCAGAAAACACCTGGGAGATGTTTATTTAAACGGGCTCTCCTTTTATGAGGCGGGATCTTTGGCGGAGTTACGAAATCCTGGTATAAGGAAAGAAGTGATGGATCATTGGACAGGCAAGGTAGTTCCCGTACATAATCCGGAGCAAACGATATATCTCTGGTATGCTGAGGTCGATGCAGAAAACACCACCATCTATGCCAATTTTCATGACCATAATCCCAATACCGAGCTGGTAGAGGTAAATGTCAGGAAATGCTGTTTTTACCCGGACCGAATAGGTATAAACTATATTACAGTAAAAGGTTTTGAGATGGCGCAGGCGGCAACCCCCTGGACGCCTCCGACCGCTGATCAGCCCGGATTATTGGGTCCCCACTGGAGTAAGGGCTGGATCATTGAAGATAACATGATCCATGATTCGAAGTGCAGCGGGATTAGTATCGGTAAAGAAAACGCTACAGGCGACAATTATCGGACGAAACGGAGAGATAAACCGGGATATAACTATCAAATAGAATCGGTATTCAGCGCCACTCATGCTGGTTGGAGCAAAGAGACCGTTGGTTCCCATCTTATTCGTAATAACACCATCTATGATTGTGGCCAAAATGGGATCGTCGGTCATCTGGGCTGTGTCTTCAGTGAAATTTATAATAATCACATCTACAACATTGCTCTAAAAAGAGAATTCTATGGATATGAAATTGCTGGTATTAAGCTGCATGCCGCGATTGACGTCCAAATCCATGATAATCGGATCCATGATTGTTCCTTGGGAACCTGGTTAGACTGGCAGACACAGGGGACGAGAGTTAGTCGGAACCTTTACTATCGTAATAATCGCGATCTGTTCGTCGAAGTTAGTCATGGACCGTATATTGTTGACCACAATATTTTTACTTCCGAATATGCGCTGGACAACTATGCACAGGGCGGGGCGTATGTAAACAATCTAATTTGTGGGAAAATGGATCAGCAGAAAGTCCCTAACCGGTCAACACCCTATCATCTTCCCCACAGTACAAAAACAGCAGGTTTCTCTGTTGTTCTGGGTGGGGATGACCGCTTTTATAATAACATCTTTGTAGGGAAAGATGGGCTCGAAGGGGTCGGGACTGCTCAGTTCAATGGCTATACCACATCATTAGAGGAATATTTGAAAATAGTACACCAAAAACCAGGCGATGAAGATATATTTTTAGATAATAATCAGCCTGTTTATATTAACAACAATCTATATTTAAATGGGGCGGTTCCGTTCGAGCAAGAAAAAGATAAAATTGTGGCAGCACTGTTTAACCCGGAAATTAGGATTACGGAAGAAGAAGACGGAGTATACCTCACCTGTTGCCTCCCAGAAAACTATGAAAAAATACTTGGGGAAATCCAAACGACTAAGACCCTAAAGCGGGTAAGGGTGGCTAATGCTGATTTTGAGAACCCAAATGGAAGTGAAGTAATACTTGATATCGACTATTTAGGAGAAAAAAGAGCAGAAAAGAGTGGAGTAGGCCCGATTGCCGATTTGCAACAGGGGAAAAACCGGATCAAAGTATGGAGTTAACGTAAAAATCCTAACCGAAGAGAGACTTGACAAAATAATGGATAATTTATATGATATTAACATCATAATAATCTAAACGATTAGAAACGTTAATGATTAAAAAAAGCGATTTATATTTAAGCAAAGCTAGACGAATAGAATTACGTGTACAGCACCAGATAATTTTGGCGTTAAATCTAAACGGTTAGAATTTGGATTTGAACGAAGCGATTGTACCCAACAAAGTACATTACGAGTGGAGGTGATCGTTGGAGATTTGAGTCATTAGTAATGATCTGAAACGTAAGGATGGTAAAACAGAATAAGGAGGTAAGTGTAAATGAAAAGGCTAATATTGATCGCCTTGGTGTTAATTCTGGTCGGGGTTTCGGCTTTTGCTGCTGACTACTACCCGAAATATTCAGGGAAACAAACCACCATAACAATGTGGGCATGGACCAGTAACGAAAATTATTCGATTGAGGAATTTGAGAAAGTCTATCCCAATATTAAAGTTAAGTGGGAAAACTTTGACGTTCATTATGAAAAAGTTCAGACCGCCCTGTCGGCCGGAAGCGGACTGCCTGATGTGTTAATGGTGGAGTACTCTTTTGCTCCTCAGTTTATGGATCTCGGCGCTTTCCAACCTATTAATAAGTGGCTGGATGAAAAGACTTTTATCAAACTATATGGGGAGGCGGCCATGGGCTGGTGTGCCATGGACGGAGAGATTTACGGGACGCCGCAGGATAGTGGCGCCATGACGATGTTCTACCGAAAAGATTTGTTTGATCAATATGGATTAATCGTGCCGAAGACCAAGAAAGAATTTATCGAACAGGCTAGAAAATTTAAGAAAGCAGCGCCACATTTAAAGTACATGGCGGCACCAATTGGCAATACCATGTGGTGGATTGGCCAGGTTTGGGAGGCAGGAGGAAAGCTGTTCGATTACTCCAATGGTAAATGGTATATTAATTTTAGCAATCCGGTTGCAGTAGAAGTCTTTGAGACCTGGGGCCAATTGTTTGATGAGGGTGTTTTCGATCTAGAAATGTGGTGGAATCCCGACTGGTTTAATTCTTTGAATGAAGGGACGACAGCTGTTGTTATAAATGGTAGTTGGTTTGCCGAATGGCTTAGATATAATGCTCCCGAGTCAGAAGGGAAATGGCGGGTAGCGATTCCACCGCAATGGAACCCGGCGAAACCAAATAACGGGATGCTTGGTGGTTCCGGTTTCTATGTGACATCCCATTCTAAGAACCCGGAAGCAGCGGCGATCTTTGTCAACTGGTTAAACTCCCACCCTGCTTCCCTCAAATGCTTACATAACTACAGTAATTTGCCGATCATGGTTTCAGCCAGATACGAAGAAGTAATGGATGAGGTTGCTGGGCCAGATGCTTTCTTTGGCGGTCAAAACATTACTAAGACTTTATGGGAAGCCCATCAGCTGGTCAATACGACCTTTGTAACTTTACCGATTATGTCCAATGTTGATGAAAGTCTAAGCCTTCTGATCCAGGAGTACGTTGACGGAAAAATTAAGCGGTTTGCCGATATTCTACCCAGGTGGGAAAAGGAAGTTATTGGCACCATGAAGGAATTTGGCTACTCCAATGTTATTACCGGTAAATTACCGTGACCAATTAAAGGGGGGAGGATTCTCCTCCCCCACTACCTTTTTTTTAGATCAACATTTAAAACGGAGGTGGGAATAGATGATGGATGAAATGATGAATAACAAGATGAATGAAATGATGAATAAAAAAAAGCTGAATAAAAAGACGATTGCTTCAATCAAGGCATATCTCTTTCTTGCCCCTTTTTTACTCGTTTTTTCTACCATGGTGATTTATCCGATTGGCTTAGGAGTTAAGCTATCTCTTTATGGACAAAGAGGGGCGAGAATGTGGTATATAGGCCTGCAAAACTTTGCCACGGTCTTCCGGGATTCGAAGTTTTGGGAATCTTTTCGGATCCCGCTCTTCCTTTTGACGGTGCAGGTTCCTTTAATGCTTTTTATCGCAGTGCTCATTGCCTTTCTATATGAAAAAACGGAAAAACGCGGTGGGAAATTCTATCGCTTTATTTATTACCTTCCAAACACGATTCCTGGGATCGTGACCGGTATTGTCTGGTCATATATTTTTTCCGATTCCATGTCCCCTTTTCGGACGGTAATTGATTTACTGGGTTATTCCGGAACTAAAATCCTGACCAGACAACACCTGCCCTCGATTCTTCTCGTGATCATCCTATGGGCTTTTACCGGATATACCGCGTTTGTCATCTACTCTTCATTAATCGCTATTCCCAAAGCATTTTCGGAGCAAGCCCAGTTGGATGGGGCTACTTTCTGGCAAATTGCTTTTAGAATTAAACTGCCGCTCCTGAGAGGCGTGCTCATTTCATTGTTTATCTTTAATGCGATTGGCGCGATCCAAGTCTTTAATGAACCGTGGATGCTAGGACAGCTGGTTGTTTTACCCTCTAATTATACTCCCGCAATGTATATCTATAATTCAGCCTTCGCCCAAGGGCGGTTTACCTATGCGGCGGCCATGGGGCTGATCTTAGCTTTAATTACCTTCTTAATTTCTCTGTATGTGTTACGCAGTGCGACTAAACAAATGCTGACTGGAGAATCGCACTAGTCGAGAAGAACAGCGGTGTGCTAAATTAATAGAGTGACAAGGAGGGGTAAATTTGCGGAAACATACATGGACCAAGCTTATTATGCTAATTTTAGCGGTCTATTTTATCTTCCCCTTTTATTGGCTAATCATTGGAACAACCAAGAATGTCGGCCAGTTATTCCAGAAATCCTTACTTCCGGGAGTACCCAGTCATTTTCTAGAAAACGTCAGCGGTGTTTTCACCTACGAAAAGGGCATTTTCTTTAATTGGCTGGCTAATTCATTTTTATATGCTGTCCTCGGAGCGTTCATCGCCATCTTCATTGCCTGTATGGCTGGTTATGCTTTTCGACGGTATGATTTTTATGGAAAAAAGGTTCTTTTTATTATAATATTGGGGTTTGCCATGGTTCCTGTCTACGCCACGACGTTACCTCTTTTTATGCTTTTTCGGGATTTACAATTAATTAATTCCAGATTTGCGGTTTTACTGCCATCCTTTGTTCATGTCTTTGGCGTTTATTTAATGGTGGCCTATTGGAATCAGGTGCCGGAAGAATTGTTTAACGCGGCGCAAATCGATGGAGCCAATGATTTACTAATCTTTTTTCGGATCGGACTTCCTAATATTATCCCCGGTTTCATTACCCTATTTTTACTTTCCTTTGTCGGGATTTGGAATAATTTCTTTCTCCCGCTGGTTGTGATCAATAGTAGAGCAAAGATGCCGCTAATCCTGGGGATCACAACAATAACTGATCCGCAGGGTTTTCCGGTTTATAATTTGACCCTCAC
>DOID01000074.1:5288-9095 GCA_003511465.1 Bacillota bacterium | reverse complement strand
AAAGATGTAGCCAAACATGCTGGCGTTTCAGTGGCTACTGTTTCTGCAGTAATTAATCGGGATTCTGGGGTTAAAGTCAGCAAAAAGCTGACGGAGAAAGTTGAAAAGGCAATCAAAGAAATGAATTACCGACCAAATCGGATTGCCCGCGCGCTTTCCAGAAAAGAAACCCAGACGATCGCTTATGTCGTACCTACTGTGAACAATACGTTTTTTTCCCAAATGGCGCACCTGATTGAGGATAAAGCCTTTGAAAAAAAGTACGGAGTTTACCTTTGTAACACCCACAGCATGGTTGAGCGGGTAGAGCTCTATAAGGACATATTAATCGAAAACAGAGTAGCTGGGGTGATAACAACTCTAACCTGGGACATTATCGAAAATGGTTTTATTGAGGCCATGCGGGAAGAAGAGATTCCCATTATCGGACTGGCGGGCGCCCGGAGGGTTGATGGTATTGATACCATTACTTTTCATGATGTTCGGGGCGGGGAATTAGCTACCCAGTATTTGTTGGAGAAAGGCCATCGAAAAATCGGTTTTATTGGGATTGAGGAGAGTAAAACAACTGAGCAACGCTTGAAAGGTTATAAAAAAGCACTTATGGAGGCGAAGGTAGAAGTAGATGAAAGATATATCGAAAGAGGAAAAAGTTTTAACCGTGAAGAGGGATATATTTTAGCCCATAAACTCTACCGGAAGTGTCCGGAGGTGACCGCCATCTTTGTCTATAACGATATAATGGCGGCCGGAGTGCTTGACGGCCTTAATGATTTGGGGTTAAGGGTACCCGGGGAGATCGCGGTCGTCGGTTATGATAATAGTGTTGCCAGCTATACACGGCCGAAGTTGACAACGATGGATCTTTTCAAAGAAAAAATGGTTGATGAGGCGATGGATATTTTATTCAGGCGTATTGCCCGCGAGGAATTTGAGCCTAGACACGAACAGATCCTGCCCAAACTGGTAGTCGGGGAATCCTCTTAGGAGCTAAAAGTCAGTACTTGTTTGTATCATTCAGAACTGGAGGTTGAGGTAAGATGCGAAAAAAGGCCCAATTATTCTTAGATAAGCATTATAAAATTGCCCAGACGGATCAACGGATTTATGGATCGTTCCTTGAACATCTGGGGAGGGCGGTTTATTCGGGCATCTATGAACCCGGTCATCCCCAGGCCGATCCTTGTGGTTTTCGCGGGGATGTGATGGCGCTGATAAAAGAGTTGGATGTTCCTCTGGTGCGCTATCCCGGCGGTAATTTTGTTTCCGGCTATAACTGGGAAGACGGGGTTGGTCCCGTTGAGGGGAGGCCGGAATGCTTGGAACTGGCCTGGCGCAGTATTGAAACCAATGAATTTGGGTTAAATGAGTTTATAACCTGGGCGCGGAAGGTTGGCACCACCCCCATGATGGCCGTTAACCTGGGCACCCGTGGGATTGATGCCGCACGGAACCTAATTGAGTATACTAACCATCCTGGTGGTAGCTACTGGAGTGATTTGCGTAAGAAACACGGTTACCAAGAACCACATCAGATCAAGACCTGGTGTCTGGGGAATGAGATGGATGGCCCGTGGCAGATCGGGCATAAAACGGCTGAAGAATATGGACGGTTAGCCGTCGAAACTGCCAAGGCCATGCGGCAGGTTGACCCCGAGATTGAACTGGTGGTCTGTGGGAGTTCCCATGAGAAGATGCCGACTTTTGCGGAGTGGGAGAGAGCCGTATTAAGCCATACCTATGACTATGTAGATTACATCTCACTCCATGAATATCTGGGTAACCGCGACAATAACCTTGCCAATTACCTAGCAGAAACGGACCGGGTAAACGAGTATATCAAAGCGGTCATAGCCACCTGTGATTATGTTAAAGCGCGGAAAAGGAGCAAAAAAACAATCTATCTATCTTTTGATGAATGGAATGTTTGGTATCATTCCAATGCGCAGGATCAGAAGGTTAAACCCTGGAGTAAGGCCCCTGGATTGCTTGAAGATATTTATAATTTTGAAGATGCGTTGGTGGTTGGGTTATTCCTGATTACTTTACTTAAGCATGCTGACCGTGTCCGCATTGCCTGTCTGGCTCAGCTGGTCAACGTAATTGCCCCGATTATGACCAGACCAGGTGGGGGCGCTTGGAAACAAACCATCTATTACCCCTATTATCATGCTTCAAGATACGGAAGAGGAACCGTGCTGCGGCCAGAGATCATTTCTCCGGTTTACGATACTGAAGAGTATCAAGGGGTGAACTTCGTTGAGGCGATCGGGGTTTTGTCCGACGAAGAGCGGGAGATTACCCTTTTTGCGGTTAACCGTAGTCAAGATTCCCTAATGGAGCTGGAATGTAGTTTAAACAATATGGGTGATTTGGAACTAATTGAACATATTGTCCTGGAACATGAGGATATTAAAGCGACCAATACGGAAGAAAATCCGGATAAGGTAAAACCCCATAATCAGGGAAAAACGCTGGTTAACGGGCACAGGGCGATTGTGGAATTACCCGTCTTGTCCTGGAATGTGGTCAGGTTGCGCGTGAAATAAAAACCGACCTGTGGCAATTTCCGGACAAACTTAGAAACTTACCATGAAGATAGGGGAGAAAGATGAATAGGTTAATAATCGATGCCGATCGCAAGCGAGGGAAGATTAACCGGAATATCTATGGTCATTTTGCCGAACACCTGGGGAGATGTATTTATGAGGGCTTATGGGTTGGTGAGGAGTCTCCGATCCCCAATATCCGTGGGATCAGAAGCGATGTGGTGGAAGCCCTGCGCAAGATAAAAGTACCCGTTCTCCGGTGGCCGGGCGGCTGTTTTGCCGATCATTATCATTGGCAAGATGGCATCGGGCCGCGGACGCAGCGGAAGAAGATCGTCAATTCCTGCTGGGGCGGGGTAACGGAGAATAACCACTTCGGAACCCATGAGTTTATGGATCTCTGTGCCCAACTCAACACCGAACCCTATATCTGCGGTAATGTAGGTAGTGGCAGTGTTCATGAGATGGAACAATGGATTGAATATATGACCTTTGACGGCGAATCCCCGCTGGCTAACTTAAGGAAGGAAAATGGCCGAGAAAAACCATGGGAATTGAAATATTTTGGGGTCGGCAATGAAAACTGGGGCTGTGGCGGGAATATGCGCCCGGAATATTATGCCGATGTCTACCGGCGGTATCAGACCTATGTCAAATCTTATGGCGACAATGAGATCTTTAAAATTGCCTCCGGCTCCCACGATGATGATTATTACTGGACGGAGGTATTAATGGAGAGGGCCGGCCGCTATATGGATGGCCTGAGTCTGCATTATTATACGGTTACGGGGGCGAGCTGGAAAGATAAAGGCCCGGCCACCGAGTTTGGGCTTGACGAATACTTTTGTACGCTTAAAAATGCCCTGGAAATGGAGGAGTTGCTCCGCAAACACAGTGCGATTATGGATAAATACGATCCAGAGAAAAGGGTGGCTTTGATCGTGGATGAATGGGGAGCCTGGCACCAAGTTGAGCCCAATACCAATCCCCGGTTCCTATATCAACAGAATACCCTGCGGGATGCGCTGATCGCCGGGATTAGTCTTAATATTTTCAACAGCCATTGTGACCGCGTGCAGATGGCCAATATTGCCCAAATCGTCAATGTTCTGCAGGCCTTGATTCTGACTAGGGGTGAGGAGATGATCTTAACTCCCACCTATCATGTTTTCGATCTGTATCAAGTACACCAAGATGCGGATTTACTGGATTTTCAACTTGAGTGTACGGATTATGAGCTGAAGGGGGAAAAGATACC
>DOID01000074.1:1713-5104 GCA_003511465.1 Bacillota bacterium | reverse complement strand
GGAAGTTGTAAACCTGGAATGCCTTTTCAATAGTGATGAACTGAAGCTAAAAAAAGTAGAGGGCTTGGTTTTAACTGCCAACGCGGTCAATGCCTTTAATTCCTTTGCAGAGAAGGACAAGGTCATGCCAGTAGCCTTTAATGATGTGAAGATCAATGAAAAAGGGTTTACCGTGACGCTCCCCTCTGCGTCTGTTCTGCGGTTAAGCTTAGTCTGTGCGGATCAATGATCGTCTATTCGTTGTCGATTCTCCCGGCTTCAATTTGCATTGCCCAATCACGACATATCTTATTGCATATATATTCAAATAAAGTTTACACATCCACCCAAAGATGTGGTTGACACCATTACCCCAACTTGATATAATCGTAGAAATAATATAAAAACCCTTATAAAAATGCAATGAAGGAACCCGGTATTCCAGCCAAGATCTTTATAGAGAGCTGATGGTGTGGTGGAAATCAGCAGGATTTTGGAATACGCCTCCCTCCCGAGCAGATCTTCCGAACGCGAAAGTAAGAAGATACGGTGTGCCCCGTTACCGGCGAAGGTTTGTTCGAGAGCTTTTTGCGTTGCAAAAAGCTTAGTTAGAACCTCATGCGGTCTTTATCGTGAGATAAAGATAAAATTTGGGTGGTAACACGTGGAGTAGAACCCTCGTCCCTGTAGAAGTCTATCGTTGCGGGCGGGGGTTTTTTACTACAATTTTTTAAATTAGACTTTTTAAGGGAGTGAACAGATGAACAGGCATGTGCTTTCGATCCTGGTGGAAAATCAAGCCGGTGTTTTAAGCCGTGTATCCGGTCTTTTCAGCCGCCGGGGATACAACATTGACAGCTTGTCGGTGGGCGAGACGGAGAATCCGGCGATTTCCCGGATGACCATTGTGGTTCGGGGTGATGATCAGATCCTGGAACAGATTAAAAAACAGCTTAATAAGCTCATCGATGTGATTAAAGTTGTTGAACTTGCCCCGGAACAATCGGTCTTTCGTGAACTGGCCTTGATCAAGGTCAAGACGGATCTATCAACACGGGCATCGGTCATTGAGGTTGTTGGAATTTTC
The DNA here is from genome assembly GCA_003511465.1 of Bacillota bacterium. Classification (GTDB taxonomy): domain Bacteria; phylum Bacillota; class UBA4882; order UBA10575; family UBA10575; genus Capillibacterium. The sequence goes on along the minus strand of DOID01000074.1, from coordinate 4,038 downwards.
CGGGCTAATATCGTTGATGTGGCGAGTGACTCCCTGACGGTCGAAATGACCGGCGACGAAGCCAAAATTGAAGCCTTTATCAACCTCATGAATTCCTATAGTATTGTCGAAGTAGTCCGGACCGGACTTACGGCGATCCAAAGAGGACATCAAGCGCTAAACGAGCAAGAAAAAAAAGAGGAGGAAGAAGAATGACAAAGATGTTTTATGAGAAGGATTGTGACTTGAACATTTTAAAGGGAAAGACGGTGGCGGTGATCGGTTATGGGAGCCAGGGCCACGCCCATGCCTTAAACCTGCGGGATTCCGGGGTTGATGTGGTGGTCGGCCTTTACGAGGGCAGCAAATCATGGAAAGCCGCGGAAGAAGCCGGGCTTAAAGTAGCTACCACGTTTGAGGCTTCGAAGCAGGCGGACATTATTATGATCCTGGTTAATGACGAAAAGCAGCCCCAGATCTATGAGGAAAGCATTCTCCCCAATCTAAAGGCCGGAAAGTGTCTGGCTTTTGCCCATGGGTTCAACATTCACTACGGACAGATTGTCCCGCCGGCGGAAGTCAATGTGTTCATGGTAGCGCCGAAGGGTCCCGGACACACGGTCAGAAGCCAGTATGAGGAAGGGAAGGGTGTCCCTTGTCTGGTCGCGGTAGCCCAGGATGCTACGGGAGAGACCATGGAGATTGCCTTAGCTTACGCTGCTGGAATTGGAGGCGCTAGAGCCGGTATTCTGGAAACCACATTCCAGGAAGAAACCGAGACTGATCTCTTTGGTGAGCAGGCTGTGCTTTGCGGCGGGATCTGTGAACTGATGAAAGCAGGCTTTGAAACACTGGTGGAAGCTGGTTATCAGCCGGAAAGCGCCTATTTTGAATGCGTCCACGAGATGAAACTCATCGTTGACCTAATCAATAAAGGCGGCTTGAGTTTTATGCGCTACTCCATCTCGGATACGGCGGAATATGGCGATTATGCGACCGGGAAACGGATTATCACGGAAGAAACCCGTCAGGAAATGAAAAAGGTCCTCAGCGAGGTCCAGGACGGCACCTTCGCCCGAAACTGGCTCCTGGAAAACCGCGTCAATCGGCCACATTTTAACGCCAGACGCCGCATGGAACAGGAAAGCCAGATCGAGCAGGTCGGTAAGGAACTGCGCAAAATGATGAGCTGGCATCAGGAATAAAAGTTTTATAAGCCAAGTGGGGCGAGAAACCCAGAGGCTAAAGCTGAGATCAGCGGAAAGGAGAAATCATGTCAAGGCGTGTGTATATTTTTGACACGACATTAAGAGATGGTGAGCAATCTCCCGGTTGTAGCATGAATATTCAGGAAAAGCTTGAGGTGGCAAAGCAACTGGAGCGTCTTAAAGTTGATGTGATTGAAGCCGGTTTTGCCATCGCTTCCCCCGGTGATTTTCAGGCAATCAAAACCATTGCGGAAACCATTAAGGACTGTACGGTGGCCAGCCTTTCCCGGGCTAATGCGAAAGACATCGACCGGTCCGCCGAGGCTCTAAAGCAAGCTGCGCATCCGCTGATTCATACTTTTATCGCCACCTCCGACATCCACATGCAACACAAGTTAAAAATGACGCCGGAAGAGGTTTTAGAACGCACCAGAACAATGGTGGCCTATGCCAGAAACTACTGTCCCAACGTGGAGTTTTCGGCAGAGGATGCCACCAGGAGCAACCCGGAGTTTTTGTATCGGGTCTTTGAAACGGCGATTAAGGCCGGTGCCACGGTGATCAATGTCCCGGATACCGTGGGGTATACCACTCCGGACGAATATTTTGAGCTAATCCGAAAGATCCGGGAGAACGTTCCCAATATTGATCAAGTCATCCTTTCGGTCCATTGCCATAATGACCTGGGGATGGCTGTCGCCAATACACTGGCGGCCTTACGAGCCGGCGTAAGCCAGCTGGAATGTACGATTAATGGCATTGGGGAGCGGGCCGGTAATGCCGCCCTCGAAGAGATCGTTATGGCCATCATGACCAGAAAACAGAATTTTGACGTGGAGCTAAGGGTGGATACCGCCCAGCTGTATCGTTCATCGAAGCTGCTCAGCAATATTACGGGCGTAGTGGTTCAGCCCAACAAGGCCATTGTGGGCGCTAACGCCTTTGCCCATGAAGCCGGTATTCACCAGCATGGTGTGCTGGCTGACCGGAGCACTTATGAGATCATGACGCCGGAATCGATCGGACTGAATAAAAACACCATGGTTTTAGGTAAACATTCCGGACGTCATGCCTTTGAAGAGCACCTGAAAACCCTCGGGTACCATCTGGACCAGGAAGAGCTGGACGCGGCCTTTGC
>DOID01000074.1:385-1646 GCA_003511465.1 Bacillota bacterium | reverse complement strand
AAAATGCTAGCCGACAAGAAAAAAATCGTCCAAGATGCCGACCTGGAGGTGCTGGTTTCCCAGAAAGCAGTAGAAATTCCGGAGGTTTACAAACTCGACCGGTTTGTGATTAATACCGGGAATACCATTACCGCCACCGCTTCCGTGCGACTGCGCCGCGGGAATGGCGAAGAAGAACTGATCGAGAAAGTTTCGATCGGTGACGGACCGGTCTATGCTGCTTTTAAGGCGATTGAGAAGATTGTCGGGGTCTCTTTTGTCCTGGAGGATTACAAGGTCCGTTCGGTCACCGAAGGCCAGGATGCCCTAGGGGAAGCCTATGTGAAAATCCGGCGCAACGGCACAATCTTTACCGGTAAAGGGGTCAGTACCGACATCTTTGAAGCCAGTGTCCTTTCTTATATTAACGCCATCAACAAGATGATTTACGAAGAAAAACTGGAAGCCGAGGGGGGTTGATGCTGATGCAGCCACGAGTTGACATTTTGGACTCCACCCTCAGGGACGGAGCGCAGGCGGAGGGGATCTCCTTTTCCGTCGAAGACAAACTGAAAATTGTCGAAGCCTTAGATGACTTGGGGGTCGCCTATATTGAAGCGGGAAACCCCGGCTCCAACCCGAAAGATCTGGAGTTTTTTAACCGCTTGCGGACCGTAACGCTGAAAAATGCTAAATTAGTGGCTTTTGGCAGCACTCGCCGCCGTGATACGGTAACCGAGGAGGATAATAATATTATCGCCTTATTAAATGCGGATAGCCCGGCGGTGTCGATATTTGGTAAATGCTGGGACTTTCATGCGACCCAAATTCTCCAAACTTCGTTGGAAGAGAATTTACGGATGATTGCCGATACGATTAGCTTTTTCAAAAGCAAGGGGAAGGAAGTCATCTTTGATGCGGAGCACTTTTTTGATGGCTATAAAAACAATGCCGCCTATGCCCTCCAGGCGCTACAGACCGCCAGTGAGGCCGGGGCCGATTGTTTAGCGCTCTGCGACACCAATGGCGGTTGTTTCCCGTCGGAGATTTACGAGATCGTCAAAGTGGTAACCGCACAAATCGACGCCAAGATCGGCATTCATACCCACAATGACAGTGGCTTGGCCGTGGCCAACTCAATCATGGCCGTGGAGGCGGGGGCTACCCACATCCAAGGCACTTATACCGGTTTTGGGGAAAGGTGTGGTAATGCCAATTTAAGTACGCTGATTCCCAATCTCCAGCTCAAGCGGGATATGCGGTGCATCCCCGCTGAACAAGT
>DOID01000074.1:0-155 GCA_003511465.1 Bacillota bacterium | reverse complement strand
GATCCCACGCTGGTCGGGAATAAAAGAAGATTTCTCATGTCCGAAGTGGCCGGTCGGAAAACGTTGGTGGAAAAGATCAGAGAAATCGATCCAAACATCGACAAAAACTCCCCCGAGGCGGAGCAAATCATAGAGCGGCTGAAGGAAATGGAGCA
>DOID01000089.1:14463-16630 GCA_003511465.1 Bacillota bacterium | reverse complement strand
GTGAGCGGGACCACTGGGAAATTACGCTAACCCGAAAAGCCCGGAGGGAAGGCCTGCCGATCCTAGGGATTTGCCGTGGAATGCAAGCTTTAAATCTGGCCTTCGGCGGTAGTCTCTACCAGGATTTGCCCAGTCAGTACCGGCCGGAGCAAAAGCGGCCTTCGATCGAACATAATCAACATCTCCCCGGGAACCAGGTTAGCCACCGGGTAGTGGTGGAGGAAGCATCACAGCTCTTTTCGATCGTTGGCAGTACTGAAATCTGGACGAACACCCACCATCATCAAGGAGTGAAGGAAGTAGGCTCCGGTTTAAAAATATCAGCCCATAGTGATGATGGTGTGATTGAAGGGATTGAAGGGGGCAATAGCGCTTTTCTCCTTGGCGTCCAGTGGCATCCGGAACGACTCACTACACCCGAATCCCAACAGCTCTTTGAAAGTTTTGTCCGCGCCTGCTGTACAAAAAGGGATTAGAAGAACTCAATTCTGATCCGCATCAAAAATACGCTTCATGATCTTACAATAAGTGGTGTAAATAGCTTCCCGTTCATAGATATAGTAACGTAACTAGAAAATTAGAAAGAAAAGAGGGACCTAAAATACATAAAAGCAGATTTACTTATTATGCCCTGATTATATTGGGCATCGTCTTTTTATTGTTTTCGGGTTGTGGGGCTTTTAAGACGGGAGAATTTAAAATTTCCGGGCGGGTGACGGAGGCGGATGGAAGAGAGGGGATTGCTGGGGTTAAGATTTATTACGAAAAAAACTATTATAGCGCACGGTACGTATGGACCGACTCCTCTGGGTACTGGTCTATCTGGGCAGACGAGAATGATCGGTTGCTTATTTGGGCAGAGAAAGCCCACCATATGTTCCAACCGGCCCCGGCAAAGTTCACCGTTGACGGCAAGCGAGATAATATCAATTTTCAAGTGGTTGGGTGGTCCGATAATTTCTCGGATCCTAATAGTGGGTGGGTTGAAGACTCTTACGCAAAATATATAAAAGATGGAACGGGTGAAGACCTATACGAAATCCTTGTGACGGGCGTAGGCAGTTCGGTCAAAGTTACGGCACCGATGGTGATGCCCACTAGCTATACACTGGGAGTAACTGGCTATACTGCTGACGTTCTTCCTGATGTCGGTGGAATGTACGGAATAGTCTTTAATGTGTATAGTTTTAGCCCAGGCGACTACTATTATGTATTTAGGGTACGGCCAGGGGATGCGTATTACGAGTTAGTTAAAGTAGAAATCCTTTCTAATGGTTACACTGATTCAACAACGATCCTCGAGGGACCCAACTCAATCTTTACGGATAGCGGCATCAACATATTGGAAGTCAGAGTAAACTGGAACAAGGTAGAACTCTGTGTCAATAATGAAGTGGTGGACTCTACAACAAATTTCTTGCCCCACGATAGCAGCTTTGTCCAAGCAGGTCTTTATGCTTATGCAGAGGCTAAGTCATCGCATACTGTCCGCTTTGATGACTTCAACCTTTCTGCCATCGGCTTTTCCCCGCGCTGGAAGGTGATGGGTGTAATGAGTTCGGAGCAATTATTACACAAGGATCTGGAGATAAAAGAGTAGGGCAAAAAGAGACCATACGGTCTCTTTTCTATTAGTAGTCGCTCACGCGGGCTTCCGCCTGCACGCTTGAAAGGATGAAAAGCATTACGAAGTAATGCAATTAAAGGCGGTTGAATCGACAACGGAGGCGAACGGAAAAAGTCCTTAATAAAGCGAGCACCAGGGAAAAGGAATTTGGCTTATAAACAAGAAAACTAAAATAAGGACCAAAGCAACAGACTAGTATTTTTAACATCTTGATGAAGAAACGATAAGGTTGTGACTTAAGTGCAAAAGAAGCAAATTACTGTCGTCTACGGCGAGCAGCCGCGGGAAATGGTCGTGACGCTACTGACTAGATTAAGACCGGAGGAAGGGCTCCCTCGTAACGCTAAAATTGGCCTAAAACCCAATTTAGTGCTGGAAAAACCGGCAAGTTCCGGGGCAACCACCCATCCAGAGCTGGTGGAAGGAATTATCCAGTACTTTCAGGCAAAAGGGTACCAGAATTTATTGATCATGGAAGGTTCCTGGGTGGGGTCCCAAACCCAGCAGGCTTTTCGGGTCTGTGGGTATCGGGAGTTGGCA
>DOID01000089.1:13303-14202 GCA_003511465.1 Bacillota bacterium | reverse complement strand
TGTGCCTTGAAAAATCTGAAGGGTTGTCTTCCGGATCAGGAAAAAAGACGCTTCCATCAGTTAGGATTGCACCGGCCCATTGCTGAGTTGGCGTCGGTTCTCCCGGTGCACTTGACGATTGTCGATGCGATCTGCGGAGATCTCACTTTTGAAGAAGGAGGGAACCCGGTACCGATGGGACGTATACTGGCCGGTACCGATCCGGTGTTGCTTGATAGTTATGCCGCGGCGCTCCTGGGATTGGCGGTGGCGGAAATACCCTACATTGAGCTGGCGGCCGCGCTGGGGGTTGGGGTGGCTGATTTGTCCGCTGCGGAGGTTGTTGAGGTTAATGCGGAAGCAAAAACCATGGGGGAATTTCGATTGAGCGGACGCGCGCGGGGACTTGCTCGGATGATCGAAGAGCGGAAAGCCTGTTCTGCATGTTACGGCTCCTTAATCCATGCCCTCCACCGGTTGGACGAGGAAGGAAGCTTGAACCGGTTACCGAAAAACGCCGGACGGATTAAGATTGGACAAGCCTTCCGGGAAGAGAGCGGCTCGGGAATCGGGATCGGAAATTGTACCCGTAAATTTGACTGCGCCCTGGCGGGTTGTCCACCGACCGCCCGCGAGATTAAGGACTTTCTCTATGAATTATTGACGGATTGACCCAAATGCCCATAAGAGAAGGAACTTGACGCCACAAATTGGATATGCTAATCTTGATTTAAAAATTGGGGATTAAGGGAGGGGAAAGTCCGGTGCGGGCGATGAAAGAACCCGATGGCAGCCTAATTATTTGGTCGGACAGTCCGGCGGAGACAGAGGCACTCGGGAAGATGCTAGGCGGTATTCAGCAACCGGGCGACCTCTTTTTTTTATCAGGTGAATTAGGGAGCGGGAAAACTTTGCTGACC
>DOID01000089.1:12015-13135 GCA_003511465.1 Bacillota bacterium | reverse complement strand
GAGGGGAAACTCCCCCTTTACCACCTGGATCTATATCGGCTTTCCGGTCCTGAGGAATTGGAGCCGCTGGCCTTAGAGGAGATCATGGAAGAAGCAGCGGCGATTATGATCGAATGGGGAGAACCGGCGAAAGCTTTTTTCCTCTCCGACTATATGCAAGTGGAGTTTACCCGGGGGGAGCAGGAAGAGGAACGGGTGCTTGCGTTTAGACCGCGGGGGGAACGTTACCGGCAAATTAATCATTTATTATGGGTGAAGATAAAACAATCGACAGGAGAAGGGGATATAAGTGCGGGTCTTAGGGATTGATACTTCCGCCCAAAGCGGTGCGGTGGGGTTCCTTGACGGAGAACAAGTGGTCTTCTCCGAACAGGCCAAAATCAAACCGGGAGGTAGCGAACGGATTCCGGCTTTAATCGCGGAAGCCTTGGCGCGAACAGGGCGCGAAGTACGGGAATTGGAACTAATCACCGTAGGTGTCGGACCCGGCTCCTACACCGGTGTCCGGGTAGGGCTGGCGATCGCGAAGGGCTTAGCCTTTGGTCTTGGAATCCCTTTGGTGGGGGTCCCAACCCTAGGAGCATTAGCCTTAAATAGTACCGGTCCGGAGCGTATCTGTGCTCTGGCCAAATCCCGTCCAGGTGAAGTCTATGCCGGTTTATACCGGAAACGAGAAACAAACCTTACGGAGATTTCGCCGCCGACGATCTGGTCGGTGTCCAGCTTAGCCGCGATGTTGCGGGAAAAGGGCGAGCATATTTTATTTTTAGGGGAAGTTTCCGCGGAAGTAAAAGCGGAACTAATGACCGTTTTAAAAACAAAAGCTTTCTTCGGAACCGCGGCTGAAAATGCTGTTGATGGTGCCCGCCTCGCCGGGTGGGGCCGGGAAAAATGGGAAAGGACCCAGAAGAACGAATTGGATACGGTTTTACCCTTATACCTGCGCCGCACCGAAGCGGAAGTCCGCTGGGAAGAAAGGAGTGGCCGGGCGGATGTTTCAGGTTGAACCGATGACCTTAGAAGATTTGCCTGCGATTTTATCTATTGAAGAGCAATGTTTTCCGATTCCCTGGTCTCGTTCTTCTTTTCTTTATGAATTATTGGAAAACCAACGGGCTTA
>DOID01000089.1:10177-11765 GCA_003511465.1 Bacillota bacterium | reverse complement strand
ACCTGGTAATGGAAGGTATCAAGCATGGTTTACACTACCTAACGCTGGAAGTCCGTTCTTCTAATTTGGCCGCCCAACGCCTTTATGCGGAATTTGGGTTTGTGAAGACAGGGGTTCGCCCCAATTATTACCAGGATAACCAGGAAGATGCGTTTATTATGTGGAAGGGCCCCATGTAGGGACGGCCCGAAAAGACTGGAGGAAAGCACTGATGCTGTGTTTAGGGGTGGAAACCTCTTGTGATGAAACAGCGGTTGCTCTGGTTGAAGACGGGAGAACAATCAGGAGTAACCTTATATTTTCCCAGATTGAGAAACATCAGAAGTTTGGCGGGGTGGTTCCGGAGTTGGCAGCCCGGTGCCATCTGGAAGTCATCTCGCAGTTGGTAGCGGAAGCTTTACGCGAAGCCCAGCTTTCCCCATCCGCAGTTAAACTGGTGGCTGCTACCTATGGGCCTGGCTTAATTGGTGGATTGTTGGTCGGCTTGTCGCTGGCGAAGGCTTTGAGTTTGGCCTGGAATGTTCCCTTTATCGGAGTTAATCATGTGGAAGGCCATCTTTACGCTAATTTCTTGGCCCATCCGGAATTGGAGCCGCCCTTGGTCGGCCTGACGGTCTCCGGCGGTCATACCCAGTTGATCTACATGCCTGAGCATGGGCAGTATGAACTGTTAGGCCAGACCAGGGATGATGCGGCCGGAGAAGCGTTTGATAAAGTCGCCCGGGTGCTGGGTTTGGGTTATCCCGGCGGACCGCTGCTAGACCGATTGGCGCAGACCGGTCAACCGAAGCTGACCTTAGTCAAACATGATGCTTTGGCCGGGACTTATGATTTTAGCTTTAGCGGGCTAAAAACCGCTGTGGTGAATCTAGTGCACAATTCAAACCAGAAGGGGGAAGCGCTTCCCGCCGCTGATGTTGCTGCGAGTTTTCAAAGGCATGTGGTGACGGTTCTTGCAGAACGGACCTTCCGGGCGGTAACGGCAAAAAAGGTTAAAACGCTAAGCCTCTCCGGAGGAGTGGCCGCGAATTCAGAATTAAGGGCGCGCTTCGCAGCAGAAGCCAAAGCGCGGGGTGTAAGACTTTATTACCCCCCCTTGGCGCTTTGCACCGATAACGCAGCGATGATCGCGGCGTGCGGTTACTTCCGTTATCGCCGGAACGGGTCTTCCCCCTTAGATTTGCCTGTTAACCCCCGTTTGCGGTTCGACGCCATGTAAGGAGGGGGAACTGGTTTTGGCCAGCATTCCGACGGTTAGTACGAGTGACGAGATTGTGGACAATTGTGGATTAATCCTAAAACCCCTCCTAGAACCAATCTACTTATTGACAGATTTTTTGTCGACTGGCTTGTGGATAATGTGGAATACGACGCAGAATCAATTCCATTCTCCTTCTTCACCTGTGGATAAGTCTGTGGAAAGTGTGGAGAACCGGGAAAACGGTAAATCATTAGGTTTAGATGGATTAGAGTAAAAACCCGCGATTAGCAGGGCTTATCTCTAAAAGTGGCGTCGGTGGGGTTATGTTAAACTTTGAGCAAGGAGGGGTTTGGGGATGACCGATTATGAACTTGGCATTCGGATTTC
>DOID01000089.1:1759-10025 GCA_003511465.1 Bacillota bacterium | reverse complement strand
TTTTTTCAGGGTTGCCCCCACCAATGTCCGGGATGTCATAATCCGGCAACATGGGATTTTCGGGGTGGAACCGGCTTATCCGTTGCGGAGGTTTGGGCTTTGCTAAATTACAATCCTTTGTTATCGGGTATTACATTAAGCGGCGGGGAGCCGCTTAATCAACCCGAAGCGGCGCTGGCTTTAGCCCGAAAGACCAAGGACGCCCAGGGGAATGTGATGATTTATACGGGTTACACTTGGGAAGAGCTTTGCCTGTTCACCTCACCGGTAGTGGCGGAGTTGTTAGGCCTGACTGATCTGTTGGTTGATGGCCCATTTATATTAGCAGAAAAAGCCGACCAGCTTCTATTTCGTGGTTCCCGTAATCAACGGATCATTGATGTAAAGGCTTCTTTAGGTAAAAAAACCCCGGTGTTATGGGAGCAAAACGGAGGGCCCAATCATGGCCTGGCAGCGGCGGGAAGATAACGGAATCAGCTATTACTATTCGGAATTACTGACGCGCTTTTCCTGGCTGGCGCAAGGGTTTTCCGCCCGGTGGCCGGAGCTGAAAGTTACTGAGCGCAGTACTAAGGGTAGCATCGGCGAATTAACGGAAAAGGAAGCGGAAGCGGAAAACCGCCGTCATTTTTTGGCCGTTTTTGGGCTCACAGCCGACCAAACTTGGTTGCTTAAACAGGTCCATGGTGATGTCATCCTCGCTGTCGAGGGGCCACCGTCACCCGGAACTACGCGGCCGGAAGCTGATGCGCTGGTTACTAATGGACGAGGTGTGGGACTCGCCACCATTCATGCTGATTGTGTCCCGGTGGTGCTAGTTGACCCGGTTCGCCGGGTTATCGGGGCGGTGCATGCCGGTTGGAAAGGGACGCTTGCCGGGATTGCCCCAAAAACCTTAGATGTTATGGCCGCCAAGTACGGAAGTGTTCCGTCCGATTGCTTTGCGGCGATCGGACCGGCGATTGGTCCCTGTTGTTACCGGGTGACCCCAGAAAGGGTGGCTTTATTTCAGAAAAAATGGCCGCAGTTGGATTGGGAGGCTTCCCGTTCAAACTCTACCTTGGATTTGCCTCGGATCAACCAAGAATTGTTGGTCGACTACGGTTTAAAACCAACCCGGATCGAGCAGTCCCAACTTTGTACTGCTTGCCGGCGTGCTGATTTTTATTCCTTCCGACGTGAACAAACCGGACAACGGATGCTTTCCGTGGTCGTGATGAAATAAAAGCAAAGAATAACTCTGCAGGCAGGAAAAGAGAAGAACATTAACGAATTTATGAGTATTTACCGGTATATTGATTAATATAAGCTTTTTCCGTTGAGTAGAGGTAGGGATGGTTTTTGAAACGCTATGTCTTAAAACCCGATTCTTTTTTAGCTCGTGTACTGAAAATGTTACCTTTATTCCGCCTTCCCCTGCTCTCCCTGGTTGTTTTGTTGCTGTTTCTTCTTCTTACCCAGTTAATCTATGCGGGGATCGGTTATCTTTTCCCCCGGGTCAAGGTGGTGGACTGGGGAACGATTGAACACGGACAATGGGTGGAGGTTTTGATGCTCCGCCCCGAGATGGTGTTATCCGCCCCTTTTACCGGTGAAGCCTATTTACTGGTGGAGGAAGGCACCCGGGTGCGCGCCGGAGAAGCCGTGGCGGAGTTAATTAAGACGAAGGCGGCACCGAACCTCAGTAAAGAGGATTTGCTGGCGTTGCGGACAATTGCCTTCCGCCTTTACCATCTTGATCTGGAAGTGGGTGCAATTAATAAGGAACTGGAAATTTTGGCGGAACATAACCCTAATCCCGTTGGTAAGCAGGAGGATCGGCAATTTTTAACGACACGTAAAACCGAGTTATTGGCAACCCGTACGCGGTTATCCCATAACGCCGAGACGGTTTTGGCCGATTGGCAAAGTAATTATCAATTGGTCGTTGCGGCGCAACCGGGGATTTTCAGCACCCATCTTGATGGGGGGGAGAACCTAGACTTGCTTGAGCATCACCAGATTAAAACGGACTTAAACCAAAAAACCTCCGTGCCTCGCAGTTTTAATTCTAAATTAACGGCTGGTAAACCATGGGCGAAAATGGTGACCGAATATACGCAAACCCTCGTCTGCCAGTTACCGGCTGGGGTGAACTTGGATCCGCCGGAAGAGGCGGTATTGCTGGCGAATGGACGCCGCTATCAGCTATCTTTTTTGGCCACCGATTATACCAACCGTCTCTGGTACTTTACAGAGAATTCTTTAGCCCTTGAACTGCTGGAGAAAAGATCTTTCTCCGCTTATCTGATTTACCGCTCGACCACTGGATTGCGGGTCCCGCGGCCCGCATTGGTGTATGAAGAAAAGAAGGGTTGGACCGTAACCACTTCCGTCAAGGGGAATAAACATTGTATCGAAATCGAAGTGGTGGATATGGATGACCAGTGGGCAATTGTTCAAGGTCTTCCACTGGGGACCGCGATTTATTACCAATAAACTGGTTTTTTGCAGCATTTAGCGCCGGGAGGGAACATAAATTGAATTTGGCAAACAACATTGAGAAAGTCCGCGCAAAGCTTGATCAAGCTTTGACGACTGCCGGCCGCGCACAGGAAGAATTAACATTATTAGCAGTGACCAAGCATGTGGACGTGGCCACCATTAAAGAGTTGATTCCCTTAGGGATTGAACATATTGGTGAAAACCGCTTACAAGAAGCAGCTCGCAAACAAGCGGCCCTTGACGGGCTGAAAAACAAGTTTAAGTGGCATTTCGTTGGTAGCTTGCAAACGAACAAGGCACGACAGGTGGCAGCGGACTTTGATCTGATTCATTCCCTCGACCGGATGAGCCTGGCCGCTGCGCTGAATAAGGCCGCTCTTCAGCTGGACAAGGAGCTATCCGTGCTGATTCAGGTGAATATTTCCGGCGAGCGTACCAAGCATGGGATCGCCCCCGGTGAAGTCGGTGCCTTCTATGAAGTCCTCCGGGAACTGCCGGGTCTTTGTCCGGTCGGCTTGATGACGATGGCACCTTATACCAGTGATCCGGAAACGACCAGACCGGTGTTTCGGGAACTACGGAAGCTGCTTGAACAAATCCGACAGGATTATCAACCTGGTCCCCAGTGGCATGAACTATCCATGGGGATGAGTAATGACTTTGCCGTCGCCATTGAAGAGGGAGCAACCATCGTGCGAATTGGCAGCGCCATTTTTGGCGCTTGAACGGAGGGAACAGCGATGAAAAATACGGAGAATGAAGAATGGGCACAGTCGGAAGAGGAGAAAAAGGGTTTTTTAGAAAGGCTAATGAACCTATTGGGCTTTGAGACTCAGATCGAAGTTGAAGAGGTTTATGACGAAAACCCGAAGGGATCGAAAGCTGAATATTCAGGAAAAGACCGGGGTAAGGTCGTCAGTCTTTCCAGTACCAATAAGACAACGCGGCTTGTTGTTTATGAACCGCAAAGCTTTGATGATGTCCAATCAATTGTTAATCAACTGAAAAATAAACGACCGGTTATTATAAACTTGGAACAGACCGATAAGGTAATTGCCCGCCGGATTACCGACTTTGTCGGCGGTGCGGTTTATGCTTTAGATGGCGGGGTGCAAAAAGTGAGCGCTTCGATTATGCTCTTTACCCCACTCAATGTGGAAGTTACTTTCCCGTTACGGAAGGAGAACGAAAAAAACCCCTATTTCGATCCGGACCAATTTGAACGTTAGGAGGAGACCCTTGCGCACATTAGGATTAATCGGCGGCGGTCTGATGGCAACCGCCTTAATTAAGGGTTTGTTCAAACAAGGTTATCCGGCGGCCCAAATTTACGGATCCGATCCGGATCCGGCCAGTCGGCAACGCTTGGAGGAGCTGGGGGTCAAAACCTTCGCGTCCAACCAGACCATGCTGACAGCTTTAAGCCAAAATGAGGCCGCCGGTGTAATCTTAGCGGTTAAACCACAGGTCGTCCCGGAGGCTTTGTCGGGTTTAGAATATCCCGATCTGCCTCTGCTTTCGATCGTAGCCGGTTACGAGCTTGCAGCCCTAGAAGCGTTGCTCCCCAGCGGAACCAAGGTTCTACGGGCGATGCCGAACACCCCGGCCTTGATTGGGGCAGGAATTACCGCCCTTTCTCCCGGTTCGAACTGCGGGGCACCGGAACAAGCCTGGGCAGAACAGATCCTCAGTAGTTTGGGACAGGTGGTGTCGGTTCCGGAAAAGCTGATGAATGCGGTGACCGGACTGTCGGGCAGCGGGCCGGGGTATGTTTATCTATTTATCGAAGCCTTGATCGACGGCGGGGTAATGGCTGGCTTGCCTCGGGCGTTAGCGCGGGAACTGGCGGTGGCAACGGTTCTGGGTAGTGCCCGCATGGTCGCTGAAACCAAAGAGCATCCAGCCGTCTTACGGGATATGGTCACCTCACCGGGGGGAACCACGATGGCGGGGGTATTTGCGCTGGAACAAGCAGGCTTTGCCGGACAGGTGATGCAGGCCGTCTTAGCGGCCACCGAACGGGCACAAGCCTTAGGAGAAAGGAAATAGCGGGGATAATGGATAAAGAACGATTTTTAGCGCCACTGGAAAACAAAGACCGGGTCCTGGTTGCTCGTATCCTGGACCAGGCGGAATTTGCTTTAAAGAAAACGGACCCAGTGGCTACGGATTTCCTCGATCCGAGCGAAAAGACGCTCTGTAGTGAAGTGATCCACTTTCTACCAGAGATTAAAACCTTGTTTTTTGGCGGGTACCGGAAGGCGGAACGACAACGGATGGTGTTGGTTCCTGCTTTTTACCTGACAGAAGCCGTGGAATCACCCCTGGCCTATCTGTCCATTAAACCGCCTGCCAAAAAAGGAAAAGTCGCTCCGAGCGGGGCGGAAGAACCTTGTTTTACCCACCGGGATGTGCTAGGCGCGCTTTTGGGTTTGGGGCTCAAACGGGAAAAAATTGGTGATTTGCTGCTGACGAAGGACGAAGCTCAAGCCATCGTGGCGGAGGAGATCGCGGATTTTATACAAACCAATCTGACGAAGGTTGGGGCGCTCGCCGTAACGGTGGAAGCGATTGACCCTGAACAACTTAATATTCCGGTGGAAAGGGTTAAAGAGATTAAAAGTACGGTAGCTTCCTTGCGTTTGGATGCCGTGGCCGGGATCGGTTACGGTGTTTCCCGGAGCCGGATGGCGCGAGAGATCAAAATGGCTAAAGTGAAGGTGAACTGGCGACCGGTGACCGATCCCGATTACAAAGTAGATGTTGGCGATGTACTTTCCATGCGCGGCCGGGGACGAGTGGTCGTGGCAGAACTCGGAGGTGAAACAAAAAAAGGGCGCTTAGTTGTTAAACTGAACCGATTACTATGAACCTTTCGAAATAATAATTTTAGTGAGTAAAGAGGAGGCGGGTTCGGATGTTTACACCGGTAGATTTAGAAACAATGGTTTTTCGGCGAGGAGTACGCGGCTATAAGACTAAAGAGGTTCAGGAGTTCATGCGGAAGTTAATCGTCGATTATGAAAAACTGTATAAAGATAATATTGAGCTAAAAGAAGCATTGGAGAGGCAGAAGGCTCTCCTAAAAAGTTATGAGCAAATGGAGGATACGCTGAAAAACACCCTTTACCTGGCACAGGGTACGGCGGATGAGATCAAGGCGTCCGGAGAAAAACAAGCCGAAGTCGTTCTCCGCGAAGCCCAAAACCGGGCGGAGCAGATGCGTTTGAAAGTTCGGGAGGAGATCCAAGCGGAGCTTCAGGAATTAGCCAATCTTAAGCAACAAGTGGATTTGTTCCGGATTCAGTTTACCCGCTTTCTACAGGCCTTGATTGAAATGGCCGAACAACAATTGGATATTGAGGGGATTTGGGACAAAATGGTCAGTCTTTCCCACGGGAACCTTCCCGAACAGAAAGAGCCGGTATCGATTGAGAAGGATGCGGAAGAATTAGCGGCAGCGAAGGCGAAGGCCGCTAGCCTGTTTGAAACCATCGGGCAATAAAAACGGCAACGAAAAAAGCGGCGAGATCACCGAGGAGCCCCATACCGATCAGATGTTTCGGGCGGGTAATCCCGACAGCGCCTAAATAAACCGATAGGACATAGAACGTGGTCTCCGATCCCCCGGCAATGATTGAGGCCATTAAGCCTAAGCCTGAATCGGGGCCATGTTTCTGCGTTAAGTCAGCCATCAAACCAATGGTTCCAGAACCGGAAAGTGGTTTAATCAGGCCTAAAGGCAGGATTTCTTCGGGAATCCGCAGCAGGTTGGCGAGGGGAGCGGTGATCTGGCAAAAGAACCCAAGGGCTCCTGAAGTTTTAAAGACAGCTAAGGCGCCAAAAATAGCCAAAAAATAGGGCAAAAGCTGCAAGCCTGTTTTTAGGCCTTCGCCGGCCCCTTGGATAAAGGTTTCATACACCTTAACCCCTTTATATTCTCCATAGGCGAGTACTACTAGGATGAACAGGGGAATAGCCCAAACAGAGAGTGCGTTCATGCTCTACTCTCCTTTACGGGTTTTTTTTATGGTAAAATGGGTAAGGAGCGCCACCGAGGTCCCAGCGATGGCGGTGATGAGAATGGGGAGGATTACCGCCGACGGTTGAACCGAACCGGCTTGGGCCCGAATGGCAATGATCGTGGAAGGTACCAAGGAGATGCCGCCGAGAATCAAAGCTAGGTAAACCGCGATCTCATCGGAGACTTGGCCCGGGATGGAATTGACCTTTTCCAATTCTTGCATGGCTTTGATCCCTAACGGGGTAGCGGCATGACTCAATCCTAAAAGGTTTGCGGCAAGACTCAAGGTAATTGCGCCGACCGCCGGGCTATCACAAGGAAGGCGGGGGAAAAGATGGCGGAGCACTGGGTGGAGCATGCGAGCAAGTTTGCGGGTGAGGCCGGCTGCTTCCGCAATCCGTAATAAACCGGACCAGAAGGCGAGAAAACCAATGATGCCCAGGGTAAACTTGACACTTTCTTCCATCGAAGCAATTAGGGCAAGGGTGGTTGCTTCCACCCGGCCGGTTGCTCCGGCGACCAAATAGCCGAAGAAGAAAAGGACAAACCAAATTTTATTAATAGTTGACACCTCCCTCTATTATATATACTGAGGGGAAAGGTGATTATGCTTAAGATAGTACACGAGGCGCGTGTGATTGGAGAGAAATGAAGTGGAGAGTTTTTCCCACCGCACTAAATCTGAAATAGCGAGAATATATCCCCAGCAAAAATGTTGTGTTAAAGCGGAATTAGCGGCGATTATGCGCGCCAGTGGCAGCCTGCATATACAGTCGAACCGTTCTTCCGCCGTTTCCATCAGTAGTGACAGCGCTCCTTTGATCCGGAAAAGCATGATCCTCCTTAAAAAACACTTTCAGATTCCGGGGCGGATCATTGTGGAAGATCGGGGTCAATTTAACCGTCGCCAGTACCGCCTACAACTGCGCGGCGCTAGCCATGTCAAACGAGTCCTTGCCGAGCTGGATATCTTGTCGGCTGGGTCGACCCTGCAGAGCGCGATCCCGTCGGCCTTAGTCCGTACTGATTGCTGTCGGGCCGCTTTTCTGCGGGGGGCTTTTCTCGCCCGCGGCTCGATTACCAACCCCCAAAAGCCCAATTACCACCTGGAAATTGCCACGGAGAATGAAGAGTTTGCCATGGGTTTAAATTACCTGATGAACCTGTGCGGGTTTAAAGCAGGCACCAACTACCGGAAGGAATACTATATTTACGTGAAGGGCGCTGAGACAATTGGCGAGTTTTTACGTTTTATTGGCGCCAACAGTGCATTTCTGGCTTTAGCTGAGGTACGTGTGGTTAAAGAGATGCGTAATGAAGTAAACCGCTTGGTCAATTGTGAGACGGCGAATTTGGAAAAAGCGGTGCGGGCGGCGCTAAAACAAGTAGATATTATTAAAGCCCTAAAAGCCAAAAAACTCCTTGGCAAGCTCCCGCCTAACCTCCGCGCGTTGTCGGCGCTTCGTTTAGACTACCCCGAAGCCAGTCTGCGCGAACTCGGCGAATTGTCCACCCCTCCGTTAAGCAAATCAGCAATCAATCACCGGATGCGAAAATTGTTAAAACTTGCCGAAAATTATTTAGGGACGGAAGGAAATGATTCTTCCAAGCTGAACCACTAGATAGTTACTCCCGTACCTTATGAATCACAAAGTGATTTGACTTCCTTTTTTCTGATTCCCTTTCTTTAAATGGCAGTACTCACCAGAGTGAAACCTGCTAATGATCGTTTCAAGAAAGGGAAAGCTAATGGCAATT
>DOID01000089.1:0-1462 GCA_003511465.1 Bacillota bacterium | reverse complement strand
TTAGCCCATCTTTTAAAATACGATTCGGTCCACGGTACCCTCGAGGCGACAATCCGTGCGGAAGCGGACCAGATCATGGTGGACGGAAAAAAGGTCAAAGTCCTGTCGGTGAAAGATCCGGCGGAGATCCCCTGGACCGATTTGGGTGTGGAGATAGTCATTGAAGCAACGGGTATTTTTACCCTGAAGAATGATGGGGTTAATAAAAAAGGACGGGAAGTGCGCGGAGCAGTTAACCATATTTCCAAAGGCGGTGCGAAAAAAGTAATCATTACGGCACCGGCCAAGGAAGAAGACCTGACGATTGTGATGGGGGTAAATGATGACCAGTACGATCCCAATGAGCACCATGTGGTCTCCAATGCGTCCTGTACCACCAACTGTTTGGCCCCGGTCGCCAAGGTTTTACAACAAAAGTTTGGGATCAAACGGGGATTAATGACCACCGTACATAGTTACACCAATGACCAGCAGATTTTAGACTTACCCCATAGTGACTTGCGTCGGGCGCGCGCCGCCGGCTTGTCGATCATCCCGACCACCACCGGAGCAGCCCGGGCCGTTGCTTTAGTCCTACCGGAGCTAAAAGGGAAACTGAACGGTTTTGCCATGCGGGTTCCGACCCCCAATGTCTCGGTGGTGGATTTTGTCGCGGAACTAGCCCAGTCGCCGGTAAGTGCGGAAGAGATCAATGCGGCTTTAAAAGAGGCAGCTGAAAACGGTCTGAATGGGATCATGGACTATAATGAGTTACCACTAGTTTCTTCCGACTATAACGGCGATCCCCACTCCTCGATTGTTGACGGTCTTTCGACAATGGTCATCGCCGACAACTTGATTAAAGTAGTGGCATGGTACGACAATGAATGGGGGTATTCCTGCCGGGTGGCGGATTTGGTTGCTTTTATGGTCAACAAAGGCCTTTAAGGATAAAAGCCCGATATGCGAGGGAGAAAAAACAAGGAGTGGTGTGTTGATGGAAAAGATGACCATTAAGGACCTGGAGGTTAAGGGTAAGCGGGTTTTGGTCCGGGTTGATTTTAACGTCCCGGTGGACGGCAAGGGGGAAATTACCGATGACCGGCGGATTCGCGCCGCGCTACCAACCATTAATCATCTGGCGGAACAGGGCGCAAAAGTGATCCTGGTCTCCCATTTTGGTCGGCCTAAAGGAGTGGACGCTCAATTCCGGATGGATAAGATTGCCCAAAGATTACGGGATCTAAGCGGTCGAAAGGTAATCAAGGTCGATGACTGTATCGGTGAGGAACCACAAACCGCTGCCGCGACAATGGGTGAAGGTGACATCCTGCTTCTGGAAAATGTCCGTTTCTATAAACAAGAAACCGGTAATGATCCGGAATTCGCCCGTCAATTAGCGTCAGTAGCTGATCTTTATGTGAATGATGCGTTCGGAACCGCCCATCGGGCCCACGCCTCCACCGCCGGGGTGACCGCTTAT
>DOID01000103.1:786-7319 GCA_003511465.1 Bacillota bacterium | reverse complement strand
GCCGTCTTTCAGGTTGTCTCCATTATTACCACCACCGGCTTTTCCAGTGACAACTTTGATCAATGGCCTGATTTTGCCAGAGCAATCCTGTTGTTTCTGATGTTTTTCGGGGCCTGTACCGGCTCAACGGCTGGCGCGTTAAAAATTGCCCGGGTGGTGGTGCTCTGGAAGTATGCTTGCCGGCAAGTGCGGAAGACGTTCAATCCCCGCCAGGTAATCCCAACTAAGCTGGACGGGGTGGCGTTACCGCCAACGGCAATCCATGCGATCGCAGTGTTTTTCTTTATGTATATGGCCATTTTTGTCATTGGAACTTTAGGTGTCAGCGCGACTGGTGTTGATCTGCCCACGGCGATCAGCGCCGCTGCTTCCTGCCTGGGGAATGTCGGTCCGGGTTTGGCGGCGGTTGGACCGCTAAAAAACTACGGGGTTTTGCACCCCTATGCCAAATGGATGTTAAGCCTAATGATGCTGGCGGGAAGATTGGAGATCTTACCACTGCTTGTGTTATTCTCGCCACGTTTTTGGCATAAATAAAGCGATGGAAAGAAAGGGTGGACATGATGACGAAGGATTATGATGTGATTATTGTCGGTGGCGGGCCGGCGGGGATCTTTGCCGCCTTGGAGTTAATCCAGCGAACCGGTAAAATACTAATCGTCGAAAAAGGAAAAAGTCTTGCGGAACGCAGTTGCCCTTCCAAGCAACGCCACATTCCGTGTGCGAAGTGTCAGCCCTGTTCCATTGTTTGCGGTTGGGGAGGCGCCGGGGCCTTTAGTGACGGAAAACTAACCCTCTCTACGGAAGTCGGGGGTTTTTTGGATGAATACATCTCCAAAGATCATCTCCATAAAATGATCCGGTATGTGGACGATCTTTATCTACGCTTTGGGGCGCCGGATAAAGTATACGGTGATGACGAAGAAAAAGTTGCCGAGATTGCCAAGAAAGGACTCCGGGCCGACCTGCGGTTGATTCCTTCCCGCATTCGGCACCTAGGTTCAGGACGAACGATCGAAGTTTTGCAAGCAATGAAAGACCACCTGGAGGAGAAGGGCGTTGATGTGGCGCTCAGTAGCGTTTGTGAGGAATTGATCATTGAGAACGAAGCAGCCGTCGGTGTTCGCTTAAAGGGCGGACAGGAATACCGGGGTAAATACATTATTGTTGGTCCCGGACGGGAAGGTGCCGAATGGCTGGTGGCTGAAGGGCGCCGTCTAGGGTTGAACACTACCGTGAACCCGGTTGATATCGGTGTGCGGGTTGAACTACCGGCGGTCGTGATGGAACCATTGACCTCCGTGGTGTTTGAGAGTAAATTCATCTATTACTCCCGTTCCTTTGAGGACCGGGTCCGGACCTTCTGTATGTGCCCCAACGGGGAAGTAGTGACCGAAAACAATGATGGACTGATGACCGTAAATGGTCATAGTCATGCCCATAAAAAAACCGACAACACCAACTTTGCTTTACTGGTCAGCAAGAATTTTACCGAACCATTTAAGGAGCCGATTACCTACGGAAAGTATGTGGCCGGATTGGCCAACCTACTGGGCGGAGGTGTGATGGTGCAACGGTTGGGCGACCTTCATCTTGGACGGAGGTCAACTCCGGAGCGGTTAAAGAAGGGCTTGGTCGTCCCGACACTACAGGAAGCTACCCCCGGCGATTTAAGCCTCGTCCTCCCCTACCGGCATCTGCTGGCCATCGTGGAGATGCTGCAGGCGCTGGATACGATTGCCCCCGGCGTTAACTCTAGGAATACTTTGCTCTACGGGGTCGAGGTTAAATTCTACTCCTCCCGTCTCCACTTAAGCGCCAATCTGGAAACAAAAATCCCCGGGCTGTTTGCTGTCGGGGACGGTGCCGGGGTGACCAGAGGTTTGATGCAAGCTTCCATTTCCGGCGTGATCGTCGGACAGGAGATCAAGCGCCGGTTGGGCCAGGTTTAAAAAAGCCCTAAAAGAGATAGAAATGAATCCCGCCGCTGTAGACCAGACTAGGGCCAGGGGGACCCCAGGGCACTCCGGCGGTGGAATAGCCAATCTCCAGGTTATACTTGAGATTAGTAAAAAAATCGCTGGTGGTGAATTCAAGCCCGATCCCACCGACAAAACCTGAGGAGACGACTAAATCCCAGCTTTCGGTATAGAACGCGAAATGTCCGGCCAGACCATGGGCATAAAGATTATGGGTAGGACGGATGAGGAAGCGATAGATGTATTTGCCGCCCCAGATGACCGCATAATCATTATAGATGAACAGGCCTTGCAAAGCGGAATGCTGGGTTAGATTCAAGACGGCGCTGTAACCGAGTTCGGGGTAGAGCCCTTGAACACCGGCCCCAAGGCGGAACAGATAGGGATCCGGGTCCGCGGCAGTAGCCACCGCCGGGTAGCTGAGACAGAAGAACAGGCTGAGCAAAACCCCATAAAACACTGGGCTCCGCCGGCGGATACGTAAGGACGGCATGGCTTACCTCCTTAGATGTTAACTACAGATTAAATTATAACATAAACGGGATCGGGGATAAAGCGTCGGGTGGAGCGTCCTTGCACGAAAAAGCGGAAAGTGCTATAATCGTTACAAATTAAGATCATCAAACCCGAAGAAATGCTTCGGGTCATTTTTTCCAGCAGAGGAGGAACTCCGTGGACCAGAGTCGGATTCGTAATTTTTGTATTATTGCCCATATTGACCATGGCAAATCTACCCTTGCCGATCGGTTGTTGGAGTATACGGGCACCGTCACCGAACGGGAGATGGCCGATCAGCTTTTGGATTCGATGGATCTAGAGCGTGAAAGGGGCATCACCATCAAAGCCCGTTCCGTACGCATAAGCTACCGGGCGGCAGATGGGGAAACGTATACGCTAAATCTGATTGATACCCCCGGCCATGTGGACTTTACTTATGAAGTATCCCGCGCCTTGGCCGCTTGTGAAGGGGCAATTCTAGTGGTCGATGCCACCCAAGGAGTGGAAGCCCAAACCATTGCCAACCTTTATCTGGCCTTAGAACATGATTTGGAGATTATCCCGGTGATTAATAAGGTGGATCTGCCCAGCGCCGAACCGGAACAGATTGCCCAGCAAATCGAAGAGATCTTCGGCTTTGAGGCGGAAGAGGCGATTTTGGCCAGTGCGAAAACGGGACAAGGCACCAAAGAGCTTTTAGAGGCGATTGTCGAACGGATTCCGCCGCCGAAAGGCACAGCGGAGGCGGCGACCCAGGCTTTGATTTTCGACTCCCAGTATAACTCCTATAAAGGGGTGATTTCCTATCTCCGGATGTTCAACGGCCGGATTGGGGTGGGCGATCAGATCAAAATGATGGCCACCGGTAAGGAATTCGAAGTGACCGAACTGGGGATCTTTGCCCCGGAGATGACGCCGGTGGAGAGCATCCACAGCGGTGAAGTGGGTTTCCTGGTCGCCAGTATTAAAAACGTCGGGGATACTCAGGTCGGCGATACGATTACTTTATCTAATCACCCAGCCACCACCCCGCTTTCCGGCTACCGCCCAGCCAAATCCATGGTTTACTGTGGCCTATATCCGGTGGATAACGTGGACTACGGGGATTTACGGGATGCGTTGGAACGCTTGAATTTAAACGATGCTTCCCTCATCTTTGAGCCCGAGACCTCCACTGCCCTGGGTTTCGGCTTTCGCTGCGGGTTTCTTGGCCTTCTCCATATGGAGATTGTCCAGGAGCGATTGGAACGGGAGTATAACCTGAACTTAATTGCGACGGCACCCAGTGTCGTCTATAAGGTTTATCGGACTAACGGGGAAGTCAATGAGGTGCGTAACCCGGCGGATCTACCCGACGCAGGGGTCATCGAACGGCTCGAGGAGCCTTTTGTCAAAACCAGTATTATTCTCCCCCAGGATTATGTCGGACCCATTATGGAATTGTGTCAGGAAAAACGGGGGGTATATAAAGCATTGGAGTACCTGACCACCGACCGGGTTCAACTCCACTATGAGTTACCGCTGGCGGAGATTCTCATCGATTTCTACGATAAATTAAAATCCCGTTCGAAAGGGTATGCTTCTCTAGACTACGATTATCTCGGTTATCGGGAGGCGGAATTGGTGAAACTGGACATCCTCCTCAACACCAAGCCGGTGGATGCGCTCTCCGCGATTGTGCATAAAGATAAAGCCTACCACTATGGCAGGCTCCTGGCGCGGAAACTAAAGGACTTGATCCCCCGGCAAATGTTTGAAGTGCCGATCCAAGCGATCGTCCAAAATAAAGTGATTGCCCGCGAGACCGTGAAGGCTTTACGCAAAGACGTCTTGGCTAAATGCTACGGCGGGGACATCTCCCGGAAAAGAAAGCTCCTGGAGAAGCAGAAGGAAGGAAAGAAACGGATGAAGCAATTAGGCTCCGTCGAGATTCCCCAGGAAGCGTTTCTCGCCGTTCTGAAGATGGATGATGAGTAAAGGGTTTGCGTAAACCCTTTACTTTTTTGCTACCGCTTTAATATAGCCCCCTTTTGTACTACGGGCATCAAGAATCGCATAAAAAGCATCCGGGTCCACCTGGTCGACCACTGTTTTAAACCGGTTGAGGTCTTTTCGCCGAAGAATGATGGTCAGGATGTTACGGGGCCCGGTCCGCCCCTGCCCCTCCAGGACGGTAACACCGAAGTTCTCCTCCCGGAGGGCGGTGACCAGTTCGGTACCGTGGATTTTTGGGACCAGTTCGATAAAGGTGTGACCAACTGCTAATTTCTCTTCCAGAAACCCGCCGATCATCGTTCCGGTGGAGAACCCCAGCGCATAGACGAGAATTTTCACAGGGTTGTCCAGATTACCGACGACTTGGCCTAAGGCAGTAATATAAATAGTAACTTCAAAAAAACCGAGAAAAGCAGCCAGCAAACGTTTTCCCCGGGTCAACATCAAGATCCGGATTGTGCTGAGGCTGACATCTAAAATCCGTGCGACAAAAACAAACAAGAGAGAAGGAAGCAAGAAAAGTCACTCCTTTTTGGACGAAAATTGTTGGTCCTCCCCGTCGATCACTCTGAAGCTAAAATATCATAAATCCGGGGGGAAGGCAAATAATTCGGAGGCTTACGATGAAACCGATGGCGCTCTATCTTCACATCCCCTTTTGTCGGCGTAAATGTTCATACTGTGATTTTTGCTCCTTTCCTGGGCACGAAGAGGACTTCCTCCCCTATCTTGACGCGCTAAAACGGGAATTTCGACAAAGTTGGAACCCGGAGTGGGAAATCGCCTCCCTTTATATTGGCGGCGGGACCCCGACCGTTCTTTCCCCGAGCGCCCTGGTTGATTTAGTGCAAACGCTGAAAAGCGCAGCGCCGATCCGCCTAGGGGCGGAAGTAACGATTGAGGCCAATCCGGGGACGGTCAGGGCGGAAGGATTGGCGCAGTTGTTGGCGGCGGGGGTTAACCGCTTGAGTATAGGCGCTCAGTCCGGCCAGGACCGCTTACTACAAGTTTTGGGCCGGATCCATACGGCGGCTGAGGTGGAAGCGACAGTTGCTGCCGCTCGCCGCGAAGGATTTACCAACATTAGTCTGGATCTCATTTATGGTTTGCCCGGGGAGTCCCTGGCCGACTGGGAGCAGACCCTCGCGTGGGCAACGGCGCTCCAGCCCGATCACCTTTCCTGTTATGGGCTGCAAGTAGAAGCAGGAACCCCGCTTTTTGGGATGGTCCGGGACGGAACAGCCCATTTACCGGAAGAAGACGAAGCCAGTGCCATGTTTTTGGCTAATACCCAGTTCCTGCCGACTGCCGGGTATCAACAATATGAGATCTCAAACTTCGCCCGTCTTCCCAGCGCCGACCAAGACCGTAGCGACGACTACCGATGTCGGCACAACCTAACATACTGGGGATCGGGGGATTATCTAGGTTTGGGGCTGGCGGCCTGCTCCACGGTGGCCGACCGGCGGTGGACGAATGTGGCCACTTTAACCGCCTATTTTCAAGCGCTGGCGGGTGGAACCGCGCCCACGGCGGAGGTGGAAACGCTCACGCCGCGGCAGTGCATGGCGGAAATGTTAATGCTGGGTTTTCGGCTGCGGACCGGTCCGGATCCGGCGGCTTTCCGGGCGCGCTGGGGGATGACGATTGACGAAGCTTTGGGCGGCCGGGTTGAACCGTTGTTGGCGGGTGGGTTTCTCCACAAAGCAGCTGATACTTATCGGCTAACCACCCAGGGCATGTTGGTCAGTAATGCGGTGTTAACTCGGTTGCTGGCACCCTTATTATAAAAACTCACGTTTTCTGCTTTGCCCACGGACTTTTTGCGTCGTTAGCTGATTTAACCTCTTTGCCCTTGACAAAGGGGAAGGATGGTGATATTTTTTTAATTAGATTAGCACTCGTCATTTGGGAGTGCTAACAACAGACGAGAAGGTGAATACTAATGAGCCAGAAGGGACTGGACCCGAGAAAGGAGTTAATACTAAAGGTGGTCACGGATGACTATATAGAATCGGCCGAACCGGTCGGATCCAGGACCATTGCCCGTAAGTATAATTT
>DOID01000103.1:0-674 GCA_003511465.1 Bacillota bacterium | reverse complement strand
ATCCGCAATGAAATGGCTGACCTGGAGGAAAGCGGATACCTGCAACAACCCCATGTTTCGGCTGGACGCGTTCCGTCCCAGCAGGGTTACAGGTATTATGTTGATACCTTGATGCAACAACACTCCTTAACCAAGAAGGAACTCCAGCTGATCCGGTCCTATTTTGAAGACCGGACTTCGGAATTGGATTCGATTCTCCAACAAACCGTGAAGATCCTTGCTCAGCTAACCAGATATCCTTCCCTCATGCTTGGTCCTAAGTTGCAACCGGCGGTGTTCAAACATGTACAGCTTATTCCCTTAAGTATGAAGGATATTCTCGTCTTGATCGTTACTGATCGGGGGATTATTGAAAATAAAGTAATCGCCATTGATTGTCCGGTCACCCAGGCTGATCTAGACCGGGTCTCCAATATCTTAAACAAAAAACTACGGGGGCGGCCCTTTGCCGGTTTTAGAGTTTCGGTTTTGTATGAACTAAAAGAAGAAATGCGAGCGGATGACAACTTCTTCCAGGAAGCGGTCACTTTGCTCTTAAATACGATGGAGAACAAAGGGAAGGAACGGCTCTACCTCGATGGGGTGATTAATATCTTAGACCATCCCGAGTTTAAAGAGGTGGAAAAGTTTAAACTACTTATGGAGTTGATGGAGAAAGAAGAAAAGTTATACCG
>DOID01000019.1 GCA_003511465.1 Bacillota bacterium | reverse complement strand
CAGCGCTGCCAACGCCATATTCAACCCGTCCTTTATTTAAAAAAGAATGGCCAAAACCGAGAATTTCCTGTCCTTTCCGCCAGGTTAAAGTCCCCAAGGCGTTAACCTTAAAATCTCCTTCCGCCAGAATGAGGGTGAGCGCACTCCCTGGTTTTACTGCTTCAGCTGACGGAAAAAGCTTGGCTCCTGCGGACGCGCTCGCCAGCGATTGCCGGATCGGGGCGAACTCCCATCCAGCTTTCCTCCCCTGGTCCGATAAATAAAGACCATGCTGTTGAAGGGAGGTAAGCAGGTAATGATCGGTCAGGGAACGATAACTGGTAATATACAAAGGAGTAGCAACCGGGTGTGCCCGGAGCCAGGAATCATCGGTTGGTTCGCCCCCGAGCACTACACCTTGATAGCCGGATAAACCACCTGTGCGAAAGCGGAAGGTCTTACCTGCTTTGTATTCTCGCAAAGACAACATCGCCCCAATCGGCGTAACAACGGCATACCGCGCATCGGCATTGGGGAACCCATAACCGATGGCGCCGACCAGTTTATCATCGACATAAATCGGACTGCCACTCATTCCTGATGCCACCGTTTGCCCGCCGGTTAGCTTGATCAGAATCAGCTGTGATACGGCGCCGCTTCCTTCCATTAAGCCTACGATCTCAATGGGAAAGGCTTCTACTTTTGTTCCAGAAAAAACCGTTAACCCTTGGCCTTGCATCCCCGGTTCGAGAGCAGATAAAGGAAAATACGGATCATCGGCTACGACCTGTGTCCCTAGGCAAAGCAGAAATAAGACGACCATGAGGGCTCGTAGGGGCCTAATTCTTACTTTCATCTATTAACGCTCCTAAAACTAATTCTCAGGATTCATCCAATCTTTTAGTCAAATAACACAAAAAGCTTCATTCGGGTATATTCTTTTTACAGCGTTAATCTCCTGCTATTTTTCGATGGAAAAAGCCGAAGGCAGGAAGAGAAACTAAACAAAGGGAAGAATATAGAATAAAGCTTTTAGCGCAAAGAAATGGAGGATCGTCATGGACGAAAAACAAGCTGAACTACGGTTCAGTCGGACGACGCAATTAATCGGGACCACCGGTTTAACCACCTTGCAGCGGGCGAGGATCGCCGTAGTCGGCGTCGGAGGGGTTGGTTCCTATGTGGTCGAGGCCTTATCGCGGGCAGGCATCGGCTGGTTAGTCTTGATCGATCACGATCAAAGCGAACTCTCCAACACCAACCGGCAACTTCATGCCCTAGAAGGCCATTACGGACAGCCAAAGGTAGAAATCATGGCCGAACGGGTGAAAGCAATCAATCCGAACAGCATCGTGGTAACGCGGCAAACCTTTGTCCGCGATGATAACCTTGCTTCCGTTTTCCACGGCAATCTCTCCTACATCGTTGACGCCATTGATACGGTCGCTTCCAAAGTCGCGGTCATCCAGCACGCCATCGAACGGGAAATCCCAGTCATCTCCGCCATGGGAGCCGGCAATAAACTGGACCCGTTAGCCATCAAGGTGGCAGAGATTAACCAGACCCATACCTGTCCTTTAGCCAAAGCGGTCCGGAAGGGCCTACGGGAGAAGGGAATTACCGAAGGGGTTAAAGTAGTCTTCTCTACTGAGCCGCCCATTGCCACGCAAGCAGACCTCCCCACGACGGCAGCTCCCGGCACCGGTTGCCCTTCCTGTCCTATGGGTTCGGCCGAAGGCGGTTGCGGCTGCCCGCGCCATCGACCAACGCCGGGAACCATTTCTTACATGCCTGCGGTGATGGGACTAATCATCGCCGCTGAAGTCATCCGTGATCTTTTAGCTATTAAAAGAACATAAAAAAGGGGGGTAACCAGACCCCCCTTAAAAGATGACACGGCGCGCCCGTTCGTCATCTTTTTGGCGCAGCCGGATTTGAATGAAAAGCCAGCATCCTTCGTTCACACGTTAAGAGCAGTACTCACCCTAAAAAAGGATGCTTAAACTTTTGGCGCCCGTTCATCCGGTTGCAGTATAAGTATATCCCGTTGCGTTCGCCTTTATGCATAAATTTTATACTTATTCCAAAAGCCGAGTTCCTTCTTCCCGCTGCAAACCATATGATATAACTACAAGCAGGGATTTAATAGTTAAAACCGAGCAAATTTTTTTTGGAGGGTGAAGGAATGGGTTCTTTTAAAGACGGTAACGATGCTATGTTAATGCTACTGGTATTTATAATCCTTATTTTTTTCCTTTTTGGTCTAGTTTAGACCAGCCACCGCTTGCTTCCGCTTGCTCACTTTACAGTCAGCCTCTCTCTATCCTGTCCGGCCTAGGCATCCGCTGCCAGGCCGGTTTTTTTATTGTGGCTTTTTACTTGTCGCGCGGGTCGCGCCAGTGGAGATCCCACCGTCAACCAAAATCGTCTGTCCGGTCAGATAAGCGCTGGCATCGGAAGCCAAAAAAACAACTGTCCCTTCCAAATCGCCAGGCTCTCCCGGTCGTTTCAAGGGAATCCGGTCACAAATATACGTTACCCATTCCCGGTCTTCATACAAAATCTTATTTTGGTCGGTTTTAAACCAACCCGGAGCCAAACAATTTACAGTAAGCCCATAGATTCCCCAATCATCAGCCAAACTCATTGTCATCTGCTTCACTCCACCCCGGCTGGCACAGTAGGGAGTAATCCCCGCATAGCCAAAGACGCTGGTTACCGAACCAATATTGATGATCCGCCCGTATTTCCGGGGAATCATCTCCCGCGCTACCCCCTGCGCTACAAAAAATGATCCCCGTAGATTAGTATCAAGTACTGTATTCCAATCTTCCCAGGTGATCTCCAGGGCCGGTTTCCTGATGTTACAGCCAGCGTTATTGATCAGAATGTCAATTTTATCATAGGCTTCGATCGTAAGTGTAACCATCCTTTGAATACTGTCATAGTCCCGGACATCTAGGGCGACTGGGAACGCCTTCCGCCCTAAAGCCTCAATTTCTGCTTTAAAGTCCTGGAGCGCATCAATGTTCCGGCTGGTTATTACCAAATCAGCTCCAGCTTTGGCCAGGGCTCGGCCAAAATACTGGCCAAGCCCTCGGCTAGCTCCGGTCACAATCGCCACTTTTCCGCTGAGATCAAAGGGATTATGAACCATGATCCTGATCTCCTTCCCGCTTGTTTTCTACACGATTTGGCTTTAAAATCACCTTCATCAGGCCACGCTCACCCGCATATAACCGTTCAAACCAGGCCGCGCCTTCTGCTAACGGCGCAACCGCACTAATCAAGGGTTCCACTTTCACGGCCTGACGCTGAATCAAATCCAAACAAGTGGGATATTCTCCGGCTGACGCGCAGCTCCCCAGCAGCCTTATTTCCCGGGTCACCACTTGTTGTAAAGGAAGATCCGCTGAGGAGGAAAGGTTTCCGACTAAAACAGCGGTTCCTCCTTGGCGCAACGCGTCAATGGCACTTTTCAAAACCTGCCCGGTCCCAACTACTTCAAAGGCGAGATCCGCCCCCCGGCCGTTAGTTAGCCCATGTATCGCGGGCAGATAATCCCCTTGGTTCGCTGTAAAGGTATGGGTCGCACCCAGTTTCTTTGCTAGCGCTAGTTTGTCCGGATCAAGATCAATGGCGACGATCTTTCCGCAGCCGGCAATCTTAAGAAGCTGGATAACAAACAACCCGATCATGCCGGCACCAAAAACCACTGCATTGTCGTTGAGCTTAACCGCTGCCCGTTGCAGAGCATGGTAGGCAATGGCCACCGGTTCCACCATTGCCGCCGCTTCGAAGGAAAGTCCGTCGGGCAAAGGATAGGCAATGTGTTCCGGAATCACCACGTATTCAGCAAAAGCCCCGTTTTGCCGGTAATCGGCGCACGAAACCCCCAGCACCCTTCGCTTTGTACACAGGTTAATCTGTCCTTGACGGCAGTAGAAACAGTGGCCGCAATAAATGGTAGAATCAAAGGTCACCCGTTGACCCACGGAAAAACGACGCACCTGGGTACCAACTCCGGCGACCAGACCAGATGCTTCGTGCCCCATAATCAACGGTGGGATTCTCCGCCCGGTACTTCCGTCCAGCCCATGCACATCGCTGCCGCAGATGGCACAAGCTTGAACCTGAATTAACAGATCATCAGGACCCGGTTGCGGTTGGTGCACTTCTTCATAGACAAGCTTCTTGTATTCCTTTAAAACCAGCGCTTTCACTAGTAATCCTCCTTAATCGGGCTTTTTGCGTTGTCCTGCTTTATTCAGCCTTTAACCGCGCCCATGGTCAAACCTTTTATGACATAACGCTGGAAGATCATGGTTAGGATGATTGCCGGCGTAATGATAACCACGGCGGCTGCCATAACATTTCCCCAGCTTACTTCCGCATAAGAAACGAAATTGTAGATCGCGATCGGTAAAGTTTTTGTCCGGTTGGTACTCAAAACCAGCGAAAACATAAAGTTGTTCCACGAGAATAAGAAGGAAAGAGTCGTTGCCGTGATAATCCCTGGCCCTGAGATGGGCAGAACAATCCGGAAAAAGGCGTTTTGAATGCTGCAACCGTCAACACGTGCCGATTCCTCCAGTTCCCGCGGAATCCCGTCAAAATGATTGAGCATAATCCAAACAATTAAAGGTAGACCCACCAACATATGGCTGGCAATTAACGCCGTAAACGTATCCACTAGTCTGATTTTGGAGAACAGGATGTACCAAGGAATTAAAAACGAGATCCCCGGCATTAACCGGGCTACTAAGATAAAGACCCCTAAAGCCCGCTGATTATAACGGGAGATAGAATAAGCGGCCGGTAAACCCAACAGTAGAGAGAGGACAGTCGAGGCGACCGCCACTACGGAACTGTTCCATAAAAAACGGGCAAAGTTCTGTTCCATAAAGACACTTTTAAAATTATTCAAAGTCGGTTTAAAGATCCAGAGGGGCGGGGAAGCGATGATCTGAGCCTGGGTTTTAAAGGCGGCTGTTAAAATCCAAATTAACGGGAAGATAAATGGAATCGTAATGATGATCACCATCAGGTACCAGCCGATTTCCTTCCATTTGATCCTGCTTTCCGTCTTAAGCCGCCACATCTCCCTGGACGCTACTTCTTTCATTTTATTTTAATCACTCCTTAAGTCCAGACCGTTTTTACATTTCATACGTTTTCCGCATCCACAGCACAATTAGATTACAGGCCAAAACCAACGTGAAGAGGGCAACCAAGGCTGCTGATGCGGCTCCGAAACGGAAATAGTTGAAACTAAGGTTGTAAGCATAGATGTTCAAAGTTTCGGAAGCAAAACCCGGTCCTCCGGTAGTCATAACATAGATGATATCGAAGGTTTTTAGTGCATCGATACAGCGGAGAATTAAAGCGATTAAAATCGTCGGGCGTAATAAGGGAAGCGTGACATAACGGATAATCTGAAACCGACTGGCGCCGTCGACAAAGGCGGCCTCGAAGGATTCCTGGGGTAAACTAGCTAGTCCAGCCAAGACAATCAAGGTAATCATCGGGGTCCATTCCCAGATGTCCACAAGGGCGAGGGCCGGAATCACCATCGCTTTCGATCCTAACCATTGGGAAGGAGGAAGTCCCAGCAGCTTAAGGCCGTAATTTCCTAAACCAATCGTCGGTTCGTAAAACAAAGTCCAGGCCAAACCAATGGCAACCGGGGTGGCAACCATCGGCAAGAGCAGAAATAGTTTTACTATGTTCTTTCCCCGAAAATCCCGGTTTAGAACTAAGGCAATAAAAACCCCTAAAATCACTTCAACGCCAACGGCAAGTACCGTAAAGTACAGCGTAAGTTTGACTGCATTAAAAAAGCGTGGATCCTTCAACAAGTTAATGTAATTATCCAGCCCGATGAAACTGATCAGACCGCCGGAGATCATATCCCAATCGGTCAAGCTGACATAAAAAGTATAGAGTACCGGAAAGATCATCATCAAAAAAATAAAGACACCCGTTGGTAACGGAAACAGCCATTTGATGTTTTTTTCGATTAATTGACCTACCCGCAAAGGCTTTTTCGCCGACAATCTTATCACCTCGGTAAAAGAGGTGCGGCCTCTAAGGAGCCGCACCCATTTCGTTTTCTTTTCCTATTTGCTTGGTCCTTCTCCGGCTCTTGCCAATAAAACATCGACTTTAGCCGCTGCTGACTTAGCCAAGGAAGCAAGATCGGCTTTTCCACCACTTTCGATCGCCGTAACGATTACCTCGCCGATGGCATCCCGCGCTTCGGTGACAGCGGTCATCAACGGGCGATCATAAGGCACCGCAATCGGACCCGTTAACCGCGCGCTTTCGGCCAATCCGGGATAAATATGTTTCGCTATTTCCGGATCATTCCAGACTGAGTTCCGCGCCATCGTTAAACCGCCAAGTTGCGCAGTCTTAGCCATTGTTTTGCTGGTCGCCCACTTCAGGAATTCCAACGCCGCTTCTTTTTGTTTGGATTGCGCGGCAATCGCCACCGACCAAGGCACCACCTGGAACGGCTTTGCCCCTGCCGGACCGGCTGGGAAAATCGCGACACCTACTTGATCCGCAACCACCGATTTTTCCGCATCAATTATTCCAGCAATGAGTACACTGGCATCCGCCCACATCGCCACTTTACCGCTGGCAAATAAGGCTTGGGCTTGCGGCCAGCTCATGTTGGTCACGCCCGGAGGACCGTAGTCATGTAATAACCGGCCGTAATATTTAAAGGCCTCAACCGCTTCGGGGGAATCGATAACACATTTGCCATCCTTAATAAAATCCCCGCCGTGGCTGTATAAGAAACTGGAGAACTGGGTCACCGCTGCGCCCCGTTGCCCCCTGAGCACTATTCCGTACATGTCGTTAGCCGGATCATGTAACCGCCGGGCGGCTTCTTCCAATTCTTCGAAAGTAGTCGGCACTTTCAGCCCAGCTTTGGCAAACAAGTCTTTCCGGTAGAATAGGGTTTTCCATTCGGTCACAATCGGAATCGCGTAAATATCCTCATTTAACGTAACCGCCTCCACGGTGGACTTGGGATAATCCGCCCAGTCCCAACCTGGCGCGGACAGATATTGATTGAGGTTATGATACCACT
Organism: Bacillota bacterium; assembly: GCA_003511465.1. Lineage (GTDB taxonomy): Bacteria > Bacillota > UBA4882 > UBA10575 > UBA10575 > Capillibacterium. Next base: position 5,427 of record DOID01000019.1, on the reverse strand, counting down.
TGTTTCTGTAGAAAAGTCTACCTTCCTGTAGGGGACGGGTCATGAAGACGTCAACTGTGGAAGCTCCGGAAGTAAATTCCACCGTTAATTTCTGAGTTAACTGGTTTTCTTCGTAATTTTCGACATCTACCCGAATCCCGGTCTCCTTTTCAAATTCCGGAATTAACGGCTTAATTACGTCGGTAAATGGATGGTTGGCCGCGACAAAGCGAATCGTCACTCTTCTGCGCGCCGCGCCAACCGTCAACATAGAAATGCTCATGACAACGACCAGTAAAACCGTGATCATGATGATCTGTGTTGAATGTTTACGTGTTACCACTCTAATCCCTCCTCAATAATCTCCATGCCGATCAAGACAAACCACGATATAAAGCCCGTGTCACCTCCTCTTTGCTGCTTACGTTTACCTGAATTTAATGTATCATTAATATTTGGAGGTGTCACCCGACCGTAGTACTGAATTTGAGGAGTCTGATCCTAAAAAAAGTACCGGGGTACCGGTACTTAAGTTTTTACAATGTATCTATTTGGGGTCGTGACCCAGTCCTGCCTTGATCGCCGCCAGTGATGCTTGCACCCGGTCCCGCACCCCTAATTTGCAATAAATCATACTAACATAGTTTTTCACGGTTTGTTTTGCAATATGGAGCGAGTGGGCAATCTCCTCATTATCCATGCCCTTGGCAATTAGCTTTAAAATCTCCTTCTCACGACTATTCAGATCTTTCACCCATTCCGGCTCTTGGCTTGCTTCCTCCGCGAAAGCAATAACCGGGTCTGTAGTCTGTACTAATTTTTCCACAATTTTGGTCGCCACCCGCGGGGAGATCAAAACCCCGCCTTCATAAACCGCCCGCACCGCCGTGATCAATTCCAGCGGCGGCATGTCTTTGAGCAGATAACCCACTGCCCCGTGTTGAAGCGCTTCGATCACATACTCATCATCATCAAAGGTCGTCAACATTAAAATTCGCGTCGCCGGAAATTCCTCCTTGATCCGCTTAGTCGCTTCTACCCCGTTCATTTTCGGCATCCGGACATCCATTAAGATCACATCCGGGGATAGCTTCGCCGTCAAGGCGAGCGCCTCTTCGCCGTCGCCGGCGATCCCGATTACGGAAAAATCCTTTGCCCGCGTTTCTAGAACCGTACGCAAACTTTCCACGAAAAGCGTCTGGTCATCTACTAGTAACACCCGTACTTGACTGCTGATCTTAACTCACCTCTCGATCCATGGGAATCCAAGCTGAAAGTAAAAATCCGGCTCCGGTCTTTGTAAAGATCTCCAAGTAACCGCCTAACTGTTCAATCCGCTCCGTCATCCCGCTGAGACCATACCCTTTCTTAAGCTTCGATGCCCCAAACCCGTTATCTTTGATATGAATATTAACACCCTGATTTTGACAGGAGAAGGAGACTTCGATATTAGTGGCAAAGCCGTGCCGGATGGCATTAGTGATTCCTTCCTGTACCAGCCGGAAAGCTACATGGTCAGCTTCCTTCCCCAAGGTTAGGGGGGCATCTCCCAAGTTGAGCGCAACCTCGATCTGTGTCGCGCTGGTAAAAGTCTTCACCAGATTAGTAATAGCCGGAAGGCCGGTCATCTTCGCCATTTCCAAGGGACGTAAAGCCTGCAAAGCCCGACGAACATCAGCCAACCCCCTCTGCGCCTGCTCCCGGGTCAATCCTAAATGTTTTTGTAAAGCCGAGCAGTCCGACGGCGCCAGATCCTGCGCCGCTTCCAGCATCATCACCAAATTGGTAAGGGTATAAGCCAAAGTATCATGGATCTCCCGCGTCAGCCGTCGCCGCTCATTCATCCTGGCTTGTTGCTTCGCCATCACCGCATAATCCTGCAGTTCTAAATTGGCCTTTGCCAGACCCAGAGAAGCCTGATGGAGATTACGATTTAATTCTTCATAAGCCAGCCGGTTTTCCGAAAGTAACCGCAGAAAAAAGGCCAAGACTGTGACAATCCCGGCGTAAGCCAAAAGCGATAATAGATCATAAGGAGAAGGAACCGGCATCGCCATCCCCCAAGCGACCACCGGCTGTTGGACAAGGAGCATAAAGACTAAAACCCCACCGGCAAACAAGGCGCTTTGCCAGTAATCTGGAAGAAACAAGATCCCTTCGATCAACAGAGTCGAAAAGAGACTTAATTCAATACCCAGATAACTGCCAAAGGGCAAGCCGATAATCCACAGAAGGCACAGGCGAAATAAAAGTAGCGCCCAACGGACTACCAAATGACGGCAGAAGGGAAGTAATAGTCCAAAAACTAAAGAGGCGCCCCACAGGAAATAAAACTGGTCAACCCACTTCAGCGGCAGTGGTAAGTTTCCGATCTCTGCTTGAAACTGATAGTAAGCCAAAAGATGTGCGAGACAGGTGATGCTTAGCGTCATCCCGCGGGGAAATAATTTAATCAACATCTGTGCTCTCCCTTTTGTGCACTAGGGATTTATGCAATTCCTTAACTACTAGCTTAATATTATATTAAACATCCCGCTTCAAATTCCTTCCCGCTCCGTGAGGCCATCATTACGAACTTTCACTGCCAAATTACGCGCCATGCGTGGGCGCACCACCAAAAAAAGGTTTCCCTCCTGGGAAACCTTTCTCTTTGCTTTATGATGTTAAAGTTGTCATCGTAAGCGACTTAGGAGCCAGCTTGAGCGACTACTGCTGTCCTGCCTGCTTAATCTTCGCCCAGGTATCGCGGAGAGGGACTGTCCGGTTAAACACCAGTTTCTCCCCGGTGGAGTCAGGATCAATGCAAAAATAACCCAGTCGTTCGAATTGGAATTTGCTTTCCGGAGCCGCCCCGCCCAGGCTCGGCTCGACCCTGGCGGAAGTTAAAACCTCTAAAGAAGCGGGGTTAAGGCAAGTTTCAGAATCTTCGACGGCACCGGGATCTTCCACCGTAAAGAGGTTGTCATACAAACGAACTTCCGCCGGGATGGCATGCTGGGCTGATACCCAGTGCAGCGTAGCCTTGACTTTCCGTCCATCCGGCGCGGCACCGCCTTTGGTCTCCGGATCATAGGTACAACGGAGTTCGACCACCTTACCCGCTTGGTCTTTAATAACGTCGGTACATTTAATGAAATAACCGTAGCGGAGCCGAACCTCCCGCCCGGGGGCTAAGCGATAAAACTTCTTCGGCGGGTCTTCCATAAAATCTTCCGCTTCGATATAAAGGACCTTCGAGAAGGGCAGTTTCCGCACGCCCATCGTCGGATCTTCCGGGTTATTCACCGCCTCAAGCTCTTCCACCTGGCCTTCGGGGTAGTTTTCCAGTACGACACGGAGGGGTCGTAAGACACCCATCACCCGGGCTGCCTGTTTATTCAGATCTTCCCGTAAACAATGCTCTAGCAAGGCAATATCAACTACGCTGTTGCTTTTGGCTACCCCGATCCGTTCGCAAAAATCCCGAATGGCAGCAGGCGTATAGCCGCGCCGCCTCAGTCCGGCGAGGGTTGGCATCCGCGGATCATCCCACCCCTGGACGATTTCTTTCTGGACCAGTTGTAAAAGTTTGCGCTTACTCATCATCGTATAGGTAAGATTCAAGCGGGCAAACTCAATTTGCTGGGGCTTCCGCGGGACCGGCAACTGCTCCACAAACCAATTATACAAAGGACGGTGGTCTTCAAATTCCAAAGTACAGATGGAATGGGTGATCTTTTCCAGCGCATCGGAGAGGGGATGGGCAAAGTCATACATCGGATAGATACACCACTGGTCGCCGGTGCGATGGTGGGTCGCGCGTAAAATCCGGTAAATGACCGGGTCCCGCATGTTCAGGTTGGGCGAAGCCATGTCGATCTTCGCCCGCAGCACCCGAGCGCCGTCGGGAAAATCCCCGGCACGCATCCGCCGGAATAGTTCCAGATTCTCCTCCGCTGTCCGCTCCCGGTACGGACTATTTTTTCCCGGTTCGGTCAGCGTCCCCCGGTACGCCCGCATCTCCTCGGGGCTTAAATCGCAGACAAAAGCCTTTCCCGCTTTGATTAGCAGCTCCGCGTATTCATAAAGCTGTTCAAAATAATCGGAAGCAAAATAGAGATGCTGACCCCAGTCAAACCCAAGCCATTTGACATCCCGTTGGATCGAGTCGGTGTATTCCGTATCTTCCTTACTGGGGTTGGTATCATCAAAACGCAAATGGCAACGGCCATTGTTTTCCGCGGCAAGTGTGAAATTCAAACAGATCGATTTGGCGTGTCCGATGTGGAGATAACCGTTGGGCTCAGGGGGAAACCGCGTAATAACCTCCCCGTCGTTCTTCCCATTTTTTAGGTCTTCCGCGATAATGTTCCGGATAAAGTTTGATCCCGGAGAATAATCGGCTATACTCATGATCAATTTTCCCCCCGCTATTTGTCTTTCTAAATTCCTATTCTACATTGGATTTGCCCGCCGGTCAACGGATCAAACCGCATTTTTCCAATTGCCCATCGGAAATTAGCTTAAATCCAGGGTGGTAAGGTGCTTTCCGATATGTTCCCCCAGGAACCGGTAGTATAATTCTTCGTTTTGAAGTAAACAAGCGTAGATCCGATCCCGAAACAAATAGCGTCCACTGGCCTCTTTAGCCATTAGAATTAAACCATAGGTAATATGGATAATCTGCCGCGCGTCATCGGCTTCCATCAAGGCCGGTAACTGGTCATCGCTAAGATCTGCCAGCGCCGGAACGCGCTCCGGATCTGCAGAGATATGGTAGTACTGACGCGCCTCAGCCAGATGCTGAAGGGCAAAACCATGGATCTCACGGTAAAGGGCCGGTTCGGCGGCGATGATTACTTTGATCGCCTCCAACCAGTTAGTCCCTGCGGTCTTGACGTGAACATGGCCTTTACTTTCCCGCCCAATCACCGGAAAGACGTCAAACTTATCACTGCCCGAGTGAATACTCAGTTTATAGCCGAAATGGTCGGCAATCTTCGTATGATCCCGGTATTCAGCGGAAAACTGCTTAAGATCCCCGCGGTAATTGATCCCCTTCTGAAATTCGCCACAGAAGCGTGGTGCCATACTACTTACCTTTACCCCAGCCGCTACCAGTTGGGCGGCGACAAAGAAATGGGACAGCGGTGCCGTCGGCGTCATGGTCTCATCAATCGAAACCTCAAAGTCAACCTTACCATCAAGGGGCTTTAGCAACTCCTGATAAATCTTAATGGCAAAGGCAATCGCTTCCTGGTAAACTGCGACATTGTATTTAAGCGCTTCCGCAGTAAAACTTAGACTAATCCCCGTTTTTAAGGCAAAGGTTTTGCCCAAAAAAGTCTGTTCCAACCTGACCCGTTCCGTCGACGGCAATGCCGCATACCGTTCCTCCACTTCCGCCGTGCGGTCGGGGGCTAGATTGGTGATATGATCGGAACAGTCCAGAGTAATCATGGTATAACC
>DOID01000079.1:15848-19325 GCA_003511465.1 Bacillota bacterium | reverse complement strand
GAGCGGCTGAAGGAAATGGAGCATCAGGGTTATCAGTTTGAAGGGGCGGAAAGCACCTTTGAACTAATCGTCCGTAAACAATTGGGCAAATACAAACCCTTTTTCGAACTGGAAAAGTTCCAGCTTATGACCGAACAACCGAAATTGTCCGGTCCATCGGCGTCCGCCTTGATCAAGGTGACCGTGGATGGCAAATCGGAAATTACCGCCGCTGAAGGGGATGGCCCGGTGCATGCCTTGGACCGCGCCTTAAGAAAGGCCTTGGAGGTTTTCTATCCCGAATTGTCCCAGGTTCACCTGACCGACTTTAAGGTTCGGGTGATCGATTCTAACCGGGCAACCGCTGCGAAGGTGCGGGTGTTGATCGAATCCACCGACGGGGAATCAGTCTGGACCACCGTTGGGGTCTCCACTGACATCATTGAAGCCAGCTGGATCGCCTTGGTTGATTCCATTGAATACAAACTCCTTAAAGAGCTTGAAAAGAAAATAAAGGTCTATTTATGAGGGAGGGAAGCAGATGGGAATGACAATGTCCCAAAAAATCCTGGCGGCCCATACCGGATTGGAAAGGGTTGTTCCAGGGCAGTTGATTGAAGCGAATTTAGATTTAGTGTTGGGGAACGATATCACGACGCCGGTGGCGATTAATGAGTTTAAGAAAACCGGCTGCAGCCAAGTATTCGACCGAAAAAAAATTGCTATTGTCCCGGATCATTTTACTCCGAATAAAGATCTGAAGGCAGCTGAACAGTGCCGACAAATGAGGGAATTTGCCCATGAGCTGGGGATTGAGCATTACTTTGAAGTAGGCGCCATGGGGATCGAGCATTGCCTCATTCCCGAGCAGGGTCTGGCGGTGCCGGGCGACTTAATTATCGGCGCCGATTCCCATACCTGTACCTATGGGGCTTTGGGCGCTTTTGCGACCGGGGTGGGCAGTACGGATATGGCCGCCGGGATGGCTACCGGGAAAGTGTGGCTAAAGGTTCCCTCCGCCCTGAAATTTGTCCTGACCAATCAGTTTCAGCCCTGGGTGTCGGGGAAGGATCTGATCCTTCATATTATCGGTATGATCGGGGTGGACGGCGCCCGCTACCAATCCATGGAGTTTATGGGCGAGGGTCTGTCCAGCCTGTCCATGGATGATCGGTTTACCATTGCCAATATGGCGGTGGAAGCAGGGGCGAAAAACGGGATCTTCCTGGTGGATGAAAAAACCATTGCGTATGTTAAAGAACATGCGACCAAACCCTACCAAGTATATGCGCCGGACGCTGACGCCGATTATGAGGAAGAATACGAAATCGATCTAAGTACGATCAGGCCAACCGTGGCCTTCCCCCATCTGCCGTCGAATACCAGAACCATTGACGAAGTGGGCGAAGTTGAAATTGACCAGGTAGTCATTGGTTCATGCACCAATGGGCGGCTGAGCGATCTGAAAGTGGCAGCCCAGATCCTGAAAGGCAAAAAGGTGAAGCAAGGCGTACGGGTCCTGGTGTTCCCGGGAACGCAGCGTATTTATCTTCAGGCTTTGCAAGAAGGGATCATTACCGCATTGGTCGAGGCCGGCGCGGCAGTTTCCACTCCGACCTGTGGCCCCTGTCTGGGCGGACATATGGGGATTCTGGCCCGGGGCGAAAAAGCCGTTTCGACCACGAACCGTAACTTTGTCGGCCGGATGGGTCATCCCGAATCCGAAGTTTATCTAGCCAGCCCGGCGGTGGCGGCGGCGGCGGCCCTCACCGGTAAACTAACTGACCCGGCGCAAGTAGCAGGGTCCAGCGCTGAAGGAGGGATCTGATGAAAGTCAAAGGCAAAGTATTTCGCTATCACGATAATGTGGATACCGATGTGATCATCCCAGCCCGTTATCTGAATACGGCGGACCCGCAGGAACTGGCGGCCCACTGCATGGAGGACCTTGACCCAGATTTCGGCAAAAGCATTACCCCTGGGGATATCATTGTGGCGGGTAAGAATTTCGGCTGTGGCTCTTCTCGGGAACATGCGCCACTCGCGATCAAGACCGCAGGCATCTCCTGTGTCATCGCCGCTACTTTTGCCCGGATTTTCTACCGCAATGCGATTAATATCGGCCTGCCCATCCTCGAATGCGAAGAAGCTACCCAGTGGACCGAAGCCGGTGATGAGCTGGAAGTCGATTTCGACACGGGCACCATCTTCAACCGGACCAAAGGAAAAGAATTCCAAGGGCAACCCTTCCCTGAATTTATGCAGAAGATCATCGCCGCCGACGGACTGGTCAACTATATTAAGGACGCGCCGAACTCAGCGAACTAGAAGCCTGTAGGCATTGATGAAACGGAGGTGGCCGCGTGGGCGAAGATTTTAAAATAGCGGTAATTCCCGGTGACGGCATCGGTCCTGAGGTGGTCCGTGAGGCACTAGGCGTCTTAGAGAAAATCGCCGTTACCTCTGGACACCGGTTTACAATCAAAGAATTATTGGCCGGGGGCTGTGCCATCGATGCCACCGGTCGGCCACTGCCACCGGAGACCGTCCAAGCCTGTCGAGAAAGTGATGCCGTGTTGCTCGGCGCGGTAGGTGGCGAGAAATGGGACGGTCTTCCCGGTGACCAAAGACCGGAAATGGCGCTACTCGGGCTCCGGGGCCAGCTTGGCCTCTATGCCAACTTAAGACCGGCCTTCTTATATCAACAGCTGAAGGAGGCTTGTCCCCTGAAGCCGGAGATCATTGGCGATCAGATCGATCTGATGGTGGTCCGGGAGTTGACCGGCGGCATCTATTTCGGTCCGCGGGGGCGAAGCAAGCAGGACAGCAGAGAGCAAGCTTTTGATACCGAGATTTACAGTGAAGGAGAAGTCGAGCGGATTGCTAGGATCGCTTTTGACATTGCCCGCCAGCGTAATTCGAAGGTGACCAGTGTCGATAAGGCGAATATCCTGGAAAGTTCCCGCTTATGGCGGGAAGTGGTGATCAGGGTTTCCCAAGACTTTCCGGAGGTTAAGCTGAACCATCTATATGTGGATAATGCTGCCATGCAGATGGTGCGGGACCCAAAGCAGTTTGATGTGATCGTCACCTCGAATCTGTTTGGCGATATCTTGTCCGATGAGGCTGGCATGATTACGGGTTCCATCGGGATGTTGCCCTCGGCAAGTTTAGGAGAGGGGAATTTCGGCCTCTATGAGCCGGTGCATGGTTCTGCTCCTGATCTGGCCGGAAAGGATCAAGCCAATCCCCTGGCCACCATTCTCTCCGTGGCCATGATGCTTAGGTACTCTTTTAATCTATCCGCCGAAGCCGCGGCGATCAAGCAAGCGGTGGAGCGGGTGCTGGCCGCTGGGTACCGGACCGGCGACATTATGAGTCCAGGGAAAACCCTGGTCGGGACGGAGCAAATCGGAAAGCTCGTTACAAGTTTCATCTAGGGGTTTTTCTAATGACCACGGAAGAAGCCCAATTGGGGCTTTTTGCGTTGTCACTTGA
>DOID01000079.1:14295-15690 GCA_003511465.1 Bacillota bacterium | reverse complement strand
AATCTTCTTTAACGGCTACAACGCAAAAAGCTTAATTGAAAGGTGTGATTATATGCGCAGCGATGCTGTGAAAGTAGGTCTGGAGCGGGCGCCCCATCGCTCGCTCTTCAAAGCGCTGGGACTGACGGATGAAGAAATCAACCGCCCCCTGATTGGGGTCGTCAATGCCCAAAGTGAAGTCGTCCCCGGTCATCTGCATCTGGACAATATAGCGGAGGCCGTCAAAGCTGGGGTGCGGCTGGCCGGAGGGACGCCCTTTGAGTTTCCGGCCATTGGGGTCTGTGACGGGATTGCCATGGGTCATCTCGGCATGCACTACTCCCTACCGACCAGAGAACTGATTGCTGACAGTCTGGAAGCCATGGCCCTGGCCCACGGTTTTGACGGCTTGGTTTTAATCCCCAACTGCGACAAGATTGTTCCGGGAATGCTGATGGGGGCGGCCCGCCTTAATCTTCCCGCGATTATCGTCAGCGGTGGCCCGATGCTGAAAGGCCACGACGGCGAAAAGGGGATCAGCCTGACTGATATGTTTGAAGCTGTTGGCGCCTACGGGGCAGGAAAGATCAGTGGAGAAGAGCTGAAGGCATGCGAAAACCAGGCTTGCCCAAGCTGCGGTTCGTGTTCCGGGATGTTTACGGCCAACAGTATGAATTGTCTAACCGAGGCCATTGGGATGGCCTTGCCCGGCAACGGTACGATTCCGGCGGTCTATTCCGAGCGGATTCGGCTCGCCAAAATGACCGGCATGGCCATCATGGATCTGGTCAAAAAAGACCTTAAACCCGCGGCGATCTTAACGGAAGCCGCCTTTCGAAACGCCCTCACCGTCGATATGGCTCTAGGCTGCAGTACCAACAGTATGTTGCATTTAGCGGCCATTGCCTATGAAGCGGGCGTCAAGTTTGATCTGGATCAGGCCAACCAAATCAGCGCCAAAACTCCGAATTTATGTCGGCTGGCCCCGGCCGGAAGGCATTTTGTGGAAGACTTGCACGCTGCCGGGGGCGTCTCGGCGGTGATGAAAGAACTTTCCACGGAGGGACTGCTTGCAGAGGACTGTCTTACCGTTACCGGCGAGACCATCGGCGCTAACATTGCCAAGGTGGTAAACCTAAATCCCGACGTGATTCGGCCCATCGGAAATCCTTATGCTTCAACCGGTGGGATTGCGGTGCTGAGAGGGAACCTTGCTCCCCACGGCAGTGTGGTCAAACGCAGTGCGGTGGCGGAAAAGATGATGGTACACGAAGGCCCAGCTCGGGTCTTTGATAGCGAGGATGAAGCAAACAGCGCAATTTTGGCCGGTCAGGTCCAAAAAGGTGACGTGGTGGTCATCCGTTATGAAGGGCCGAAGGGCGGTCCGGGTATGCGGGAGATGCTGATGCCCACTTC
>DOID01000079.1:0-13992 GCA_003511465.1 Bacillota bacterium | reverse complement strand
GCGGAGGAACTTGAGCGGAGAAAGAAAGGCTGGGTTTGCCCGCCGCCCAAGATCAACCGGGGGTATCTGGCCAGGTACGCCCGGGGGGTCTCCTCAGCCAGTGAAGGCGCTGTCTTAAAAATCTAGGTAGTCATTTACCCTGGCTACCGCCACAGCTTCTGTTCCCGCCTGATGGAGTCCGGAGTTCCAATAGAAAATGCGTCCTAAAACGGGAGAAAAAGGTGGTGGATTGAATTGCGTTTAACCGGTGCTGATATTTTAGTGGAATGCCTGATTGAACAGGGTGTTGACACAATCTTTGGCTTTCCCGGCGGCGCGGTTTTAAATATCTATGACTCATTATACAAGGCTCAGGATCGGATCCGGCATTATTTGACTTCCCACGAACAAGGGGCAGCCCATGCCGCCGACGGGTATGCACGGGCGACAGGTAAGGTCGGGGTCTGTCTGGCCACTTCCGGCCCAGGCGCGACCAACCTGGTGACCGGGATTGCCACGGCTTACATGGATTCCATTCCTATGGTGGCTATTACCGGGAATGTGCCTTCCCAATTACTGGGGAAGGATAGCTTCCAGGAAGTTGACATTGCCGGGATTACCATGCCGATCACCAAACACAATTATGTGGTCAGAAATATCGATCACCTAGCGGAGACGATCAGAAAGGCCTTTCAAATTGCCAAGCAAGACCGGCCCGGCCCGGTACTGATCGACATCCCCAAGGATGTCTCCATCCAGGAGACCGAATACGAGCCGCAGAAGATCAGTCAATCCCCTCCGAACTACGCGGTCGGTGATGAGGCCATTGCACAGGCCTTAGCGCTGATTAATCGTAGCGAAAAGCCGGTGATTTATGCCGGGGGAGGGGTGATTACCGCCGATGCCGCCCAGGAGCTGTACCAACTGGCGGTCAATGCTAATTCCCCGGTGACCTTGAGCCTGATGGGGATGGGCGCTTTTCCCGCCACCCATGAGCTGTACACCGGGATGATTGGGATGCACGGGACCAAAGCTTCCAATCTGGCGGTGACCGCGTGTGACTTGTTGATTGCCGTCGGCGCTCGTTTCAGTGACCGGGTCATCAGTAAGCTGGACCGGTTCGCTCCCAAGGCCAAGATTCTGCAGATCGATATTGATGAGGCAGAAGTTAATAAAAATATCCGGGTGGAGCACCACATCATCGGTGATGTCAAGGATGTCCTGGGAAAAATCAATACCGGGATTAAAGCCAAGAACCGTTCCCAGTGGCTAAGTTATGTTATGGCATTGAAGAGTCAACCCCAGCCGTACTCTGTGCAAGGGGAGTTAACCCCGGAATATATTCTCGATAAAATTTCCGAGCTGACTGGCGGCGATGCCATCATCGCCACCGAAGTGGGGCAGCATCAGATCTGGACCGCCCAGCATTACAAGTTCACCAAACCCAGATCCCTCATTACCTCCGGGGGCTTAGGCACCATGGGTTTTGGCCTGGGCGCTGCCATCGGGGCCGCCATCGCCTGTCCCCAGAAGCGGGTTTTTAATATTGCCGGTGACGGTAGCTTCCGCATGAACCTAAATGAGCTGGCCACTGCCGTCGAATACGAACTACCGATTATTGTCGTGATCATGAACAATCATGCCCTCGGCATGGTTCGGCAGTGGCAGAATATGTTCTATGATCAGCGTTACTCCCAAACTACCCTTGACCGGAAGACCGACTTTGTGAAGCTGGCCGAAGCCTTTGGGGCGGTTGGCTATAACCTGACGGCCAAAGCAGACGTGGAAAATGTACTCAAAGAAGCCTTAAGCTTAAATCGGACCGTCGTGATCAATTGCGAGATTGACCGGGATCATAAGGTGTGGCCGATGGTTCCACCCGGCGCCGCTCTGGAAGAAGTGATCGTCGGCGAGTCCGACCTGATCAGGAACTGACCGAAAGGTGTCCCCAAGGTGATCAGCCAGAATTTAGTGTAGACCAGACCCGCCGGATGGCGGGTCTTTTTTATTACTTTAAATTTCTGCTTTTTCACCACCAACGACCCGGATAATGAATTTTGCCACCAAGATTATTGAGCTAACCGATGGTCGCGTGACAAACATCAAAGAGAAATAAGAGGGTTTTTCTGTTATTAGTAGAATATTCCAATTAATATTTATTACGGTGAAAAACCATTCGAGGAAAGTTCCATTGAGAAGAGGCGCGATTGATGAAAAAGAGAACATTATGGATCGGATTAATAATCTTGTCACTGGTGTTATCAGGGTGTGGCAAACCCAAATTCGAGGTAAAGTATGCTACTTTAAGCGGCCAGATCATTGATGCCACCGAGGGGGCGAGGGCACCAATCGTTGGCGCGACGGTTAAGATTGATGGCCAGGTAATGTCGATGACAGATGGATCCGGTTGGTTTCAGACCGGACGTTTTAAGATTGGGGTACGTGAACTTGAGTTTTCCGCAGAAGGTTACAGTTCGGTATCACTGAGGGTAAATTTCACAGAAGCAGGGGATTTTTGGTTATTAACAGATGAATATGAACCAGGTCAGATTCCTTTAGGTAGAGGCCTGATTGGCCCGAGAAAGGTGTATGATCTACCGGTGGTTTTCGGTACGGGGGAAGTCACGATCGATGCCCAGTACAAAATCGATCGTCTCTTACTGATCCCGTACAATACTAGTATGACGCCGGGAACATCCTTTGCTGAACTTACGGTTGAACAAGATGGTATCCAAACACAAAAGTATCTGTTAAATTCCATGCCTTTAACAAAGTCTATGGCGACCGGTGGCGAAGACGAGACCGAAGCCTTCTATGAGAGACTACGGGAAAAGGAACGAGAGGTCATCCAGGCGCAACTTGGGCAAGTGGATCCTTTTGGGGTCTCGCGGGATATAAGGTTTGGGACCCAAGCTTCCGACCCCCCTTCACAAGAGGTATTTTATAAAGTAATTGGTAACGATTATGAAGTTAAAGTGAACGCAACGCGAATAGACAAAGACAAAAGCGATTTTACTTATATTTACTTGGATGACGAAGTTGATGAAGAATTTGAAAATATGCTTCAATATTACATTGAAGACTTAGAGCAGACATTTAATGGATATTACGAAAAGCTAGAGCGGGCTTTTGGCCCTCCTCCTGCGTATACAGATATTGACGGATATCCCGGGATCTTTTATCTCCTGACTGAGTTGGATCATTATTCTGATGGTCCATATGTCGCTGGATATTTTTATGGGGGAAACCAATTTCCTAAAGAAGATATTCCGTATTCCAATGAAAAAGAGGTTCTGTTTCTGACGACCTATCGAAATCCAGAAGCTACCTTCAAGGATTGGCTAGAGAACACCAAGAGTACCATGGCCCATGAACTCCAACACCTGATTAATTTCACCAACCGCTATATGAAGATTGACAGTTATGATCAATTAGACCAGTATGCGACCGAAACCTGGATTAATGAAGGCCTCTCCATGGTGGCGGAGGATCTGGTGATGGATTGGAATAATCCGTTACTAGATGGAGAGCGGGTAATACCCTATTTAATGAATCCCGCCGCTGATTCTCTTTGTACGTGGGGAGGTGAATGGGCCGACTATGCTCCGGCTTATATGTTTATGCGCTACTTTGTGGATCGTTTTGGGACGGATAAAATCAAAGAGTTACTCCATTCCGACCAGTTCGGCTTGGATAGTGTGGTTTCCGTCTCCGGGGAGAGTTCCTTTGCCCCGCTCTTTCGGGGCTGGCTGACTGCGGTGTATATAAGGTGCCACCCGGAGGTGAAGGCTGATTTTGCCGATTATGATCATTACAAAAAAGATCTAAGTAATATCGTGGACGAAAATAAAGAAAAAGTATCCTTAGCGGTTGAACCTTTCTCGAATGATATTAGCATTCCCGATACCACCGGCCAATTTATCGAATTGGATGGTTTTAGTTCAACAAAAAAGATTCGCATTGTCATTAATGGTAGTTCCTATTTCAAACTCAGAGCGCTGATGTTCCCGGTTGCGGGCGAACCGAGTTTTAAGTCCCTCCAATTTCAGCTGCAAAGGGTGAGGTGAGATGATGGATAAGGGAAAGACGATTGGTAAACGGTATTGTCTATCGGGTTTGATCCTGGTTACTCTGCTTCTTTTCATATCTTCCATGGCATATAGCGGGGAAGAAAAGGCGACGCTCACCGGCCGACTGGCCTTAATTGGAAACGAACCCTTTACCAGGTTGATCTGCCGTCTTGAAGGCAATTTGAAGGCAGAGAGGCCAGGGGCTGTGCAGTTAGAGGGCGAGTTGCTGGCGGAGTTGTTGAAGCTGCAGGGGGCTAGGGTTTTGCTGGAAGGCTATCAGACCGGCAAGCTTTCTGAGTATCGCCTCCCGATCTTTACCGTCACTGCTTATCAATTACTCGCGGTTAACGGATCCCAACCAATTGTCGGCGTTTTGCATAAAACTAAAGACCGGCTGGTTCTGGAAACCGGGGAAGGGAAACGCTATTTCCTCTCCGGATCGTTTTCGGCGATGGTCGAGGAGTATGTTGGCGGCAAGCTCTGGCTGAGCGGAGAGGTAAAGCAGGGACTTTTCTCCTGGTTGACCGGGAAGTATGAGCTGACCCCCGATGCCTTTGGGGTAATCAGAGAACCTGAAGTTGGGGAAGGTTAAACCCTAACATGTAAAAATAATATTCAAAAAAAGGAGGACAATAATGGGCTTAAAGCGATATTTACTAATATTATCCTTAATCGGTCTCTTGGTTATTGCCGGATGTGATGGAGGATCCGACGACAGTTACGAAGAGAAGCCATGGTTGTATGTTAGCGTTGATGCTGGATCCGGAGGTTACGCTCGTGCTTATTTAAAATATTCGGGCGACTACATAGCAAATGCAATCTTTATAAATGGGGTGCTAAATAACCCTGATAAAATTGAAAAAATCCCTGGTCTTGAACCGGGAAGTGAGGTTAGGCTCATGGCCGCCCATACATCGATTGGTATAATTGAGCGGACATTAACCGTCCCTGCGACTGTCACAGACTTGAGTTGTGATGGTGGTGATGAAGCATTAGAGGCTTGGATGCGACGTGAGAAGCCGACTTTAACTTTGACTTTTAATAACGGAGATGCTGATTACTATATAGTTCATGTTAATCGCAGTGGAACGGGGGGAATGGATTGGCGCTCTTCACCAATTATTATCGATAAAGCCGAAAGTGATATATTATTGCCCGAGGGGACTGACTCAGTGTCCATTAGCGTGAGAGGGGTAAATTATACTGATTTTGATGACCCTAAGCTTTCTTTTGGTTCACAATTTTCAGTGGAAGGATTTAGGAGCGAACCATTAACGTTAGTAAAGGATTAGTAATGGAAACCATGGATGCTCCGGCAAATCTTTGCGATCTTCTCCTTGTTTTTTTGCCCGGGTGCATCTTCGGTACCGGTGAGAATATCAACGCCAAAAGGAGCTACCTCTTTTAGGATCCGGTCAAGGTTATCGCCGGTAATGCCTCCGGAAAGGATCACTGGTTTTTTGGCGATCTGAACTATGCGGCGACAGAGAACAGGGTCAAGTTGGCGGGAACGGGAAGCCGGAGCGGCGGCACAGCGGGAATCGATCAGTACCGCGGCAATCTTGGTGCCTGCCAGCGCGGTGACGGCAGCGGTAACTGTGGAGAACCCCGGCATTTCGCAGCTACCATCCTCCTGGACCGGAACGGCTTTGATCGTTTTAATACCATAAGTCAGGAGGGCTTCTGCCAGATCCCTGGTCTCGGCAAAGCCCTCCTTGTAATGGAGCTGGACATAATTAGGGCGAAGCTGGGCGGCAAGGGAGAAGATCGCCTCCACCTTACCGCCGGTTACGAGGCAGCTTTCGACTGTTCTGGGGACGCAGGCAAGCAGTTCTTTGGTTTGCTCCTTAGTCAACCCCCACGGGACCGGCACCGGATAATTGGTGACGAAACCAAGGATGTCAGCGCCGGAGGCTGCACAAAGCCGGATGTCCAAGGCATTCATTAATCCACAGATTTTTAGCTTTGTCATGTTTCTACCTTCCAGCGCTCAAAAGCTTAAAATATTCCCTAGGATCCTCCGCTTGAAGCAGGGCGGAGCCAATTAACACGGCGTCGGCGCCCGCGTCGATGGCGGCACAGACGTCCCTGCGGGTATGGAGGCCGCTTTCGCTTATGATCAACGCATCACGAGGCGCTTGCCCGATGAGGCTGAGGGTGTTCGATACCGTGCCGTCGTCCAGTTCCAACTTGCCGATGTCTTTGTTGTTGATCCCGATCAGCTTCGCGCCCAGGGCTGCGGCGGTCTCCAGCTCCTGCGCTGTATGGGTCTCAACAAGCACCTCTAGTCCCAGCTCATGGGCAGCGAGGAACAGTCGCTCCAGCCGCGTGGGGCTATGCATAGAGCAGATCAGCAGAACTGCCGCTGCGCCTGCCTGTACCGTAGCTTCAAGCTCTTTTTGCTCAGTGATGAAATCCTTACGCAGGACAGGCAGACCGCTGACCGCCGCGACTCGGCGCAAAGCCTCCAGGGAGCCGTGAAAGTGCTCCCTTTCCGTAATTACGGCCAGCGCAGGCGCACCTGCGTTTTTGAAGGTCAGGGCCAGTTCGGAGTAGGTGCGTCCCCGAAATAAGTCGCCGTCTTTCGGTGAATAGGCCTTGAGATCAACGATGACCGGGATCTTCCCCGCTTGCGCCGCGCTCCGTAGCGCGCTTGAAAATTTACCTTCCATCGGACGAAAGAAAGGCGTTGGAGGCCTTTTGTAGTTCTTCCAGCTTATGAGCGGCCGCGCCGCTGTCGATCAGTTCTGCCGCCATTTTGATACCGTCCGCAAAAGTGGCAACACGGTTACCGATCAGCAGCGCGCCCGCCGCATTCAGCAAGACCGCGTCCCGGCGCGGGCCGGTATCCCTCTTACTGAAGATTTCGCGGATACACTGGGCGTTAGCCTCCGGCGTGCCGGTCTTGATCTCCTCAAGGGTACACCGTTTGAGGCCGAATTGCTCAGGCGTAATTTCGTAGGTCTTGACCTCCCCGTTTCTAAGCTCGTTAATGCGGGTCGCGCCCATCAGGGAGATTTCGTCCAGACCGTCCAGCCCGTGTACGAAGAGGGCGTCGGTATAGCCCAAGTCTTTGGCGACCGCGGTGACGGTATCCAGCAGTTCCAGCTTGTATACGCCCATGATGTGGCGGGTGGCAAAGGCGGGGTTGATTAAGGGACCGATGATCGTATAGAAAATGGTCTTAATGCCTAGCTCAGTTTCGGGCGGGAGTACCTTGCACATTACCGGGTGGAACAGCGGCGCATAAAGGAAGGCGATCCCGATCTCCGCAATGAGCTTTTCCGCCTGGAGGGCGGTTAAATTGATATTCACGCCCAGCGCCTCCAAGACATCGGCGGAACCGGACAGGCTGGAGATGGAACGACTGCCGTGTTTGGCCACGGGGATGCCCGCCGCCGCCGCGACAATCGCCGTCGCGGTTGAGATATTGAAGGTACTAAGTCCACCCCCGGTGCCGCAGGTGTCCATCAGCGCCTCGCTGACCTTTGGCTTCAGTTGTACGCAGTTGGCGCGCATGGCGTGGGCGATCGCCATCGTTTCGCTGAGGGTCGGTGATTTCATCAGCAGAGCCACTTGGAAACCGCTGATCTGCACATCTGTGATCTCGTCACGGGCGATCGTGGCAATTAGATCCGCGATTTCCTCTGCCGTCAGGTCCTGTCTGGTGGTGAGTTTTGCTAATATGTTTTTATACATGACATCCCCTCCTTGCAGATCTTCATTGTTCCGTGATGGCTTTTTTAATCTGCGCGATGTAAGCCGCCACCGGTTCAATACTGTTTTCACCGTATTCAGCGATGAGCTTCACGATCGCGCTGCCGATGATGACGCCGTCGGCATACGCGGCCATTTGCTTGGCCTGCTCCGGTGTGGAGATCCCAAAGCCAATGGCGCAGGGGAGATCGGATTCTTCGCGCACGATCTTAATGACAGAAGCAATTTCATCGGTCAGTTTAGTACGGACGCCGGTCACACCAAGGGACGACACGCAATAGAGGAACCCTTCAGCGGCTTTTCCGATCTGCCGAACGCGGTCGGCGGAGGTGGGAGCAACCATGGATAGAAGGTCGATCCCGTACTGGCGGCAGGCTCCCGCAAATTCCTCCCTTTCTTCATAGGGGGTGTCGGGAATGATTAGTCCGTCGATCCCAGCTGCGGCAGAACGCTGCATAAAGCGCTCCGTTCCGTAGGCAAAGACCGGATTGGCGTAGGTCATAAACAGGAGCGGTGTTTCTAGATCCTTCCTAAGCTCCATTACCAGATCAAAGAGTCTGTCGGTAGTACAACCGGCCGCGAGCGCTCTGGCGCTGGCCCCTTGGATCACAGGGCCTTCGGCAATCGGGTCGGAAAAGGGAATCCCGATCTCAATGAGGTCCGCCCCGGCGGCTGCGATTGCCCGGATCAGTCTTCCGGTCGTTTCGATGTTCGGATCACCGCCGGTAATGTAGGCAATGAGCGCCTTCCCTTTGCCAAAAGCATTTTTAATCTTACTCATAGAGCGACACCCCTTTGTAGCGGGCGATTGCGGCCACATCCTTGTCACCGCGCCCCGATAAATTAATCACGATAATCTGCTCCGGCGTCATTTCCTTGGCAATCGTCATGGCATGGGCAACAGCGTGGGCGCTTTCAATTGCCGGGATGATGCCCTCGGTGCGTGACAGGTATTCAAAGGCGGCCACGGCCTCATCGTCCGTCACC
Organism: Bacillota bacterium; assembly: GCA_003511465.1. Lineage (GTDB taxonomy): Bacteria > Bacillota > UBA4882 > UBA10575 > UBA10575 > Capillibacterium. The sequence goes on along the minus strand of DOID01000079.1, from coordinate 5,239 downwards.
GGAACATACTCCGCCCGTCCCTTTTCCCAGAGCATGGCGTGCTCGGGGCCGATCCCTGGATAATCAAGCCCGGCGGAGATGGAATAGACCGGCGCAATCTGGCCAAAATCGTCCTGGCAGAACAGGGATTTCATACCGTGGAAGATCCCCACTTTTCCAGTGGCAATCGTGGCGGCGGTTTCCGCCGTGTCAACCCCGCGACCGGCGGCTTCGCAGCCGATCAACCGGACGGACTGGTCAGTGATAAAGTCGTAAAACGCGCCAATGGCATTGCTGCCACCACCCACACAGGCGAGTATTGCCGCGGGGAGTTTTCCTTCCGCCGCCAGGATCTGGGCCTTGATCTCCGCGCCGATGATCCTTTGATAATCCCGGACAATGGTCGGGAACGGGTGCGGTCCCATTACAGAACCGAGCACATAATGGGTGTCGGCGATTCTGGTCACCCACGCGCGCATCGTCTCGTTGACCGCGTCCTTGAGGGTCTGGGTTCCGCTGGTCACGGGGTGGACCTTTGCGCCTAAAAGCTGCATGCGATAGACGTTTAACGCCTGACGGGCGGTGTCCTCCTTGCCCATGAACACTTCACACTCCATATCCATCAACGCAGCGGCGGTTGCGGTCGCCACGCCGTGCTGCCCCGCCCCGGTTTCGGCGATAACCCGTGTCTTACCCATCTTCTTAGCCAGCAGCGTCTGCCCGAGGACATTATTGATCTTGTGGGACCCGGTATGGTTCAAATCCTCCCGTTTCAAATAGATCTTCGCTCCGCCCAGGTCCCGCGTCATTTTCTCCGCGTAATAAAGGAGTGACGGTCGACCGGCATAATTCTTAAGCAGCGCGGCGAGCTCCGCTTCGAAGGTGGGGTCGTTTCGCCAGCGTCGATACTCCCGTTCTAGCTCCTGCAAGGCGCCCATCATTGTCTCCGGGGCGTATTGGCCACCGTACTGTGAAAATCGTCCTTTTCTCATGGCGTTCTCCTTTCTTTTCGGCAATAAAAAAAGCTTTCGTCCTCATCCATAGGACAAAAGCTTTACACTTCTGCGGTACCACCTAAATTGGTGCCATAAAACAAGGCACCCACCTCATTACGCACTAACATGCGCATTCCTCTGATAACGGGCGGAAAACCCGGTGAACATTACTCGGCCTTGCGGCTTTTCTCTTCACCCTCATGAATCCATTCGGCACTAGGCTGACTACTGCAATCACACTATCGGCAGCTCTCTGGAAGCCACGCTCCAATGCTTACTCTTTTCAATCAACGGTTTAACTATATAGATTAGAAAAATTATATGACAGCATTTCCCTTTTGTCAAGAAGAAAAGGTTGAGTCTAAACAATTAGGCTGCAAATCTGGTGTTTTATAGCATTGCTTATAAGAAAAAGTCAATATAAAGATAAATTGCATTAATTGGTGCATAAAATCTTGACAATGAGCATATAATAAGGTATCATTGCATCACCAAGAGGTGATGCAATGAATCAGCATTACAATCAGAACTATTCCCGGGAACAGATTGTTGTGATTTTGGCAACAATACAAGACTGTATTAGAGAAGATAAATTCATTATATCAAAAAATGAGAACAGGCAAGAAAATATAGATTTTATAAGTGAATATAATCTAAATAATAGGCGGCAGAAAGGGATTCTATTAAAAATCCAACCGGAAGACTTTTGCCATTCATTACAAAATACAAAAAAAGGTTTTACACATGAGGTTTTATATGTATTTTGTCCCCAAGTCATGTTATTCAACTTTGATGGTATCAAGGAGTCAGTTGATATTTATACTAAATTCAACATTATTGATAGTGATAGGGGAAAACGGGTGGTTGTCATATCATTTCATAACCGGAACAAGGCTATTGATTATCGATTTAGATGATCAATCAAAATGAAAGGGGGGTGCCTTAATGAATAAGGGTAAGACGTTTTGTGAGGAATGCAGAAGAGATGCTGAATACTCAATAGAAACCATACTGCTGAAGGGAACGCTTAAAGGCGAAAAATATGAGTACATCGGAAAAAGGGCTGTATGTACGGAATGTGAGAGTGAAGTTTATGTCGCGGATATTGAGGACGAAAATCTAAAGGCTTTGTATGACGCTTACCGTCAAAAGAATGATATTATTCCGTTGGAACATGTATTAGAAATCACTCAAAAGTACAATATTGGAAAACGTCCGCTTTCATTGCTTTTAGGTTGGGGAGAAATGACATTTTCGAGATATTGTGACGGAGATATGCCTACAAAACAGTATTCGGATATTCTGCAAAGGATTTACGATGAACCTGTATATTATAAGGCTTTATTGGAAGAGAATAAGGGTAATCTAAAATCCCCGCAGGCATATGAAAAAAGTAAGCGAAAGGTACGAGAGTTACTTGGAGAAGAAAACACCAGGGAGTCAAAACTGGATTCAATAATTCAATATCTATTATATAAATGCGAGGATATTACTCCATTGGCTTTACAAAAGGCATTATATTATGTCCAGGGTATTTATTATGCTTTTGAAGGACGGTTCCTTTTTAGCGAAGACTGTGAGGCATGGGTTCATGGACCGGTTTATAGGGAAGTGTATAACAGATATTCATCCTATCGATTTGATCCCATAGAAAAAATTGAAGATTTCGATGAATCGGTATTTACAACCTCTGAAAAAGCTATACTGGACAGCGTCATAAAAAACTTTTGTTGTTATAGCGGAAAAACATTAGAAAAGTTTACGCATTTAGAAAGACCCTGGCTGCATACTAGAGACGGGTTGCCGGTAGATGTGCAATCAAATCGTATAATATCTAAAGAACTAATTGGAGAGTATTTTGTCGCGGTAAAAGAGAAATTCTGTATGCTTACTCCCGGAGATATTATAGAGTATTCAAAAAGTATTTTTGAGCAGATAAATTAATAGTTTTTCCGAAAATTGCCAGGAACATCAAATGATGATCCAAAATATATCCTGTTAGATTGTCCATTGATTGTGAATAACCCCGGTCAGTTTCCAGTCATCGCCATCTTCCTCAAAGACCAGACGCAGGCTGCGCCAATCCATCCCCATGTAATCAGGGTTAAATCCGGGGAAATAATATTCGACGACGATGGGACTTTCATAAACCTCAAATTGGTTTTCCAACATATTCCCGCTGCTCAATACTTCGTTATACCCAATTTCCTCCGCATTCAAAAAGTCCTCCGAGTAAATAAAGCGACTATAGTATTCGCTCGGAGTTAAATTGATCGGATCGCCGGTCCCATCGTATGAGCCCCAGCAATAGACATGTTGATCGGTAAAGAAACTCCTTACTGCTGGCGGCGTGAAGACAAGATCTTCTTCAAGATTGACATAGGTGTAAGGCGTAAATCGGACCCCTTTTTTCGGATGGACATAGGCGGCCAAATTTTCCCCATCGCGGTTGCTGATTGCGTGCATTACGTCATCGGCGAGCTCCGCGATGATACCTTTGGCCGCTGCACTTGTAATAATTCCATCCTCATTTAGACCCAACTCTTCCGCTTCCGCCAGGGTAAACTCGATGCTGGTTCTTAATTGACTGGCTTCAATTCTTTCGTCATCCTCATTTGGGATGGGCATAATCTCGATCTCAGCCCGGTAGCGGCCCGGACTTACCATTTTGCCTTCCTGATCCCTCATATCCCATCGATCTTGCCAGGCCAAAGATGCGCCGGGATCAATATTTCGAAAGACAAGAGCCAAGGTAAAGGCTTTGCCCTCAGAATAACGATAGACCTCTTCATCCTTTTCATCGCGGATCACGATCTCAAACTGTTGCCCGGAACCAAACTGAAGTTCCTTGGCCTCGGGATAGTGGTTGATTAGCTCAAAATCAAAGACAACCTTACCCTCTTTGATTTTGTAATCGCCTCTCGTTTCAAACCTTTCTGCTTCCGAACTGAGTTTTTCCTTCTCCACAGTAGCGGACCGATCGCTTAGCCTAGTTATGGCCGGGATCAAGAATGGTAATGAGAAAGCGACTAATAAACCGCCGACAATAAAAAGATTTCGAAGGTTCTTCTTTTGCATCTGATCAGATCCTTTGTTTTTATTTGCTGGACATCTATAGATGACGATGAGATACAAGGTTTTGTTCCACGGTTATTCAATTATCTAAGCGGAATTGAGTCTGTTCTTCTAGATCAACTCGACTTCTATAAACGAATAACCAGTAAATAAATTTCCTTCAAAAATATCTTTGAATTTCTTAGAAACAAAAAATCCTTGTTTATATTCTTTTAACCTAATAATGTCATAACCGATAAGTTTCTTTTCTTTGAGTACAAATCTTTTTACACCGGCTATTTTTCCCCGGACATTAGGATTGGGAAAGTCGAGACTAAAACGATCAAAATCGGCTTTTTCCTCATCAAAAGCTTCAATAAAGTTTGTGAAATTTGCAATACAAAAGCCGTTAATGCAATGGGCATTAGACTTTAGTACTTTAATCGGTAAGTATTGAATACCGTTGATGTTATTTTCTTTAAGCGCAGAAATAAGATTCGATGAGTAAATGGGCAACATTAAGTGATTCTGGAGCGCATCGTCAGGTTTTCCATCAAGTTCTTTCTTTTTGGCTTGAAAAACAACGTTGCCATTCCAGTCCTTAATAGGGGAGCCTTTTTTGAAATCATTTTCACTGTACCCGTACTTTTCCAAGTCGTCGTAATCGCAAACAAGGGGATTTTTTGCAGTATTGTCGCATTCGATAGGTTGATACCACTTCATTTCACAATCCTCCTTTGTATGGCATTTTTGGATTTTTAATCAATTGTTCTTTCAAATTATTTAGAGCTTTAATTAAGGCGATTTTTGCTTCAGGCCCAGATAAATCTTGAGTTGCTTCAGTTATATAGCGCAAAACATATTGCTTGTAAACCTTTGTATGAGCACCTTTATGTCCCTTCAAAAATACTTTATTGGCCTCATCGTCCAAACTCATTCCGGCTTTATCAAATATCTTTTGATAGGCTGCGGTAAAACCACTCTTGATAGATTCCCTAGAAGCGATATGATGTATTTCTCCAGTTTCCTTTTTTGCTTTCTCAGGAGATTCTTTTTCCTCGCTGGTGGAGGGCTTTTCTCCCCGGCCCAGTAAAGCTCGGGCCTTATCCGCCACAAACCCGACGACCTCTTCCACTGCCTTGTCAATAGGTTCGCGAATCTTCTTGATAACGCCTTTGATCTTCTCCACAATGCCACCAAGTCCTGCCAGA
>DOID01000056.1:11548-12590 GCA_003511465.1 Bacillota bacterium | reverse complement strand
GTTGTCCCCATATTCAACTGTCCCAGCACAATATATTGATAGCCGATTTGCAAGCAACACACTATGTATTGTGGTGGGCTCTTTTAAAAAGGATACAACGCAAAAAGCTTTAAACATATTGTATAATCAATAACAACTGCTGTCAAGCAAACACAATCCAAAAGCCGCTTGGGTTTTTGTGATCCGGATCACAGAAACCCAAGCGGCTTTTTGTTATATTAAAGACGGAGGTGAGTTTGATGAAGAAAATAGCCCTTATAATTCTGGTCATAATGTTCATCGTTGGTAACCTGCCGTCAATGGTGGTGGCGGCCAAAGGAGGGAGTGTTGGTGCCCAGGCATCTGCTTCCTCCGGCTGGAAAAACACTGGTGGGAGCAAAGATTCCGGTGGTACCACTAAAAGTGCGGAGAAAACAGATAAAAGCGCCCAACAGAGGAAACAGCAGGAACAACAACGAAAAAGGGAACAATTGCAGAACTGTATCGAAGCCTTAGAAAAGGAAATGGCGGCAGCGGAAGTGACATCCCGTTTCCGGAACCGGTTGATGACTGAGCTTCGTACTCGTCTAGAAGACGAGCTTAACGTAGCAGAGCAAGGAGATGGCGCCGCCAGCAGAGCCGAAACCCAAACAATAGCCAGGCTTGCCGAGCGAGGTGAAGATCAACAGTTTTCCCCGGAAGAAACAGCAGCGATTTGTACCGCTTTTCAAGGTGCGGTGTGGGCGGGAATTCCCCATCATTTAGGCGAAGCTTTGGCGGACGAGGGTATGCGGCGGCGGGCACCGGCCGCTCAGATCGAAAATACGCTTCGTCTTACGACCCGTTTGTGCGGAGAGTTCCGTTGTCAACTGCTAACGAAAGCATCCGAAGATAACGAGGAGGAGGCCTTAGCAACCTTGGGACGAAGGCTAGCCGAAGCTTGCCGCGAGGAAGGTTGCGAGGAACGACTCCGGTTGACCCTCCGGACTGGTTGTTCCCTGGAAGAAGCCGTTAACCAGCTTTAAATTACCGGTGTTATTAACGGGCTTTTTGCGTTGTTGTT
>DOID01000056.1:5549-11476 GCA_003511465.1 Bacillota bacterium | reverse complement strand
CTTTTTGCGTTGTTGTTTGATTTAAGGATCTCGATACAATATATTGATAGCCAAATACCAGTCAAGCACTATATATTGTATCGAAATTTCTTTAGCTTGGTACAACGCAAAAGCTTTGATCGCCCCGCCACCACGGGGCTTTTCTCAAGGAACAGGGGTGATTAGGATCGGGCCTTGAGATGGGCAGGATTTGCCGCCCTAAAACCGAATTTTATATTAGCCAAAATTACCCGGCACCACATTAGGAGGATCTGAAGGTGAAAAAGAAACTTCGCTTCTCTTCGTTTACATGGGGGGAAATCAGCAGTTGCTTACTTAGCCTTATGTTAGCCCTCCTTTTGCTGTAAGTTCCCGTTTTTACCCAGGCGTGGGAAGATTTTGTTTTGGCCGCCCACTTTTTTGGGCAAGGGGAGCTTCATTACCAGGAACCCGTTGTTGTCCGCATCGATGAAGCATCCCTCCGTGCCCTCGGCCCCTGGCCTTGGCCAAGGAGCTACTACGCGGATGCTTTATGGCAACTGGACCAAGAAGCCCCGGCCGTGATCGGTCTGGATCTTTACTTTCAGACTCCCGACCCCGAAAACGACCCGATCTTGGCCGCCGCCCTGACTGAAGTGGCAACCCCAGTAGTACTAGGTACCGAGCTTGTGTTGGAGGAAAGGACAAAGTTCTGGACCCGCCGGTGGCAGGAACGGGGTGAAATCCCTTCCCTTTTTCCCACGGCGGATCAAGGTTATCTTAATCTCCTCCGGGACCGGGACGGGCTGATTCGGAAATGGCCGTTACTGCCCAGCAGCGCTAGGCCCGCTTTCGCCGAACGAATTTATCAGGCGGCTAACGGGAAAAAAGCGCCGACCATCAACAATGGTGTCTTGAGCTTCGCTGGGAAATTGGAAGCTTTCCCCACCCTCTCTTTTGCTCAACTGTTAGCCGGGGATTACCCCCAAGATTTTTTTCGAGGGAAAGTTGTCCTCATTGGCGTTACCGTAAGTAATATGGATCGGCATGGGGTTGCCTTATCGGCGTTGGGAAGCGTACCCGGTGTTTACCTTCATGCCTATCTCTACCGTAATCTGGTGGAAGCAAGCTGGTTGAAACCTCTCCCCTTCTCCTGCTTGCTCCCACTTTTACTTGGATCCACACTCGGCTGGTTGTTTCTCTGGCGGAACCGGGTCGGATCCCTGCTCCTCTTCGCTACGGTAGGGACAAGTCTGCTTATCATCATTATCGGACTTGCCGCCGGTTTATCCGGATGTCTGCTTCCTGTTCCCTCGATGGTCGGAGGGCTGGTCGGCACCTCCCTTTTCCTGCTGGCCGCTTCTTACCGGACCGAACTGGCGGAACGCCGTAAGCTTAAAGCTCTGTTTGCCCGGTACGTCTCTCCCGAGATCCTAGATGAGATTTTGCGTCGACGCGATGTAATCAACATCAGCGGTGAACGCCGTTTTGTTGCTGTCCTCTTTGCCGATGTGCGCGGGTTTACCCGTTATACGGAAGAACATGAGCCAGAGCAGGTACTTTCCCAAATCAACCAGGTCTTGGGCGAGATGACGGCGATTATTCTGCGCTATGGTGGGCTGGTCAATAAATTTCTCGGGGACGGCCTCATGGCGGTGTTTGGGATTCCCGTCTGGAAAGAGGAGATCTGGACGGAGGTCTTTGCCGCTTGTCAGGCAATCGTGACAAACAAAAACCAGCCGACTGGGGACGCGCTCGCGGTTGGAATTGGTCTCTCCTGGGGTACTGTTCTGGCCGGAAGTGTCGGGAACCAGCAACGGATGGAATATACTTTTTTCGGTACACCGGTTAATCTAGCGGCCCGTCTGGAAAAAATGGCCCGACCCGGGGAGATCCTTTTCCCCTTAGAAGCAAACCGCACTTACCCTTTACCTACAGAATCCTATACCTGCGAAGAAGTGTATATTAAAGGCCTTTCCGAGCCGCTTCTCATCGGCAGAATAAAGGAATGGGGGTAATAAAGTGAAAAGCAAACTCTCTTGGCTGCTCTTCCTCCTGCTTTTGCTTTTGGGGTCAGGACTCTTCGCTCAGCAGCAATTAACGGTTGAAGTCATCCATTGTCAGGGCCCGCTTTTCTTTCGGGGACCCGAAAAACCACCGGATTCTTGGGAAGTCCTTACGGTCGGCACCTGCCTGGGCGTGGGGACAACAATCCGTGTCGGGGATACTTCCAGCGCCGAACTAATTCTCGCTGATTTTTGCCTCCATCTTAACCCCGAAACTCAGCTTATCCTGAAGAACCTGGCGGTTGAGGGAGAAACCCTCCGGGTCGAACTCCACTTACTTTCGGGAGGGATCTGGTCTAAGATCATGAAAACCCTCCACAACCTGCTTCATTACGAGGTGGTCACTCCCACAGCCGTCGCGGGGGTTGAAGGAACAATCTTCAGCGTGGATTATCTGGGGGAAGCAACCGAAATTCTGGTCGCTGAGGGTACGGTCGCCGTCCGGGATCGCATCGGTAGGAAGGTTACCTTACTGGCTAAGGAGAAAGTCAAAGTTACAAGCAGCGGAATTTTTCACCCTGCCCTTAATGCCGAGGATAAAGAGAGAATTGAACGGATGAAGCAATGGGGACAAGCTCAAGACGATATTTCACATAAAAGCGACGTTAGCAAAACAGGTCAGCAAAAAACCGCGCCGCAAAAGGGGTCAAAAGGTGCCGGAAAAGGAGCAAGCGGGAAAGGATGGCCAAAATGAAGCGGGATTTAGATCCAATCGACCTCGGCTCAATTCCGCTTTTTCAAGGATTAACAGCAACCGAACACGACAAAATCGCCGCCTTGTTCAGTAAACTAACCTACCAAAGGAGTCAGTCGATCGTAAGTTACGGTGAACCGGCCGGTGATTTTTATCTAATTAAACAGGGCGTGGTCAGGGTTTATCGTCTGAATGATTCCGGGGGAGAAATCGTCCTGGCCTTGTTGGGGAGCGGGGATTGCTTTGGCGAGATGGGGCTATTTACGGATTCCCACCGCACCGCCTGGGTGGAAGCGGTTACTGACGTTACGCTTTACCGGATGCGAAAAACGGATTTTCGTAACCTGCTAGTGGCTACCCCGGAACTTTGTTGGCAAATGCTTGGGATCCTTTCGCGCCGTCTGGCCAAAATGGATGAGCAAATGGAGAACCTGGCCTGCCTAAATGTGGAAGAACGCTTGCTAAAGGCCTTACGTATGCTAGCCCAAGTCTTTTTGTAGTTCTTTATACCGTCGGCAGGCGACCAAATACCTTGGCTTTGCCGGGGTTAATTCCGGTTCTGGGAGATGCCGACAATCATCCACAGCATACAGGCAACGGGGATGGAAGCGACAACCCGGTGGGATCTGGGCGGCGGAGGGAATCTCCCCCTTGATCGGAATCTCTTTAATCACATTGACTTTACCGGGCACCGGTTCGGGAACAGCCGCGATCAACGCTTTGGTATAGGGGTGGAGGGGGTGGTCGATGATTTCATCGGCTGATCCCATCTCAACAATCCGGCCAAGATACATAACAGCAATCCGGTCCGAGAAATAACGGGCGGTGGATAGATCATGGGTGATGTAAAGATAAGTTAACCCCAGCTCTTGCTGGATGTCTTTCATCATCTGCAAGAGTTCAGCCCGGGTTGAAAGGTCAACCATGGAGACCGGTTCGTCCGCCACCACCAAGCTAGGCGAAAGGATTAAGGTTCGCGCTGTCGCCACCCTTTGCCGTTGTCCGCCGCTGAGCATATGGGCGAAGCGGTCCAGGTAATCACCGGGCGGGGTAAGTTTAACTTTAGTGAGCGCCGCCGCCGCCAGCTTCATGCGTTCCTGTTCGCTTCCTCCGATCCGGTGGATCACAAGGGGTTCCGCCAGCACTTCATGGATGCGAAAACGGGGGTTCATCGAGGCATAGGGATCCTGGAAGATCATCTGCACTTCCCGTTTATACTCCGATAAGGCGGCTGTCGGCAGATAGGTCACCTCATTCCCGCGAAAAAGCATCTGCCCGCCGGTGGGCTCCATTAGCTTCATGATCAACTTCCCGGTGGTGGTTTTCCCGCATCCCGACTCGCCAATCAGACCGAAAACTTCCCCCTTTTTAACTTGGAAGGAGACATCGTCCACCGCACGCACCCAAGTCCTTTGGCCGCGTAGCAATTGCCCCAGGGAGCGCTTGACCGGAAACCACTTCCGCAAATTTTTCACTTCAAAAATAATCTCACTCATGGTAACACCTCCAGCAGGCCACTGTGTGCGCCGGTTCACTTTCGATCAGCGACGGCTCTTCCTGTCGACAACGGGGCATCACCTGCGGACAGCGGAGATGAAAACGGCAACCGGTGGGAGGAGTTAATAAATCCGGCGGTGTCCCCGGAATAAACGCCAGCTGGTCAACTTTCTGATGTAAGCGGGGCGTTGCCGCCATCAAAAGCTTGGTGTAAGGATGAGCGGCGCCCTGCGGACCATAAATCTGCTGGTTAGTTCCAATTTCCACCGCTTTTCCGGCATACATGACCATAATCCGGTCAGCCACTTCCGCCTCGGTGGCCAAGTCATGGGTGATGAAGATGAAGGAAAGCTTGAGCTTCTGCTTTAATTGTTTAAGTAAATTGATAATCTGCGCTTGCACCACCACGTCTAAAGCAGTGGTCGGCTCATCACAGATGACAACCTGCGGTTCGAGAAAGAGAGCAGTGGCAATGACAATCCGCTGTTTCATCCCCCCGGAGAGCTCATGGGGGTACCGCCCGAGGACGTCTGCCGACAAACCCACCAGATTAAGGTACTTCCTAATTCTCGCTTCCGCTTCCTCCTTTGACATTTTCCGGTGGGAGAGGATGGTCTCCATCATTTGTTTTTGAATCGTATAGACCGGAGTCAGGCAGTTCATCGCCCCTTGGAAAACCATCGCCATCTTTTCCCACCGAATCTGCTTCCGCAACTCATTTTCACTGAGCTTGAGCAGATCTAGACCGTTGATGAGGATCTCACCGCCGACGATCCGCCCGGGCGGGGTCGGCATATTCAAAAGGGCCGTGCCCAGCGTGGTCTTTCCACACCCCGACTCGCCAACCACACCCAAGCTCTCACCCGCCCGCAGGTCAAAGGAGAGACCGTCAAGGGCGCGGATGATTCCTTTACTCGTGTAATAATGTAACTTCACATTTTTAATCTCTAACTTTTCCATGGAGCACCTACCTCGTTCTTAATTTTGGATTCAAGATCGTATCCATGGCAAAGCCCACAAAGGCAAAGGTCATGCCCATTAACGCAATAAACAGTCCCGGCGGCACGATCCACCACCATAACCCCTGTAAAACCGCTCCTCCCTGCATCGCGTCATGGAGAATTTGGCCCCAGGTGACAATGGTGGCGTCACCCAAACCGAGCAGACTAACCGAAGCCTCATAAACAATGGAGACCGGAACCTGCAACGCCATTGAAGCGAAAGCATAGGGAATCAACTGGGGAAGCATATGTTTGAAGATAATCCGTCGTCGAGTTGCCCCGAGCGCTTGAGCAGCTTCCACGTAGGTCTCCTCTTTGACTTGTAGGCCCATACTGCGGACCGTACGCACGGAACTTACCCAGAAAAATGAGCACATCATCAGAATCATCGTCCAGATACTGGGCTTAAAGATCGCGCTGACCACAATCATCACCGGAAGAAGCGGGATACTCTGAAATACTTCGTAGATCCGCATCATCACCAGATCAACAGCTCCGCCGAAATAAGCGCTGGTTACCCCATAGAAGACGCCAATGAGCACGGACACAGCCGAAGTTAATAACCCGATCAGTAAAGCCCATTTGGTGCCGGCAATGACCCCACTCCAGAGATCCCGTTTGGAAGCATCGGTACCCATTACGCCAAAAACCCGTCCGGCCACGGTGAGGGACGGATTAGTGAGCGCAGCGCCCCCGCCAACGGCCACGCTG
>DOID01000056.1:4980-5476 GCA_003511465.1 Bacillota bacterium | reverse complement strand
GCCACGGTGAGGGACGGATCAGTGAGCGCAGCGCCCCCGCCCACGGCCACGCTGGTTAATTTAAGGCGGTATTCTCCCTTTAAGGGAAGGGGATTACGAATTAGACCCTGCTCGGCGCGGGCAAAAAAGGTCTCGACCGGTTTGACAGTAAACATGGAAATACTGCGGAGCGCTGCTGGGTCCTCGTAGGTTTGCAAGAAGTTACTAGACGCACTGGCCGCTTCCTTATCTAATGAGAGGCGAATGGGGGCTTCGCTGTTTAAACGGATGGCCTTTTTCACCAGCTCGATCCTTAAACCATCCGGTCTTTCCAACTGCACAACCAGATTAATTAAACCTTTCCCCTTCGCCCGCAGGAGCAAATCGAGGGGAGGTAAATCGTAAACATAGTCATATTTAAAAACCGCCTCCACCATTTGGGTATTGGCCGCTTTTTCCTCATTGAACTCGGCGGCGTCCAAAACGAGGTGGGGAGCTGATTTTTTTCGCATAAACC
>DOID01000056.1:3588-4842 GCA_003511465.1 Bacillota bacterium | reverse complement strand
CCCAGTAAGTAATATCCCGCCAGCGCCGTCCGGTCTCAGGAAAAGGAATCAGCGCCGACTCGAAAATGACAATCAGCAGAAAGAGGACGAACATAACCAAACCAACCATGCCATACTTGACTTTCCGAAACTCACTCCAGAATTCAGAGAAGATATCCTTTGCCTCTTTAAATCTCATGCCTTTCCACCTACCTTAATCCGGGGATCGAGCATGCCGTAGATTAGATCCAAAAGGACCAATCCGGACAGGTAAAAAAGGGTTGTCAGCGCCAAATTACCCATCAGCACCGGAATATCATTCTGTTGGATCGCCACCCAATACAAATTGCCCATTCCCGGCCAGCTAAAGATCCCCTCAAAGATCAAACCGCCGCTGACAGAGGAAAGCAGGGACAAAATGGACATCGTCGCGATCGGGGGTGCCGCCGAGCGCAGGGTGTGCCCGTAGAGCACTTTTCGTTCGGAGAGTCCGCGGGCGCGCGCCGCCATAATATAATCTTCCTGCAGGGTGCTGAGGACGATATTTCTGGTTAAGTAAGCCCGTCCCCAGAACCCGATGACCACCAGGGTTAACAAGGGAAGCGCCAGGTGATAGAGGAGATCAAGCACATAGGCCAGACCCGTCGGGGGCGGAATCGAGTGGAGACCACCCGAGGGGAAAATACCAATCTTATAAACAAAAAGCATGATCAAGATCATCGCCACCCACCAGGTGGGCATCCCGTAAACGATCATCGTGATGATTGAAGTCGACTGGTCGAGAAATTTCCCTGGCTTTTGGGCTTTCTTCATTCCCAAAAAGACCCCGATCAGAATGTCGATGGCCGTGGCTAGTGTGAAAAGAAGCACAGTCCGGGGGATCTTTTCGGCAACAATGGTCAAAACCTTACGTTCACCGGCGGCAGAGCGGATGATCGTCGAATTCCCAAAGTCAAATTTTAAAGTACTAAGCGCCCGCCAAAAAATGCGCGAAAGGATCGGTTCATCCAAGTGATATCTTTTATAGTATAAGGCCAGCCGTTCTTCTTGGTACTGTTTCAAGCCTGCCGGACTCATGATCTGCGTCTGTAGCAACATCTCCTGTTTTACCTGCTCATCGATTTGGGCACGGATCGTCGTCTCCATGACCGTATTGAATAAAGCGGAGTAAATGAAGATAATGATTACGTAGGTAAAGAGGACCGAGGCGAGGCGGCGGAGTACATATTTCCAGTACATATCGTTCCCCCCATCCGAACAATAATAAAGAGGGGC
>DOID01000056.1:0-3511 GCA_003511465.1 Bacillota bacterium | reverse complement strand
GCACATAAAGAGGGGCGCTCCCTGCCGGGGCGCCCCGGTTTTTGACGTTTTCTAGATGTTAGATGTCTAGAAGATAATCAGGTTTTCAGGTTTAACTGCTGGAATCGCCCCCGGAATATCGGCATTCCCGAGGATGGTGTAGGAACCGGCTTCCAGGGTTTTGGTGGCGCTACCGGGGATCACCACTTCGTAGAGGCCGGCTTTGACCTTTTTCGCCTTAAACCTTTGCTCGCCCTGATCGGTAATGAGGGTCAGATAAACAGCGCCTTGGGCGGCGGGCATCCGGTCATCTTCCGGATAAATGGTCTCGGTCACAGTTAAGGTGATTTTGATATCTTGGCCTTTTTCGTTAAAGACCGGGATATCCATCTGATCAATGGAGAGCACCGGTGTACTAAACTTTTTCACCCAATACTCACCAGTGAAAGGATAGGTCGGATCCCGGAACGCCCGTAATTCCGCATAGTTGGCGGAGGTATCAACCTTAGCCAGGTAGAAGGGGCCGTTGCTGATGTAGGCGTGGCTATAGGTGTCGATGAATTTAATCGCCGCTTGGTACCGCTTGACCGCCTTGTCCGGAGTCATGTAACCTTTGATGGCAACCGGCACATGTTTTTCGGCAATCATCTTCTGTAGTTCCGCCTTGAGATCCGCCACACAAGAAGGCCTGATCACATCAACCTGGGTGGTACCCTCTTTGGTCAGGGAAAAACTATAAACTGTCCCCGACGCACTGGTTTTACTGGTCACCATCCGCGCCAAGGCCTCCACGATCTCCCAACAGACCCCAACTTGCTGGTGTGAAGCCGTGGCTGACAACAGTGGCGGGAAAGCCCCGACCATTCTTTCATCCGAGGCGGGGAAGTAGTAATCGAAATACGAAGTTATGCTGCTTTCTTTTACGTCATGGATGTATGCCCGGTAGATCCCGGCATCAGACGACATGTTGCTGGCGTATTCTTCGTCGTAATAAGGATCATCCGGCCCATCCTGAGTTACCCACTCTTGGAGGAAAGCCGCGGCATACAGAAAATCCGCCATCTCCATGGGCACCCCATGATGGTAATTGGAGAGCACCAAATCATAGGTACAGGAGACCATCGAAGTCTGTCCCGCGCCCATCGGGACCCATGCTTTCTTAGCCGAGTCGTAGCGGACAGCTTGCCCCGGAATGGGCACCTTTCCGACCAAATTACCTTCGGGATCAAGCTCCACCGCCGCTTTCAATGTATCCATCCGTGCTACAGTCCGGTTGGGGGTTTGCATGGCCGAAACCGGACTTTCAAAGGATTCCCGGTCAAAAAGGGGCTCCGCAATATTGTTACTGTAGGTATCGTTAAAGCCATCGGTGCCGATCGGATCCCAGGCGGACATGAAGAGGGCCCCTTGAGCGGAGAACTGGGTAGCCCGAACTTCTTTGTCTTTGGTATTTGCCGTGACTAAAGACCAACCGTTCAAGCCATCACCCAGCCCGTAGGCCATCCGGTTGTTAAAGGCCGCTTTATTGGCGACATAGTACTGATTCTGGTAACAGACATAAATCCGCACCGCATCCCGGAGGCCGATTTCCAGTCCTTCCAAGGCAGTCTCCCAATACTCCTCTTCAGTCAAGCATTGCCCGGCGTACGCCTTCTGGGTTAACGCGTCGATCTGATCATTAGTATAGTTCCAGTTGGCTGGCTGCGCACCGCCTGGCATATAACCATACCAGGGCGCATACATCTGAGCGACAATATGCTCCCACCAGGCACGGGTAGCACCAGCCCCCCACCCTTCCGTATAGATCTGCCACTGATATTTGGCGGGATTCCCACCATAGACTTCGTTGTTACATTTTGCCCGGTCCCACATCAACCGTTCGACCTTAATTTTAGCTTTCTCAATCTGTTGGGCGACATACTCGCCTTCTTTTACTCTACCTTGCGGGTCATCAACCCGAATTGCAAATTTAACGGTAACCGGCTGGCCGTTGAAGGTCCACCAGTCTTTCCCTTCTTTTAGCTTCCCTTTGAGCGCAGGCAGTTTAGCCGCAGCAGTCAATGCTTCGTTAATCTCTTTCAGCGCTTGTTCTTCATTGCCCTCCGCGGTGAGCCCCAGTTGGGAGCCTATTAGGTTATAACGATAAGTACCGGGTTGACCGGGGGTAGCCATGGTCATCATCGCCCCACCGGCACCGCCGAGAATTTCGTCCACAATATACTGTCGGTTAATCAGGTTATTAATGGCGAATCTTACTTCCCGGATCGCCAAGGGGTTGAAATAATCTTTACCATCAACCTCCACCGTATAAGGGGCGGCGTTGGGGATGGGGTTCAAAAGCAAGCTCCAGGTTCCTGAAGGAATGGAGTAGATCTCCAGTTTGTCGAGGGTAGCACGATCAAGCCCCTGAATACTGGGACCTTCCACTCCATAATAGAAGACATCACTCTTCCCAGCGGCAACGTCTTGAATCCCAATATCCTGTTGCATCCGAACATCAAAATAGACTTTATCCACGATTGGTCCCTTTTCAGCAGCAAAAACCATTCCGGAGAGTAAGAATAGAGTTAGGGCTAAAAGACAAACTCTCCTCAATTTCATTAGCACAACCTCCTTTTCTTGGTTTCCTTCTCCGAGTTCCTCGCGGCAGGGGTTCACCTCCTTAATTATCCTCGTGATTAAAAGTAAGGCTAGGCTCAGCAAAAATTGGTAAATTATAGATTTATATGTTATAAATATTTAATTGAGTACATATGTTTCTTCATTAACCAGTTTTATCCTTTAAATTAACTAACATCTCTTCCATTTTTTATAATTTCCCCGCAAGGTAGTCATTCACCCTGGCTTTAGCTAGGACAAGGACGTGATGGAAATTGAGGCCCCTGAAGTTTTCCATGGACAATGATTTTTAAAAAAGACCCGCTTAAAACTGCGGGTCTTTTTATGACTGTCACTATATAGATCAAGGCACCTAAATTGAACATGACAACCAGCTCTTAAGTTTGAAAGAAACAAGAATTCATCACCGAGTTTTTCCAATTTTCCTCTTTATACCGCCGTTCCAATAGTTTGTTAATCTTATATTACTATGGCAAGAACTTCTCTTTAAGGAAAAAACCATGGATTTTGTTTAAAAAGCAGAGGGAAATCAGCTTCCTTTGCCGTAATTGTATAGTGTTTGCGGGGTAACCCGCCAAAAGAAGCTATAACGTTTTTTAGAGGTGGGAATCAAAATTGGCAATCTTGAAAGAGGCTTGTGTGGGGGATTACTTGGAGGCAAAAAAAGCCTATGAACTAGGCGCTAATCGGATTGAGTTATGTGCCAATTTAAAAGAAGGCGGAATTACACCAAGCTATGGCACGATTCTTCTGGCCAAGGAAAATCTTAAAATACCCATTAATGTAATGATTAGGCCCCGCGGCGGTAGTTTCGTTTTTACCAAAGATGAAATTAGGATCATGGAAATGGACATCGAGTTCTGTCGGGAAGCTAAAGTAAATGCCGTCGTGATCGGTGTTTTAACTGAAGACA
>DOID01000017.1:9511-12501 GCA_003511465.1 Bacillota bacterium | reverse complement strand
TCCCTTTTGGGTGTTGCTCCCCGTCGTGGCAAGTTTAACCCTCCTTACTTTTTGGCAGTAGCCGTTTTCGGGCGCTTTGCACCGTACTTTGAACGACTTTGCTTACGATCTTGCACTCCAGCGGTATCCAAGGTCCCGCGGACAATATGGTAACGGACGCCAGGTAAGTCCTTAACCCTTCCACCACGAATCAGAACCACCGAGTGTTCCTGTAGATTATGCCCTTCACCTGGAATATAGGCGGTAACCTCCAAACGGTTAGAAAGACGAACCCTCGCCACCTTCCGCAAAGCAGAATTCGGCTTCTTCGGAGTTACAGTCGAAACTCTGGTGCAGACTCCACGTTTTTGTGGGCTACCCTTGGCCGATTCAAACATATCCTCTTTTTTATTGTTATAAGACCAGAGTAGTGCAGGAGCTGAACTTTTGTGTTCTACTTTTTTCCGTCCTCTTTTCACGAGTTGATTAATTGTTGGCATCACTCCACCTCCTTCCTATTCTTGGACCAATGCCACTACTGCAGCGCTGACATCAATCCGGCAAATCTGTCCTAGCTCTTTTCTCCCTACCTGCGTAATCACAATTTTTACGTCTTTACCGTGGCAGGCCATTTTTAGCCTTCTAATAATGTGTTCATCCACATCATTGGCCAGATAGACAACACAGGATTTATTCTGTTGAATTGCTCGTAGTGTCTGTTTTAAACCGATCACTTTTTTCTTCTTGGTTTTCAGGTCAGGTTCGCCCACTAGTATTCTCTCCTTACACTCCAAGAAAATTAATTGTTAAACAACCCAGACTTTTTAAGTTTACCATCATCAATTCTGGGTGTCAATAAAAATTATTGGCAAGTGGAATGTCTTCAATAATATTTAACACTTTGTTCCGCCTAGCGGATAATGGGTAATTACCACCTATCCAATGGTTTCTTCCATTACCGGTATGGTTACCGGTTTCGGCTCCTCTTCCATTCTACCGACGCCTACCGCCTGATATTTCGGTATCCCGGTCCCCGCTGGAATTAACTTCCCAATAATCACGTTTTCCTTCAAACCAAGCAGTTCATCGCGTTTCCCTTTAATCGCTGCGTCCGTCAAAACCCTGGTTGTTTCCTGGAAAGAAGCCGCAGATAGGAAACTCTCGGTCGCCAGCGAAGCTTTGGTGATCCCGAGGAGCGTCGCACGGGCGACGGCCGGGGAACCCCCGTCCTCTTCGACGCGGCGATTCTCATCTTCCAGTTCCAGCAGGTCGACCAGACTACCGGGTAACAAATCGGTATCGCCGGCTGTTTCCACCTTTCGTTTTCGGAGCATCTGACGGACAACCACCTCAATGTGTTTATCGTTAATCTCAACCCCTTGTGAACGATAAACGTCTTGTACTTCATGGACCAGATACATCTGGACACCGCGGATCCCTTTGATCTTTAAAATGTCATGGGGATTGACCGACCCCTCGGTTAACCGGTCACCGGCTTCGACTTTACTACCGTCTCTGACCTTTAAGCGGGCGCCGTAAGGAATCTGGTAGAGGTGTTCTTCCCCGTCCTCAGTTTGCACACTGACCCGCCTGATCCCTTTTACTTCCACAATTTTCGCCGTACCGCTGACCTCGCTGATAATGGCCTGGCCTTTCGGTTTTCTGGCCTCAAAGAGCTCCTCGATCCGCGGTAAACCTTGAGTGATGTCTTCACCGGCGACTCCTCCGGTATGGAAAGTTCTCATCGTCAGCTGCGTACCGGGTTCACCGATGGATTGGGCTGCGATAATCCCCACCGCTTCCCCCACATCGGCCAGGCGTCCTGTCGCCAGATTACGACCGTAACAGCGGGCACAAACACCATAGCGTGTCCGGCAGGTCAAAACCGAGCGCACTTTGACCTCTTCAAACCCGGCTGTCACAATTTGTTCGGCCAAGGATTCGCTAATTTCTTTATTAAAACCAACAAGCGTCTCCCCGGTCTGGGGATGCACTAGTTCTTCGGCGGCAATACGTCCGGCAATTCTGTCGTGCAAGGGCTCGATCACTTCATCCCCGTCGGTAATCGCACTCAAGACAATCCCGTCGGAAGTTCCACAGTCCTCTTCGCGGACAATCACATCCTGTGTCACATCGACCAAACGGCGGGTGAGATACCCGGAGTCGGCAGTCCGGAGCGCTGTGTCAGCCAGCCCTTTCCGGGCTCCGTGGGTAGAAATAAAGAACTCAAGCACTGTCAAGCCTTCGCGGAAATTCGCCTTAATCGGCAAGTCGATGATGCGCCCTGAAGGATCGGACATTAAGCCACGCATCCCGGCCAGCTGAGAAAGCTGGGAAACATTACCCCGCGCTCCTGAATTCGACATCATCGAAACGGAGTTAAAGGGGTCAAAGTTCTTGACCATCTCTTGGGTCACATCTTCCTTGGCTTTCGCCCAAATATCAATGAACCGTTGGTACCGTTCCTCTTTGGTGATTAAACCCCGACGGTACTGTTGCTCAATTAGATCGCCTTGACCTTCGGTCTCATCAATGATCTTTTTCTTCTTTGGCGGTGTAGAGATATCCGATGCGGCTATGGTCGTTCCGGACTGGGTCGCAAAGCGGTACCCCAACCGCTTTAATTGGTCAAGGATTTCAGCCGTTCGGTGGGTACCGTAACGCTGACAAACGTAGGAGATAATCTGATTAAGAATTTTCCGGGAAGTACCGTTGTCCCCAATCTTTTCAAAGATCGCGTCCAGATAATCTTCATCCACATTCACCCGGTCTTTAAAGATTAACCGTCCAACCGAAGTCTCAACCCGACCTTTCTCCGTCCGCACCTTGATTTTGGCATGAAGCTCAATGGTGCCGGTGTAATAGGCTAACATCGCCTCCTCAGGCGAAGCAAACAGATGCCCTTCACCTTTCGCCCCTTCACGGATAATCGTCAGGTAAAAGCAACCAATGACCACATCCTGGTTGGGAGTGGCTAAGGGTTTACCGTGGGCCGGGGAGAGAATATTATG
>DOID01000017.1:1520-9336 GCA_003511465.1 Bacillota bacterium | reverse complement strand
GCCATTTGGTCCCCGTCAAAATCCGCGTTATAAGCAGGGCAAACCAGGGGATGAACCTGAATCGCCCGGCCTTCGACCAGCACCGGTTCAAAAGCCTGAATCCCAAGGCGGTGGAGGGTAGGGGCCCGGTTCAATAAAACAGGATGTTCCTTGATCACTTCTTCCAAAACATCCCAAACCTCAGGACGGGCTTTTTCCACCATCCGTTTCGCGCTTTTAATATTATGCACAAACCCCTGGTCAACTAGTTTTTTCATCACAAAGGGTTTAAAAAGTTCCAGCGCCATCTCTTTCGGGAGGCCACACTGGTGCATTTTTAGTTCCGGTCCAACCACAATCACTGAACGCCCCGAATAGTCCACCCTTTTACCTAGCAGGTTCTGGCGAAAACGACCTTGCTTCCCTTTTAGCATATCACTAAGGGACTTGAGGGCGCGGTTCCCAGGCCCGGTAACCGGTCGACCACGGCGCCCGTTATCAAAAAGGGCATCGACCGCTTCCTGAAGCATTCTTTTTTCGTTCCGTACAATAATGTCGGGCGCTCCTAGCTCAAGCAATCTTTTCAGCCGGTTATTACGGTTAATCACCCGGCGGTATAGATCATTTAAATCAGAGGTGGCAAACCGACCGCCATCAAGCTGTACCATCGGTCGTAGTTCCGGAGGGATCACCGGAATTACATCCATAATCATCCACTCCGGCCGGTTACCGGATTTTCTAAAGGCTTCCGCGACTTCCAAGCGGCGAATCGCCCGGATTTTCCGTTGACCGCTGACTTCCTTGATCTCTTTTTTCAGCTCGGCGGACATCTGTTCAAGGTCGATCCCTTCCAGTAATTTTTTGACCCCTTCCGCACCCATCATCGCCGTAAAGCTATTACCGTATTTCTCCAAAGCCTCTCGGTATTCATTCTCCGATAAGAGCTGTTTCTTACTGAGTGTACTATCCCCAGCGCCTGGGTTAATCACCACGTACGAAGCAAAATAAAGGATCTTCTCTAAAGCCCGTGGTGACATATCTAGCAGTAACCCCATCCGACTGGGGATCCCTTTGAAATACCAGATATGGGAGACCGGAGCAGCCAGCTCAATATGGCCCAACCGTTCCCGCCGCACCTTTGAACGGGTTACTTCCACCCCACAACGGTCGCAGACGATCCCTTTATACCTTACTCTTTTGTATTTACCGCAGTGGCATTCCCAGTCCCGCTGGGGACCGAAGGTTTTCTCACAGAATAAACCTTCCCGTTCCGGTTTTAAGGTTCGATAGTTTATGGTTTCTGGTTTCTTAACTTCCCCGCTTGACCAAGCCCTAATCTGTTCGGGGGAGGCCAACCCGATTTTAATGGCGTCAAAATTATTGGCGTCCAACAAGGCTCAATCCCTCCCTGACGCAAAATTTTCGATTCAATTCTTTGGTGGATGTTATCCTGTCCAACAATTTATCCAACTATTTCCCGCGAATCGCCCGTAAAAGACTGTCGGGCGGCACTTTCTCCGTAGACTCCTCTCCAGTCTCATCTTCTTCGTTCAGAGCGGCCGGGAGGTCCAATTCTTTCCCGTTCTCCGCTTCGGGTTCTCCTTCGTCAAAATCTTCTTCTTCATCGTCGTAACTATCGTCACCGGTCAGATCCTCCTCAGGCTCTTCTTCAGTCCCATCCTCTTCATCGCCCCCACCTTTCCGACTCGGCGCTTGACCAGAAAAGGCCGGTTCCTCGATTTCGAGTCCTAATTCCTTCGCCATCGCACGCACATCTTCTTCGTCATCCTTCAGTTCGACTTCCGCTTCTTCGGCGAGGACCTTCACATCCAGACCCAAACTTTGCAGTTCTTTAATGAGCACTTTAAAGCCTTCGGGAACACCCGGTTCGGGTACATTCTCACCCTTGACAATCGCCTCGTAGGTTTTAACCCGCCCGACCACATCATCGGATTTGACGGTCAGTAATTCTTGAAGAGTGTACGCCGCCCCATAAGCCTCCAACGCCCAAACTTCCATCTCACCGAACCTTTGTCCGCCAAATTGGGCTTTACCGCCCAATGGCTGCTGGGTCACTAAGGAATATGGCCCGGTGGAACGGGCGTGGATTTTGTCATCGACCAAGTGAGCAAGTTTTAGCATATAAATATAACCAACGGTAATCGACCGATCAAATGGTTCGCCGCTGCGTCCGTCATAAAGGGTGATCTTTCCATCCTTCGGCAGTTTGGCTTGGTCTAAAAGACCAAGGATCTCTTCCTCCGACATCCCGTCAAATACCGGAGTGGTCACATTAAAGCCGAGGGTTTTCGCTGCCCAGCCCAGATGTGTCTCGAGAATTTGCCCCAAATTCATCCGGGACGGCACCCCCAGCGGATTCAGAACGATCTCCACCGGTGTTCCATCCGGTAAGAAGGGCATATCTTCCATCGGCATGATCTTAGCGATTACCCCTTTATTTCCGTGTCGCCCAGCCATCTTGTCCCCTTCAGAGATCTTCCTTTTTTGGGCAACATAAACGCGCACCAATTTGTTCACCCCAGGGGAAAGTTCATCCTCGTTTTCCCGACTAAACACTTTCACATCGACAACGATCCCCGATTCACCATGGGGTACCTTTAATGAAGTATCCCGAACTTCTCTGGCTTTTTCCCCAAAGATAGCCCTAAGGAGTCGTTCTTCTGCCGTCAGCTCAGTCTCGCCTTTCGGCGTTACTTTGCCAACCAGAATATCCCCCGGACGGACTTCGGCACCAACCCTAATGATCCCGCTTTCATCCAGGTCATCCAAGGATCCTTCGGCAATATTGGGAATATCACGGGTAATCTCTTCGGCACCCAGCTTCGTATCGCGCGCTTCACATTCATATTCTTCAATATGGATAGAAGTAAAAGTATCCTCGATAACGAGTTTTTCGCTGATTAAAATCGCGTCCTCATAGTTAAAACCTTCCCAGGGCATAAACGCAACCAAGACGTTTTTCCCCAAGGCCAGTTCTCCCTGATCGGTCGAAGGACCGTCGACAATCACCTCGCCAGCGTCTACCCGCTGCCCGTATTCGACAATCGGCCGCTGATTGATGCAAGTGCCCTGGTTCGAACGTTTGAACTTTTGCAATTTGTAACGTTCAGTCCGACCATCGTCTGTCCGGACCAAAACTTGTTCGCTCGTCACCTTTTCAACCGTCCCGCCCTGTTTGGCTGTGATCACCACCCCCGAATCAACGGCGGATTTGTATTCCATCCCGGTTCCGACCAACGGGGCCTCCGTAGTTAACAAGGGCACTGCCTGCCGCTGCATGTTGGAACCCATCAACGCGCGGTTCGCGTCATCATGTTCTAAGAAGGGAATCATCGCCGTCGCTACACTGACTAATTGTTTTGGCGAAACATCCATAAAGTCCACATCCCCACGGGGCGCCACCAGAATCTGTTCCTTAAACCGGGCTGACACTTTCTCATTGTCAAAAAGCCGTGTTTCCGCGTCAAAGGTCTCGTTGGCTTGGGCTATAATGTATTTGTCCTCTTCATCGGCGGTGAGATAGACAATCTCATCGCTCACATGCCCATCGTTTACACGCCGGTACGGGGTATCGATAAACCCATATTCGTTGATCTGGGCGTAGGTCGTCAGCGAACCAATTAAACCGATATTCGGACCTTCAGGCGTTTCAATCGGGCACATCCGGCCATAGTGTGAATGGTGCACGTCACGCACTTCAAAGCCAGCCCGTTCCCGCGAAAGTCCTCCTGGTCCCAATGCGGAAAGCCGCCGTTTATGCGTCAATTCCGCCAGCGGGTTGGTTTGGTCCATAAACTGGGAAAGCTGACTGGAGCCAAAAAATTCTTTGATCGACGCCACAACCGGCCGGATATTGATTAAGGCTTGTGGCGTAATCACATCCAAGTCCTGAATCGTCATGCGCTCACGAACCACCCGTTCCATCCGGGAAAGGCCAATCCGGAATTGGTTCTGCAGCAATTCACCAACTCTTTTTAGACGCCGGTTGCCGAGATGGTCGATATCATCGACTTCCCCCTGCCCATCCAAAAGCCCTAACAAGTAGCGGACTACCGCATCCACGTCTTCCGGGGTGAGGGTTTTAACTGCTTCCACCGCCGAAACCTCATTCCCATCCTCATCGACATGGGCGGGAATCGAACGGGGTGGAAAATCTAAATTAAGCTTTTTATTTAACTTATAACGACCGACCGCGGCCAAATCGTAACGACGCGGCTCGAAAAAGAAGGTTTCAAACAGGGTACGCGCACTATCTACCGTCGGCGGTTCCCCCGGCCGTAAACGCTTATAGATCTCAACTAAAGCCTCTTCCCGGCTCTGAGTGCTGTCCCGTTCTAAGGTACTCTGGATTGCTTCGTGGTTATTATAGCGTTCCAAAAGTTGGACATTATTACCCAACCCCATTGCTTTAAGGAAGATCGTCGCCGGAATTTTTCTGGTCCGGTCAATCCGGATAAACAAAACGTTATTGGCATCAAACTCCATCTCCAGCCAGGCACCGCGGTTGGGAATAATACTGGCGGAGTAAACTGTCTTTCCACTGGTATCTAATGCTTTGCCAAAATAAACGCCGGGGGAACGCACCAGCTGGCTAACGATCACCCGTTCGGCACCGTTAATAATGAAGGTACCTTTGTCCGTCATCAACGGGAAATCACCCATAAATACTTCCTGTTCTTTAACTTCACCAGTTTCCTTATTGATCAACCGGACCTTGACCCGTAACGGGGTGGCAAAATTCGCATCCCGTTCTTTACATTCGTCAACATCATACTTGGGTTCACCAAAAGCATAATCCACAAACTGAAGAACAAGGTTCCCTGTAAAATCTTGAATTGGTGAGATCTCATGGAAGACCTCGCGTAGTCCTTCCTCTAAAAACCATTGATAGGATTTTTGTTGGATCTCAATTAGATTAGGGATCTTAAGTATTTCATCGATTTTCCCAAAACTAACTCGGCGGCGTCTGACCCCATTCCTTTCTTCCGGCAAAATCCTCACCTCTTCTCTATATTTACCAATTTGATTTGCATTTTTGCGAAAGCCGTTATAAAGTTGAGTTTAAAAAAAGGCAAATCATAGATTGCGAAAAAAAAACTGGGGACCAGAAGCTTTAACCACTTTTATGGATAAAATGGCAAAAGCAAGGCTAACCCCAGTTATCCCTGCCTAATGCGGTTTAAAAAATATCCGTTCTTGGATTGTTAAAGTAATTATTAAAGAGAAAATCAAAATCACCCACATATAACAAGGTGATGGTATGTACACGATTACTCTAAAGACTCCAGCATTAAAGGATTATATCACTGTTATTTTATTTTGTCAACAACGAATTAAATAATTTTAATTATGGTACTGAAGTGCAAGTTTAATTGTAAATAAGAGGCTGTCTTTTGACAGCCTCTTTTCCTTAGATAATTTACTTAACTTCGACCGATGCTCCGGCTTCTTCCAGTTTAGCTTTGATCTCGTCGGCATCTTTCTTCGCGATTGCCTCTTTAATCGGCTTCGGCGCATTGTCCACCAGCTCTTTGGCCTCTTTCAGACCAAGACCGGTCAGTTCACGGACAACCTTAATCACGTTAATCTTCTTTTCACCGGCTGATGTTAAAATAACATCAAACTCGGTTTTTTCTTCAGCCGGAGCAGCAGCGGCGCCGGCAGCTGGGGCCGCAAAAGCCATGGGGGCAGCCGCGGAAACACCAAATTCCTCTTCAAAGGCTTTTACTAAATCATTCAATTCCAATACGGACATTCCTTTAACGGCCTCTAAGATTTCATCAATTTTAGACATTTAACTTCCTCCCTAAATAAATAATTTTAATTTGGGGTAATAATTTAGGCAACCTCGGCTTTTTTCTGCCGAACCGCCTCCAACACATAAACAGTATTTCGGATTGGTGCCGAAAGCACATTGGCAAAATTGCGAAGGGGCGCTTGCATCAAACCAGCCAATTGACCAAGGAGAACCTCCCGGGACGGTAATTCAGCCAGGGCGGTAACCATCGCCTGATCAATCACGTTACCCTCCAAGACGCCGCCTTTTAACTCTAATTTCTTGTGATCCTTCGCAAATTCAGACAGAATCTTCGCCGGGGAAACCGGGTCGTCATACCCGAAAGCTATCGCCGTCGGTCCTTGAAGATAAGCATTCAAGTCGCCAAGATTTGCTTTTTCCGCGGCAAAACGGGTTAAGGTGTTTTTGAGGACCCGTAATTCCACACCCGCTTCTCTTAGTTTCTTCCGTAACTCCGTTGCTTCTCCCACGGTTAGTCCCCGAAAGTCCACCAACACCACGGACTGGGATTTCGTTAGTTTCTCATATACTTCATTTACGATCGCTTCCTTTTCCGGTCTCGCCATTTTTTCACCTCCTTTTAAAAGCCTTCAATCTTTACTCGTAAATAAAACGAGCCCTTCCATAGACATTGAGAGAGGGCTCGTTATTAAACAAACGAAAAGATCCCAACCTCGGCAGGAGACCTTAAATCCGTGGGTTTTCCCACAGATACCTGCTGTCTATGGTCAGTACATATTAAATTGTTCTTAGGTTACCTGGAGATAGCTTGTGTTTAGTATTTCTTATTCGCCGACGGCCAGCAAAGCCGTGGCCTGCGGCGAAACTTTAATGCCTGGGCTATAGGTTGACGAAAGGGTAATGGTCTTAAGAAAAGTTCCTTTCGCTCCCGATGGTTTCGCTTTAATTACCGCGCCCATTAAGCGTTTGTAATTATCACTCAACTGGTCGGGGGTGAAGGACAATTTCCCAATGGGAACATGAATAATCCCGCTCTTATCAACCCGGTACTCAACTTTACCGGCCTTAATTTCTTGAACCGCCTTTTCTACTTCCATCGTGACGGTTCCCGTTTTGGGGTTGGGCATTAAACCTTTGGGGCCGAGGATTTTACCTAAGCGGCCAACCATCCCCATCATATCAGGAGTTGCCACAGCAACATCAAAATCTAGCCACCCTTTTTGGATCTCCTCAATCACATCTTCTGCACCGACCCGATCGGCACCGGCAGCTTCCGCCTCTTTTGCCTTGTCCCCTTTGGCGATGACTAAAACGCGTTGGGTTTTTCCGGTTCCATGAGGCAGCACGACCGTGCCCCTGACCTGTTGGTCGGCGTGACGAGGGTCGACCCCTAAACGGATCGCCACTTCCACCGTGTGATCATAATTAGCTTTCACAATTTCCTTAAGCAGAGCGATGGCTTCCCCGGGCTCGTAGAGCTTATTCCGGTCCACCGCTTTTACCATCTCTAAATACTTTTTGCCATGTTTCGGCATTATCGTTAATCCTCCTTGTTTGGTGGTACTAACGGATGTCTCCGCTTTACGCGCATCCTCCCACTTGAGGGAGAGAAGGTTTTACTTTTGAACGGTAATTCCCATACTACGCGCAGTGCCTTCGACCATTCGCATGGCCGCTTCGACGCTGGCCGCATTCAAGTCAACCATTTTTAATTCGGCAATTTCCCGAACCTTGTCCGCAGTAATTTTGCCGACTTTTTCTTTATTGGGAACCCCGGACCCCTTCTCCAAATTGATTGCTTTTTTAATCAAGACCGGTACCGGCGGAGTTTTTGTAATAAATGTAAAAGACCGGTCTTCATAAACAGTGATCACAACTGGGATAATCATCCCGACCTGACTCGCGGTCCGTTCATTGAATGTCTTGGTGAACTCCATAATATTAACACCGTGTTGTCCCAGAGCGGGGCCAACTGGCGGAGCAGGAGTAGCTTTCCCGGCAGGTATTTGTAACTTGATCAGTGCCGCTACTTTTTTGGCCATCGTCCTGACACCTCCT
>DOID01000017.1:0-1433 GCA_003511465.1 Bacillota bacterium | reverse complement strand
TGGCCATCGTCCTGACACCTCCTTCTCGTTTAAAATCTTAATACTTCTCTACTTGATTGTATTCCAACTCCACCGGAGTTTCGCGCCCGAACATTGAGACCAAAACCCGAAGTTTACCTCGTTCCGGGTTGATTTCTTCAATAACTCCGGAGAAATTTTCAAAAGGACCCCGAATTACCCTAACTGGTTCGCCAATGTTAAAGTCCAGTTTTGGGCGGGGTTCATCAACCCCCATATGTCTGAGGATCAGATCAACCTCTTTTTGTTGGAGGGGAATGGGCTTGGAACCAGGACCGACAAAACCAGTTACGCCGGGCGTATTTCTAACCACATACCACGAATCATCGGTCATAATCATCTCGACCATAACATAGCCGGGATAAACCTTCTTCTTGGTTAGTTTCCGTTTCCCGTCTTTATACTCGTACTCTTCCTCCATGGGAACCAAGACCCGAAAAATATGGTCTTCCATCGCCATGGAAGCGACCCTACGTTCCAAGTTTGCCTTTACTTTGTTCTCATAACCTGAGTAGGTATGAACCACATACCAATCTCTCTCCACTGTAATCACACTCATTACCTATTGTAACTTTAGCGTTTGACTCAGTATCAAACTTAAAACCGAGTCAAAAACACTAATTAACAATGCTACCGAAAGCACTGTCACCAATACAACTACCGTATAGGTAGTTACTTCTTTTCGGTTCGGCCAGGCGACTTTCTTTAGTTCAGCCGTGACCGAGCGAAAAAATCTCCCGATTTTTCGATTCTTTTTCTTCTCCGCCATCGCTTTTCCCACCTTTATCGGGTTTCTCGATGAGTAGTTTCCTGACGGCAGAACTTACAATACTTTTTCAGTTCCAACCGCTCAGGATTGTTCTTTTTATTCTTATTGGTGCGGTAATTCCTGTTTTTACACTCATTGCAAGCTAACGTAATACCCTCGCGCACCGTCCCCACCTCCAGTAAAAAATAGACGAAAAAAATAAGCCTGTCGACATTACTTCACCAATAGAGATTACCACAGTGAAATTTCCTTGTCAAGAGTTTCCCGTTATTTCTTCCCAACTAACCCCGCCGCTCTCCGCTCGTTCGGTTCTCAACTTTTTGCATCCTATCTATACCAAGCAAAACGCTTTCGCAAGCTTTCGCGTTTTGCTTGGTGGCTAAGGTCTGCAAAAAGTGAGATTACTCAAGGATCTTGGTTACAACACCGGCACCAACGGTGCGGCCGCCTTCACGGATCGCGAAACGGAGGCCTTCTTCCATCGCAATGGAGGTGATCAGTTGGATCGTCATAGTAATGTTATCACCAGGCATCACCATCTCTACCCCTTCTGGTAGGTCCGCTACCCCGGTCACGTCGGTGGTCCGGAAGTAGAACTGGGGACGATAACCGTTAAAGAATGGGGTATGACGGCCACCCTCTTCTT
>DOID01000169.1:12793-16778 GCA_003511465.1 Bacillota bacterium | reverse complement strand
TCTGAAGTGCCCAATCAAATATTGATTTTTGAGTATCTTTCCACCTGCGATGTACGGCGTCTTTTTGATCTTGATTCTGAAAATAGTTATTTGTATAGGAATGTAGTTGTGAGGAAATTTCCTCATCTTTGTCAACTGGGTTTCCATGATGTGCTCCTACAATTGAGCTTATATCTGAGGCAACGCCAAAACTTTCTAAAAGTGTTTGGCCGGCGGTGGCGTGGTGGGTTTTTTCGGGGTTCATGAGACTGTCGTAATAATGTGTTATACCTACAAAGCCGGATTTTTCGAGTCTTTCTAACAACATCCCATCCAAATCCGGCGATTGATGATAACTTGGCTGGCTTTGGAAAACAGGGGTCGCCTTGCCAATGTCATGGGTAGCAGCCAAGAAGCCTACTAAGCTTTTTGCCATTTCGTCACTTGGCTGACACAAGGAGTTTATTATCTCTTGTCTCTGCTGTGTGCTTAACCAATGCTCCCAGAGTAACTTTATTACCTCAAAAACGTCAATCAGGTGCTGTTTCAATGGTAACCATTGAAACACATTATCCTTATCGCTTTTTTTTGCCCATAATACATCTGCAAATGAAAGAAAGCTGCGGTTGTAGATCATACCCACCCCTTTCAAGCTTGATCGAGGCAAACATTTTCAACCTTGGGTGACGGGGGTAAAATGTATTAACCTGGTTTCCAAGATTCGACCAATACAACTAAACCTTACCATATTTTAACCTGTTTTTCCAGTAATTGCTCCAAAAAGAACGTATCATGTTTTGTAGCTTTATCTTACGAAATTATCCACCACGTCGATGCCCCCACAAAGTCCACCGACAACAACCCAGGGAAGTCTGTGCCAAAAAAATCCCAGACTCTGTTACAGCGAATCAGACAGGGATTACCGCTTCCCCCCTAGATTCAACTAGAGCCTGTGGTTAAACAACCAGTTCTTTCATAACGCATTTACCAATTTAATTAAATGATTATCCAACTAACTCAGGGTAGGTAATTGTCACATTGATGAAACACAACATTGGACTAGTCGATTGAACATCTCATTTTTGAATTGCCGTGGATTGAAACTCAAACCACTCTCTTGCTATTCCTGGTTGGAGTTCCTTCGGTTCCCCGGAGACTTTGTTAAGAGGTGAAATATCTCTTAAGGAGCAGGCGTACTTTTGTCAATAGAATTTCCCTTTATCTGTATGCAATTTTCTGATAAGCTGGTACTGATGTTGAGTTAAAAAAGTAGTTATATAGAGCTAAGAGGTGATGGTATGGAGATCTTTGGGTTAGTTGCTTTTGTTTTAATTATTTCCTATTCAAGTCTACCTGAGGAAATAAAAAAGTTAAAACAAAGTGTGAAAAAATATGAGAAAAGCTTTAATGTTACATTATCGATGTTGACGAAGAGTGGATAAAATTTTCCACTAACGATAAGAAAGGCCGGAACGTCACCACAATCATGAGGATTGAAAAGATTTCTGAAGTGGAAGTGATCAAACATAATCTGTAGAAAGTAAAGGAGTAGCAGAGCCTAGTTAACCGCCGAAAGGGCGGTTTTTTTACTGGGATGGCTCCTTGCTCCAGGATATACGGTTGATTTTTTCCGGAGACATTGGAAGAACTAATTGTTAAAAACACGTTTCAAAAAAACAGGCTCTATAATATACTGTTAATAAAGTTGGACAAATACGGGAGGGTGACATGGAGCTCAACCAGAGATGTATAGAAATTTTGCAGTCTTTACGAGTGAATGGCGACTATATTAAGACAACGGATCTGGCCAAGACATACGGCCTCACCGAGCGGGCCATTAGATATAGTATTGATAAGATCGAGGAGTTTTTGGTAAAGAACGGTTTTGGGTATCTGGAAAGAGAACACAATAAAGGAATTAGATTAAGACAAAGGGAGGGTTTGGACCAGTTTATTGATTCCTTTATCAGTAGTCATACTCCTTATAAATATTACTTTTCCAGCGAGGAAAGGTTTGACTATCTGGTGATCAAGCTTTTATTGGCTGATTCCCCGTTAAGTAGTGAGCAACTCAGACAAAGACTCTACATTTCCAAAAATACCGTCTTAAAATCCCTCTCTACAGTAGAGGAAAGGTTGCGCCAAAGGAACTTAGTTTTAGAGAAAAAGCATAAAGTCGGTTTCTGGGTGACAGGAAAAGAGATCTCCTTAATTATCTCGAGAAAGAGACGGTGCCATCAAAAATAATCAATCTGCTTTTTGAAGAAATCTTTAGTGAGGCGGACCTTTCATTACTAGATGAACTTATTTGTCAGGCTGAAACGGAGCTGGAGAGAAAATTCAGTGATAAAGCCTATTGTCAATTAGTCATCTATTTAGCCACTGTCTTGAGACGGGCGGATCAGGGAATCGACTCCCTTGATTTACATGTGGACAACATGAAAAAAAGTATTGAGTTCTCCACGGCACAGCAGATAGTTGAAAGGCTAGAGCAGGAATTGGAAGTAAGGATCGCTCCCAGTGAAACTGATCATATTATGCTCTATTTGTTAGGGGCAAAGGTGATTAAAACTGACCACTCTAGGCTGAACTGGGATAAAAGTCACGCTCACGTGCGCCATGACCAACTGTATTTGGTGGCTGCCGCCATGACCGATGAGATGGAAAAGCTCTGTGGTACAGAGTTTGGGAAAGAAAAGAGACGAATTGTGGAAGACTTGACAACCCATTTACGGTCCGCCGTATATAGAGTGAAGTATAGGATATTACAAGTAAACCCGGTTTATGTTGAAGTTAGAAACAAGTATAATGAGATGTTTTTACGGACAAAGCAAGTGACTGGACACTTGGAGAAATATATCAAGGAAAAAGTGGATGTTCAAGAAATATCCTATCTTACAATGCATTTTGTCGCAGGTTTAGAACGAGTGAAACAGATTACGCACGATAAAACCAGAATTATTCTAGTCTGCGGAACGGGGATCGGAACCGCTTCCATGTTAGCGCATAGATTAATGAATGAATTTAATGTGAAGATAATTGATACGGTATCTTGCCGCGGCTTAGGCTTGGTACCCAAGGACAAGTATGACCTGATCATCAGCACAGTGGATTTGCCTGGTTATGATCAAGATTACTACCTGAAGGTTCACCCCTTTTTGGGCGAAGATGACTATAAAAAGCTACAACAACGTCTCAATCTGCGGTTTCCCAGTGCTAGTAAAGTAGAACTTTCATTGGTAAACAGGCTCATTGGGATTGTGGAGAAATATGCGGAGATCAACGACCGACAGCAACTACAATACGAAATGATGTATGAGATTAAACGCCACAATGAGCGCCGTATGGAAAGAAGGTTTGAGTATATGCTGAATGATTTATTGACTAGAGAGACGATTAGACTAAACCTCTCTTGCGCAAATTGGAAAGAAGCTGTTGCCGCAGGGACCGCTCTCCTTGAAGAAAAAAAGTGGGTGTCCAGCGGGTATAAAGAGGCGATTATCAATAATTTTACGGAATTCGGACCCTATATGGTGGTCGCCCCGGGAATTGTTCTGGCGCACGCGCGACCGGAGCGCGGAGTAAAAAAACTCGCAATGAGTCTGATCACGCTGCAAACTCCCGTTAATTTTGGTCATGAATTGAATGACCCGGTCAAATTAGTAGTAACCTTAGCCGCCATAGATAATGAAACGCACCTAAAAGCGCTTTCCCAGTTGATGGAGGTCTTTATGAACCAGAAGGATTTAGACACGATCGTTAATGCCACTAATAAAGATGACGTAATTGAAATCCTCAAGAAACATTCTAAATAAAAGCAGCTCATTATATGATAATTACGGAGCAATGAGTGGGAGAAGGGGTGGTGATGTGCATAATTTAATGTTCCGGATGAACTCGGCGAACTCAAGAAGAGGCCAGCGCGGAATGGAGGTGATACATAGTGAAGATCCTGGTTTGTTGCGGTAGCGGTTTGGGTAGCAGCTTTATGATTGAGATGAACATT
>DOID01000169.1:7002-12657 GCA_003511465.1 Bacillota bacterium | reverse complement strand
GATGAAGGCGAATATTTATGTTGGAACAAGAGATATCGCCAGCCAACTGGAGTCATTAGAGGGAGAAGTTGTATCACTCAATAGTATGATTGATCTGGCCGAACTCAAAGAAAAGATGCGAGCAGTCCTGATTAAGATGAACTTACTTTAGTAATAAGGAGGCTAAATGATGTTACAGATTATTTTGGATATCCTGAGTGTGCCTGCAGTATTAGTGGGTCTAGTCGCCTTGGTTGGTCTGACCGTACAAAAGAAGAAGAGCGCTGAAGTGATTAAAGGCACAATCAAGACGATTATGGGCTTTTTGGTCTTGGGAGGCGGCGCCGATATTGCGGTTGCGGCCCTTGGCCATTTTGGGACCATGTTCCAACAAGGTTTTGGCGTACAAGGGATCGTTCCGCATAACGAAGCTATCGTAGCCTTGGCTTTGAAGGAATACGGACAACAGACGGCGTTGATTATGACCTTTGGCATGGTCGCAAATATTTTGATTGCCAGATTTACAAGGCTAAAATACATCTTCCTTACCGGTCATCATACGCTATATATGGCTTGTATGATCGCGGCGATTTTCATTGCCGCCGGGATTACCGGAGTGCCTCTGGTCATTTTTGGTTCAATTCTCCTTGGTCTAACCATGGCCTTTTTCCCGGCTATAGCGCAACCAACCATGAGAAAGATTACTGGTACGGATGAAGTGGCCTTTGCTCATTTCGGAACCGTCGGTTACGTACTCTCCGCTGGGGTCGGAAGCTTAGTGGGGAAGAACTCCAAATCTACTGAAGAAATGCAGTTCCCACAGGGTCTTTCCTTCCTGCGCGACACCTCGGTTTCCATCGCGCTCGTCATGGGTATTCTTTATTTAATCGTAGCCTTTGCCGCCGGACCGGCCTTTGTTGAAGCAAACTTAAGTGACGGTCAGAACTTTATTGTCTTTGCTTTACTAAAGGCGATTACTTTTGCTGGGGGCGTCTATGTAATCCTAGCCGGTGTTCGTTTGATCTTGGCGGAAATCATCCCTGCTTTCAAGGGGATTGCCGAGCGGATCGTCCCGGAAGCCAAACCTGCTCTGGACTGCCCGGTTGTTTTTCCGTATGCTCCTAATGCCGTGCTGATTGGTTTTCTCTCCAGTTTTCTCGGGGGGATTATCGGGATGGCGATTCTGATCGCCCTCAATGCGCCGGTGATTTTACCCGGTGTTGTGCCTCACTTTTTCTGCGGCGCCACAGCCGGGGTTTTTGGTAATGCGACCGGAGGGAAAAGAGGCGCTTTCTGGGGCGCACTGGTCCATGGGATTGTGATTACTTTCCTACCGGTACTTCTTATGCCGGTCTTGGGCGACTTGGGTTTTGCTAACACCACATTCAGCGACGCTGACTTTGGCATAGTCGGAATCTTACTTGGTAATGTACTGAAACTCTTCATTCAATAGATTGTTGGGTCAGGGCAGGTCCTCTTATCTTATTCATGGATGAGAATCGGGACCTGCCCTAAAAACTCTCTTGTCGGGGGACAAGAGGGTGGCAAATTGGGGGATAGCCATGGATGAAAGCAAATTAACACAGTTGAAGAAGACGGCCCTCCAGGTCAGGATGGATTGCCTTCACATACAAAAGTTGGTCGGATCCGGCCATCTGGGCGGGTCCTTTTCCGCGGTAGAATTACTGGTCTACTTATATTTTGCCCGGATGCGGATTGATCCGCGACACCCTTTTACTGAGGAGAGAGACATTTTTATTCTTAGTAAGGGCCATGCTTCTCTTGGGTACTATAGTGTTTTAGCGCGTCGGGGCTTCTTCCCCGTTGATGAACTGAAGACTTATCGCCGGATTAATTCGAGATTACAAGGACATCCCAAGATGGACAGCGCTCCGGGGATTGAGAGCAGTTCCGGCTCACTGGGGCAGGGACTTTCGTTTGGTTTGGGGATGGCCCTTGGGTATAAAAAACTGGGTCGGTCGAATTTGGTTTATGTATTGGTGGGTGATGGTGAACTGCAGGAAGGCCAGATCTGGGAAGCTGTTATTTTACAAAGCCGCCTGCAATTAGATAATTTAATCCTAATTATCGATCAGAACCATTTGCAGCTGGATGATTACGTCCGTGATGTAGCCGGAGAAGAGAATTACCTGGAGCGGTTCTGTGCTTTCGGGTTTAATACGATCCCCCTAAACGGACATGATTTTATTGGGATTGACCAGGCTTTTGGTAAGATCCATCCCAATCAGGCTAATGTGTTGGTGGCCGATACCATAAAGGGCAAAGGGATATCCTTTATGGAAAATAACGTAGTCTGGCACGCTAAGAAGCTCAGCACGGATGAGTATGAATTAGCCTTGACGGAACTCAAGGCGGAGGAGGCCTCCTTATGAAAGCAATCGTAGCGCCCAGAGATATATTCGGCCAGACACTGATGGAAATCGGCGCAGTAAACGAGCGGCTTTTCGTGGTCAATGCGGACCTCTCCGGAGCGACAAAAACAGATAAGTTTAGAGCAAGGTTTGGAGAGAGGTTCATTAACGTTGGGATTAGTGAACAGAACATGGCCGGGGTAGCGGCTGGGGCTACACACCAAAGCCTGGATGATCTTGCGCTGATGCGGGCGCTGCCTAACATGACGGTATTAGCTCCGTCCGACCAAGTAGAGACGAGGAAGGCTGTCCTTAAAGCCGTTGAACATAAGGGACCGGTTTATCTCAGAATCGGGAGAATGGGATGCCCGGTTTTCTTTCGGGAAGACACAGAATTTGAAATCGGCAAAGCCTATGTTTTAAAGGAGGGCACGGATGTTACCTTGATCGCCCATGGTTCAATGGTGGGAGTTATATACGAGGCTGCACTGCTTTTGGAGAAAAAAGGGGTACAAGCCAGGGTAGTGGATATGCCGACGCTTAAGCCCATAGATGAAGCGACGATCATCAGATCCGCGCAGGAAACGAAGGTAATCGTTACGGCCGAAGATCATTTTCTCTATGGTGGACTTTATAGCGCCGTTTGTGAAGTAGTGGCCGGTCTGACTCCGGTACGTGGGATCGCAGTCCGGGATCGATTTGGGGAATCGGGCGCTCCCGAAGAGTTATTTAAAAAGTATGGTTTAACAGCGGAAAAAGTGGTAGAGGAAGTTATCCATGTATTTAACAAATCCGGAGTTGTATAAAAACATGCTTTTTCATCCTTTAACCAACATTAGTGTAGATCGATTTGAGCAGGATTGGGCGGCGATCCCGGGAAGTTTATAAAGGTCGAATTTAAGGAGGCAGAGAAATGGTAGAAGCAAAAATGATTATAAAGAATGAAACAGGTCTGCACGCCAGACCTGCGGCAAATCTAGTGAAGGAGGCCTCCAATTATCCTTGCGCGCTAAGGATTAGAAAAGGCAATAGAGAGGTAAGTCTCCAAAGCATACTAGGGGTTTTAAGTCTTGGGATCGCCAAGGGAGATGAGGTGATCATCATTGCCGACGGTCCGAATGAAGAAGAAATTCTCCAAAAGGTGGTAGCATTCATTAATTGTCTGGAGGGGTAACTGCCTGTCTAGTAATAAAAGCAGAAGGATTTCTTGGTAGAAACCTCCTGCGAATTTCGGGTGAACAACTAGAGTTATTTTCTAAATAGATCACCTAAGGAATGATGTTCCCGATGGAAGAGCCAAACCATAAGCAGACCCCAAACAAAATTGGAGGAAACGGTCTCGACCAAGTGGGTAAGGCGAACAATGGCGCTGGGCATCAAAGGATTTTCTATAATTAGCGCGATGTTCTGCGGCAGGGCTAAGAAAGCCCCAACCAACAGCGCCGTCCACCAAGGGTGAACCCTGGAACCTCGGATGACAGGCACCATACACAATACATAGAGGAGGGCGCGGAGAATTTGCAAAGCAAACAACCGGGAATCGCGTATTGTATTAAGCGTATGTTCAAAGAAGGGTAAGGCTGGGCCGGGTGAACCATAAAAGGCGCGTAACACCGGATTCTGCCAGGCAATAAAATATCCGGCGAGCCAATACAGAACTAAATAAGCAGCAACAACGGTGACTAGCTTCCAAGCCCACTGGCGAATTGGCATAACCATGACAGGGTTAGGTGTAGTGTCAATGGTCGAACGGTTTTTCCCCAGAATCCATACAGCCAGTGGAATGAATAAGAAAGCAGGTGGAATTCCCATCAAAAACAGGCGCGGAAGCATTTGGGCATCGACGGTGCTGGCCGTAAGGAAAAACCAGGATTCAAGCTGTACGATAAAGGTTACAGCGCCATAGTAAGACAGGGCGAGAGTTAGCGCCAGTTTCCAGCCTCCCCAGCGTGAGGTCTGGATTAATGGGACGATAATCAAAAGGTTAACTAGGGCGATAATCAGCAGGCCGCTAGTGGGTGAGACCAGCCCTGGCTCGGACACAGCTATTCCAGACCCATCGGATACAGCCGTTTCCGACACAGTCATTCCGGGCACTGCCATAAACATCGATCCTATTACATAAATGACGAGAAATAAGAAGTATAACAAAATAAAGCGGGGGATAGATTTGAATACCGCTGGTGGAGAACCCAATGCCATCTACCTCCTAGATTTAAAATAAATTAAATGATTTCCCTTTAAAACTAATTATATTTTGGGCGGCCTCCATTGTCATCAGCCAAAAGGCTGAAGACGGCTACAAAAAAAGACTGATTTACTCAGCCGTCGGAAAATTCAGCGATAATTATTGTTCCTTTTCCGGGCGCGGTCTGCAAACGGAAGACGCCCCCATTGTCTTGGGCGCGGGTTTTCATATTAAGGAGCCCGCTGCCCATTTTGACGCTTTCCGGATCAAAACCGACGCCGTTGTCTTTCACCGTCAGTTCCACGCAATGCTCTTTTTCCAGTAAGGATAGGTAGATCCTGCTTGCCGCCGCATGTTTTCGGGTGTTGGCTAAAGCCTCCTGCCCGATGCGGTAGACGGCAATTTCCTGTTCAGAAGTGAGACCGGCCACATAATCCAAGTTCAACTCAACTTCAGCTTCTTGGTGCCAGGAAAACAATTCGGTACTTACCCGTAAAGCTTCTACTAACCCATGGCTTTCCAAGAGGGTGGGACGTAATTCCAGGATCAAAGCCCTCAGTTCGCTCAGGGTAAACCCGGCGGTCTTTTCTAAATGTTCGATAATGTTGCGAGCTTCCGCTGGAATACTCGACGCGGTCAGATATTTTTTCAAGGTATGGCAGGAGTAAATGATCCCGTGGATCCCTTGGGAGATCGAATCATGAAGATCCTGTGCCATTCGATTCCGTTCTTCCATGACTGCCATGGTTTTTGTCTTTTCTGCCAGTTCCCGTTCTTTTTCCGCTAATTCAACCAGTAAACGGTTTTGGTGTGAAAGGTCTTTAACCTTTCCTCCTAATTTAGCATAAAAATACTCAACAACTCCGGCAATGCCGCCAAAAAAACAGCCCAGTAAGATAAACCAAATCGAGTGGGAGAAAAAAGCCAAGAGCTTTTCCAGATAGCCGGTGCTCCAGGCAATCAGAAAAACAAAGATAAAAATTGAGGCGATGGTGCCGATATAGCCGAGGATTCTGAGCAAAACTTCGTTCGTAACCCCAAGACGAGCCATGAGATCACCCATCACGATCCCAAGCACGCCGCAGCAACCGGAAAAGAGCGCGCAACTCAAAGGGA
>DOID01000169.1:5622-6863 GCA_003511465.1 Bacillota bacterium | reverse complement strand
AAATAACAAGGAAAAAAGGCCGCCAACGCTTGCGGCAAATATAAACACATAGAGAACATGTGCAGCAGTTATCTTCGCTCCGGTTTTTTCGGTTGGCAGGGTCTTCATCTTTCCTCCTATTGAGTAGGCTTAAACCAGCCTAGTCTGGTCGCGTATAGCGCCGCCTGGGTCCGTGATTTCACTTGTAATTTTCCAAAGATATTGGCCACATGGGTTTTTACCGTCTTTTCACTAATGAATAACTGCTGGGCAATATCCTTATTCCCTAAGCCGGCAGTAATCAATGACAAAACTTCCATTTCCCTCTGGGTTAACTCCTCTGTTGTCAGATTGTCCTTTTCTGTCTGGTCTCTGTTCAGGAAAGTAAGCATCTCCGACGTCACCTGCGGTTCGAAATAATGCCCACCCGTCATCACTGCCTGGATGGCCGCCTCTAACTGTTCCGGCTTTGCGTCCTTTAAGAGGTACCCATCGGCCCCGGCCTGTAAAGAGGGGTAAACCTTTTCCCATCCGGCAAAACTGGTTAACACCAGGACCTTCACCCCGGGAAAGTCTGCTTTGATCGCTTGTGTCAACGCTACCCCATCCATCACCGGCATCTGCAAGTCCAGTAAGACCAGATGAATCAGTTCTTCCGCCAATACCTGTAAGGCTTCGCGGCCATTCCCGGCTTCCTTAACCAGCGTAATTGGGGAAAAAGATTCTAAAAAGAACCGCACTCCTTGCCGAAAAAGCGGATGATCATCGACCACCAGGATGTTCAATTCCGCAGGTAACATCCCCCACTCACCACCATTTCGTTCTGGGTTCCTTCTGTTTAAAGCTATTTGCGTTGTATCCATTAAAGAAGATTCCGTACAGTATATAATGTTTGTTTTGAGTTAGGCTAACAATATATTGTACCGGAATAGTTGAATCAAGTAACAACGCAAAAAGCCCTAAAAGGAACCGTGACGATGATCTTCGCGATCCTCCTGCCAACCCCCTGCCAAAACATTTATGATAAAAGATGGGCAGTGCTGAAAGCCGTCATTAGTTTCTTCTTACTTCAAGCGCCGCCCGGCGAATCCCACACTGCTGAACCAGATCCAAGAGCCGGATCACTTCCTCATAACTGCAATCTTTATCTGCTTGAATGGTAACCGTCAGGTCTGGACGGATGGTTTTCTGGAGGAAAGCACGGAGCTCCTCCCTGGGTAGCGGCACCGCCTGTTTATTTAGGTAGAGATTATGGCTGGTAT
>DOID01000169.1:5131-5447 GCA_003511465.1 Bacillota bacterium | reverse complement strand
GTGGTCCTGCTGCTCGGCAAAGACTGTGGTTAATAGGAAAAACGCCACTAAAGTAATGAGGACATCAATCAAGTTGATAATCTCCACTTTTGGCGCGGGTAATTTCGGCAGTTCCAGTGGTTTTTTAGTCATCATGGACACCTTGTTCCAGAGCGCTATTATAGACTTGCACATAAGTCTCCAGGCGGGCAGCGAAGAAATTATAAAAGATAGTAGCCACGACGGCGATGATTAACCCGATGGCGGTCGTAATCAAGGCTTCGCTAATGCCGAGACTGATTTCTTGTGGTCGATAACCACCGACTTGGTCACCGAG